>JBIIIP010000063.1:0-17323 GCA_044234625.1 Pirellulales bacterium | reverse complement strand
TCACGCCGGATGCCGCCGCCATCGACCTCCCGCGCCGGCTCACCGATTGCGATTTCGACCGCATCAAGCGCCGGTCGATGGAGGGCGCCTTCCGCGTTGTGCTCGATCCGCAACAAGGCGCGGGGCGGTGGCTCGACGGGTTCGAGAAGACGGCCCGCGAGTGGCACGATGCCCGGCGGCTGCTCACCGACGAGACGCGTGTGCGCGTGGAAATGCCCACGGCGCCGCGCGAGATCGTGTGGAACGAGGTGTGGGAGTGGCTCCAGCCGCGGCGGTCGGGCTTCGACTTGGCCGTGAGCCGCGTCTACAACGTGGCCGGCCACGGCGTGCGGTGGGTCGCGCGCCGCGCCGGCCTGATCCGCTCCGAGGAGGAGAAGCGCGACGACTTTGCGGCCGTTGAACTCGCGGCGCTCAAGCAGGCGCTCGGCGACTTCGTCGATCGGCTCGACCAGGTGTGTCGCACGCAGCCCCGGCTCGCGGCGCTGCTCGAGGAGCGCCTCGTGAACGCCGATCGGGCCGCCTGGTATGCCGACCTGGAGCGGCGGCATGCGGCCCTGCCGATCGTGTCCGACGCCTACCGCACCTTCGCGCGGGAGAAGCTCGACCGCTTCGCGCGAGACAATCCGCAGATGGTTCAGCTGATCCTCGCCGGGCTGAACGTCGGTGCGGTGGCCCGACCGGCGATCACCGTCGCCCTCGGGCTCGCCGGCGCCGCGGCGGTGCCGGCTGCCGCGGCCACGGCCGGCGGCCTGACCACGCTCGTGCACCACGTCGGCGACGTGGTGGTGGGCACGGCCGCCACGCTCGCCGGCGAGGGCGCCCTCGGCCTCACCGTGGCGGGGCTCAAGCCCCTCATCGAAACCCTGTTTGCCGGCTGGTCGGCGGAACGCGGCCGCGTGCTCGCCGAAACGATCCACGACGTGGTGCTCGGCGACCGACTCGACGAAATCGATCGCCGCGCCGATGCCGCAGCGCGTCCCGAGGTCGCCCGGGCACGGCGGCTGCTCTACGAATGCGGCCGGGAGATGGCCCGATGAACGAACCCCTTGCTCCAGGTGCCGCCGATGCTCCGTCCGCGATCGATGGCGGCGACTTCACCGGGTTCGACGAACTCGTGGAGTCGCTCGGCCGGTGGACGGGGGCGGTGCCCGAGTGGCCGCCGGCCCGCCGGCTCCGCGGCGAGTGGGAACGGATCGCGCCGCGGCTCGACCGCACGCGCCGCGAACTGTCGCGGATGCTCGTCGTGGGCGTGATCGGCGGCACGGGCACCGGCAAGAGCACGCTCGTCAACGCGTTGGCCGGCCGCGAAGTGACTCTCGCCAGCGACGCCGCCCGGCCCACCACGACGACGCCGATCGTGGTCGTCGCGGACGACGTCGATTGCTCGTGGCTGCCGATCGAGGCCATGCAGGCGCGGCTCGTGCGCAGCGACGCGCCGGCCGTGGCCAACATCGTGCTCATCGACTGCCCCGATCCCGACACGCAGGCCGAGGAAGGCGCCGGCGATGCCGACCACACGCCACGGCCGAGCGACGCCAACTGCAACCGCGACATGCTGGCCGCGGTGCTGCCGGCCTGCGACGTGCTCCTGCTCGTGGCCACCGCGCAAAAATACCGCTCGTGGATCGTGGCCCGCGAGCTCCGGGCCTTCGCCCCGGGTCGGCCCCTCTTGTTCGTGCAGACGCACGCCTCCAGAGACCCCGACATCCGCGACGACTGGCGCCGCGAACTCGACGCGCAGGGGTTTGCCGTGCCGAGAATCTTCCGGCTCGACGCCCGCGAGGCGGCCAAGCGGGCCGCGGCCGGCCTGGCGCCGGAGCCCGGCTTCCAAGAGCTGATCGCCGCGATCGACG
The DNA here is from genome assembly GCA_044234625.1 of Pirellulales bacterium. Lineage (GTDB taxonomy): Bacteria > Planctomycetota > Planctomycetia > Pirellulales > UBA1268 > CACORA01. The sequence continues at coordinate 15,470 of JBIIIP010000063.1, read as the reverse complement.
AGGAGTTGGTCGGCCGCGCCGCCCGCCGCGTCCGCCGCACCGGCGCGCTCGACCTGGCGGCGTGGTTTCTGCGGATGGCACGCGCCGAGATCGACCCGTGCCGCGAGCCTGCCCGGCGGCTGGCGGAGGGCGTGGCCGGGGAACGCGCGCGACTGGAGGGAATCTTGGCCCGCGCAATCGAAGACAAGCTGCAGACCAACCGCTCCGCCTGGCAGCGGCTTCTCACCGACGAGGTGGTCGACCGCTGGCATGGCGGGCCATTCGCGATGTTTCTCCACACCGTAGCCGCGATCGGCTCTTTCTGGACACGGATCCGTCCGGGGGGCGGCCTCATCGGCAGGCTGCTGGCCGGGCACGCGCCGGACTATTCCGGCGGCGGGCAGGGCACGTGGCAGGCGGTGGAGGAGCTCGGGCTCACCGCAGCCGACGTGGAGCAGTCGCGGAGCGTGCTCGTGGGCCTCGCCGCGCGGGCGAAGATCGCGGAGCCGCTCGTGGGCCGGGCCCGGCTCGACGAGGCCCGCACGGGCGTCACCGTGGGCGCGCTGCTCGAGCGGACCGGCCGCTGGCTGGCATCGGGCATCGAACGGCTCGTGGCCGAGCGCCGCGGACGGATCGACGGGCCGGTGTTTCGCTGGGTGTTCGAGGGGCTCTTCACGGCGCTGCTCGTGCTCGTGCTGGTGCGGGCCGGCTGGAACTATTTTTACGGTCACCTCTGGCAGGGGCGGCCGGTGGATGGCACGGCGTTTCTGGAGGAGTCGCTCGTGTGGATCATCCTCTGGGGGGTCGTCTTGCGGTGGGCGCTGTTCGCGTGGGTGCGGATGGGCCTGCACCGCGACATCGCCGCGCTCATGGCGCGGCTGCCATCCGCGCGGCTCGTCGATCCGCTGCTCGTTGACTTCGCCTCCGCCGCGGAAACAATTCAGCGGTTCGTCGATACCGGCGACCGGCTCGGAGAGGAAGCCGACGCGCTCGCCGCGCGGCTCGACGAACCGGCTGGCGGCCTGGGTCGGCTGCGGAGCAGGAAGGCATGACCGGCATGCAGGCGGCGTTCTCCCTGGCAACGCTGCTCGGCATCGCCGTCGGTGCCGCCGATCTGCCGGCTGCCGAACTCGACGGGATTCTCGACCGCGGTGAGCTGATCTGGGCCGCCGACCAGGAAGGGGGCGGCCCGCATGTGTTCCCCGATCCCGAGGCCCCCGGCACGCTCCGCGGGTTCGAGGTGGAACTGGCCGAACTGCTCGCCGCCGAACTCGGCGTGCGGGCCCGCTTCCAGCAGGGGCAGTGGGACCGGCTGCCGCTGCTGCTCGGCCGCACCGCCGATTGCGTGATCAACGGCATCGAGGCCACGCCGGAGCGATGCCGCGACTACCACTGCTCGCGTCCCTACTTCGCCTACGCCCTGCAACTGCTGACGCGCCGCGACGGGCCGCTCGATTCGTTCGAGCGGCTCGCGGCGCCGGGCCCCCGCGGCCGCTGGCGGGTGGGCGTGCTCACGGGGTCGGCGGCGGAGGCGGTGATGCGCGGGCGGACCGATCTCGACATCGACGTGATCGGCTATGACGGCACGATCGATTCGCTCGAGCAACTGCGCACCGGGGTGCTCGATGCAGCCGTCATGGACGACTGCATCTTCAGTTTCTACGCCGACCGCTTCGCCGACCTGCGGGCCGTGGGAAGGCCTTTTGCGGGCGGCCACTACGCGATCCTCACGGCACGAGACACGCCGCGGCTCTCGGCGGCGATCGACGCGGCGATCGGTCGGCTGATCGCCAGCGGCAAGCTCGAGGAACTCTACGACCGCTGGGACCTGGCCGGCCGCCAGCAGATGCTCTGGCTGCGGGATGCCACGGAGATCCCGCCGGCGCCGCCGCGCACGCTGGCCGATCTCGTGCGCGACACGGCGCCCCTCCTGCTCTCGTCAGCCGGGATGACGGTGCTGCTGTCGGCCGTGTCGTTTCCGTTGGCGATCGCGATCGGCTTGGCGGTGGCGATCGGCCGGCTGTACGGCCCGGGATGGTGCCGGCCCGTGCTCGCCGCCTACGTGGAGGTGCTCCGCGGCACGCCGCTCATGCTCCAGCTCTACGCGATCTTCTTCCTGCTGCCGAAGATCGGCCTGGCCCTGCCGGCCCTCGCGGCGGCCGTCATCGGGCTGGCCCTCAACTACTCGGCGTATGAGTCGGAAATCTACCGGGCCGGCCTCAAGGCCGTGCCGCGCGGGCAGTTTGAGGCCGCGCTCTCGCTTGGGCTCTCCACCTGGCAGGCGCTGCGGCACGTGGTCGTGCCGCAGGCCGTGCGCATCGTGATGCCCCCCGTGACGAGCGATTTCATCGCGCTCTTCAAGGACACGAGCGTGTGTTCGGCGATCACCGTGATCGAGCTCACGAAACGCTACAGTGTGCTCGCCCTCTCGACGGGCCGGATCGTGGAACTGGCGGTCGTCACGGCGATCCTCTACCTCGCCATGAGCTGGCCGCTGTCGATCGCGTCGCGGTGGTTCGAGCGCCGCCTGGAGAAGCCCGCATGATCACGGTCGACAACGTGTCGAAATCGTGGCCCGGCGGCCGGGTGCTCGAAGGCGTGAGCTTCGTCGGGGCAGAGCAGGGGGTGACCGTGCTCGTGGGGCCGTCGGGGAGCGGCAAGAGCACGCTGCTGCGGTGCCTCAACGGCCTGGAGACATTCGAGACCGGTGCGATCGAGATTGCCGGGCACGCCCTCGCGCCCGGTGCGCATCCGCCGCGGTTTCTGGAGGGGCTGCGGCGCGACGTGGGGATGGTGTTTCAGCAGTTCAACCTCTTCGGCAACCTGGCCGCGGTCGACAACGTGGCGCTCGGGCCGCGCGTGGTGCGCCGCGAGGCCGCCGACGCGGCGCGGGCCCGGGCCCTGGAACTGCTCGACCGCGTGGGCATGAAGGCCCATGCGGCGGCGCGGCCGGCCACGCTCTCGGGGGGCCAGCAGCAGCGGGTGGCGATCGCCCGGGCGCTGGCGATGAACCCGCGGGTGGTGCTCTTCGACGAGCCGACGAGCGCCCTCGATCCGGCGATGACGGCCGAGGTGACCGACGTAATCGCCGACCTCGCGAAGTCGGGCCAGACGATGGTGGTGGTGACCCACGACCACGGCTTCGCGCGGCGCGTGGCGACCTGGGCGGTGGAGCTGGTGGGCGGCCGGGTCGCCCGGCAGGGTCTGCCGCACGACGTGCTTTCGCGGTGAGCGGGGAAAGAGGGTCAGCACCGGGTCTGCAACCGACAAAAAAACTCCGCCCGGGAGTTTCCTCCCGGGCGGAGCTCACTGGCCGAAGTCGGGCAACAGATCTCCGTTCGACCTACTACCCTTCGATCACTTGACAGACGTGGTCCGGCTGACCGCGATCACGCGGCCCGGAGCAACCTTCGACGCCGAGGCATCGGGGGTCGGAGCGGCAGGAGCCGCCTCAACCGCACCGGCACCGCACGCCGGCTCGCAGCAGCCGTTGCCGGCAGCCCCGCAGGCGGGCTCGCAGCAGCCAGCACCGCAATCGGGCTCACCGCAGCAGCTGTCGCCGCAGCAGCTCCGCCGGCACTTCTTCGCGTCATGGATGGCGCGGAGGAGGTCCAGGATCGGAGTGCCCCGGCACTTCCGGGCACCGCAGCACGAAGCCGCACCGCAGCTCGGCTCGCAGCAGCCAGCACCGGCGTCGCAGGCCGGCTCGCAGCAGCCGTTGCCGGCGCCACAGGCGGGCTCGCAGCAGCCGTTGCCAGCACCACAGGCCGGCTCGCAGCAGCCGTTGCCGGCGCCACAGGCGGGCTCGCAGCAGCCGTTGCCAGCGCCACAGTCGGGCTCGCCGCAGCAGCTATCGCCGCAGCAGCCACGGTGCTTCGCCTTGCACTTCTCGAACAGGCCCTTCAGCCCGCCGAAAAGGTCATGCTTCTTGCGGCAGCGGGTGCCACAGCAAGAATTCGCACCGCAGCTCGGCTCGCAGCAGCCAGCACCGGCGTCGCACGCCGGCTCGCAGCACCCATTGCCAGCCCCACAGGCCGGCTCACAGCAACCGTTGCTGCCGGCGTCGCAGCCGGGCTCACAGCAACCAGCACCGGCGTCGCAGCCGGGCTCACAGCACGAGGCACAGCCCTTGTGGCCGAGCATCCGATCAAGGAGCTCGAAACCGAAGGACTGGCTACAAATGGTGACGCTGAGAACCAGCGCACCGAGGAACAACATACGCTTCATCGAGCCACATCTCCTTTGCTGGCGGATCACGCGAGAGTGTTTCGTCCCGTTCGCGAGGCTCGCACCCCGAGGTAGTGATCCACGAACTAATCTGCGGCAGGCCTGTCGAGCCATTCCGTGACTCGAAGCGATCGCAGGTTGCTGCCGCCCCCTGGTTGCCCGACGGGCACAGTGATGCCCCGGGGGACACGTGGGCTATCGGCGACTTGGCGAAAGCGGCTTGAGCATGCTCCGGTTATTTTTCGACGTGTTTCGCGTGGTGACGCGTGGGCAAACCGTGAGGCATTCGCAAGGTGTGCGCACGATGCCGCGCCGCGCCGCGCAACCGTCAGCCCTTCATGCGCACCGATTCCACAACCGGCAGGGTTTTCCACATCCGGCCCACGGCTGGTAAACCTTGACGGTTGTGCGACGCGAGCCCGGTTTGCTTGACAGCGCCGGCACAACCCGTAGACTCCGCCGCTGAATCTGGTGGCCCGGAGAAAAATTCTTTTTTCCACGGGCAAACAGGGAACTCCGGTGTGATTCCGGGACGGCCCCGCCGCTGTGACCAGGCGTCGAGGCCGGCTGTTTCCAGCCATTGCGGCCCGCGTTTCGACGCGTCGCCGCGAGAAGGCATGCAGCCGGCCGAGCCTGGGAGTCAGAAGACCTACCAGCGTTCATGAGCATGCCGACCTGCGCGGGCGGGGCGGCAAGCACGGTTCGCGCGTGCGGGCCGCAGATCTGTTTCGGTCTCGGAGCGTCCCCATCGACACGCCACGCGCGGCTGCGTGCGCAGGCCGTGGTGCGCGATGGGTTTCGCAGGGAGGATTTGGCATGCAGGCAGGCGTGGCATCACCGGCGGCGCGGGGACGATGCCGGGGCGGTTTTTCGCTCGTGGAGTTGCTCGTGGTGGTTTCGGTCATCAGCCTGCTCGTCGGGCTGCTGCTGCCGGCCGTTCAAGGAGCCCGGGAAGCGGCGCGGCGGTCCACCTGCGGCAGCAATCTGCGGCAGCTGGGCATCGCGGTTCAAAGCTATGTGAGCGCGAACAACGGCAAACTGCCGCCGTTCAAGGTGGACGACGACGCGCGGATCGCCGACACGATCGCCAACCCGTGGAACAACCCCTATCTCGGCAAGAGCCGCTATTGGTTCGGCGAGGTCGATGAAAACCAACCGAATCTCGCCGATCGGCTCTCGTTCGCGGGGGGCACGCTGGCTCCGTTCATGGAGGGCAACGTGCAGGCCTACCAGTGTCCGAACTTCGGGCCCGGGGCGGTCGAGCAGGTGCGGTACGGCACCGTGGCGACCGGGTTTGATTACAACCTTTCGCTCGCGCCGGGCACCGAGTGGGATTGGCTGCCGCCGACGTACGAGCCGAAGCTCCGCAGCCGCTGCAAACAGTACCTGATCGGCAAGGTGGCGGAGACGCAGCGCACGATCGCGTTTGCCGAAAGCGCGATCATCTATTACGCGCCCCCCTACAAACTTCGCGAGAACCTCGGCGGCCTGCTCAAGCCCAGCGATTCCGACCCCGCGGTCCATTTCCGGCATGGAGGCGATCAGGCGAACGTCGTCTTCCTGGACGGCCATGTGGAGGCCTACCCATGGAAGTTCCGGGCGGGTCCCTACACGGCGCCCGAACAGCTGCCGCAGATGGAGTTTCACAAGGTCGGCATCGTCTGCGACGGCGATCCGGCCGTTGCGGCGCAGGCAGACGCCCTCTACGACCTGGAATAAACAGCGGCACGGAAAGGATCAAGAACATGAAAGACCTGCGTGTGTGGACTGCGGCCGCCGGCTTGGCGGTCGCGGCCTGGCTGTTGTCTCCGTTGCTGTTTCCGCCCCGCGCGCCGGAGGTGGACGAGGCATCGATCCCGCACATCCGCTACGTGTGCCGGAAGAGCGGCGAGGTGTTCACGCTTCCGCTCGCCGGCAACGCGGTCGCCAACCCCAAGACGGGAGAGCCGACGCTCGTGCCAGCCGTCTTCGACCCGCGGCGCAAGCGGTGGGTTCCCGGGCCGCCCGTGGAGGTGATGCATCGTCGGGGCCTGGTGAAGCCGGCGACATGAACCCGTCTGCCGCCCACATCCACCGCTCCGTGCTCGAGCACAACGCACGGGCCTGGGATCGGCTGGCAGAGCGACGGGCGGCCCTCGCGCAGCCCGCGGTCGACGAGGCCTTCGCCGACCCGCGGGCCTGGCTCGGCGCCGGTGGCCGTTCCTGGCTGCCGGCGCGGCTCGACGGCATGCACGTGCTCTGCCTCGCCGCCGGCGGCGGGAAGCACGGGCCGCTCTATGCGGCGGCCGGGGCGCGGGTGACGGTGGTCGACCTCTCGCCGGCGATGCTCGAACTCGACAGGCAGGTGGCCCGCGAGCGGCGGATCGACTTCGAGATCCTGCAAGCGTCGATGGACGACCTCTCGATGCTCGCCCATGGCCGATACGACCTCGTCATCCATCCGGTGAGCACCTGCTACGTGCCCGACGTCGCCCGCGTGTTTCGCGAGGTGGCGCGGGTGACGAAGCCGGGGGGGCTGTACGTCAGCCAGCACAAGGCTCCCGCCAGTCTGCAGGCATCGACCGCGCCGGCCGCATCGGGCCGCTACGAGCTCGAGCACCCGCAGTCCGCTGCCGAGCCGCTGCCGCCGGCCCCCGCCTCGCGGCTCCGGGAGACGGGCACGCACGAATTCGTCCACTCCCTCGCGTCGCTGCTGGGGGGCATCTGCGCGGCCGGCTTCTCGATCGAGGACGTCTGCGAGCCCGACCACACGCGGCCCCACGCCGCGGCCGGCTCGTTCGCCCACCGGGCGTCCTATCTGCCTCCGTACCTCCGCGTCCTCGCCCGCCGCCGCCGCGAGCCGCACGACGGGCCGGGGATCGTGCTGGTAGAGTAGGACGTCGTGTCTTCCTCCCCGCGGATGCCCGCCATGATCTGCCTGAACGTGCTCCTGACGGCCAAAGACCCCGCCGATGTGCCGATGATTCGCGATCACCTCGCCGCCGCGATGCGGAAGAGCCGGGCTGAGCCGGGCTGCCTGCGGTTCGACGTGTATCACTCGACCGCGGATCCGAGGCGGTTCACGCTCGTCGAGCACTGGCAGTCGCAGGAGGCCCTTGACGCGCACCGCCTGGCCGAGGCCTACACGCAGATCTACAAGCCCCACGTCATGCCGCTGGTCGATCGCGAGGGGCACCCGAGCACGCTGTTGGAGTGACACCAGTCCGTTGGGCTTTACCGTCGCATGCTCCTCCTCATCGACAACTACGATTCCTTCACCTGGAACCTCGTGCAGCGGTTCGGCGAGATCGCGGCCGATGTCCCGATCGAGGTGCATCGCAACGACGAGATCACCGGCGACGAGATCGCCGCGAAGGCGCCGAGCCATCTGGTGATCTCACCCGGACCGTGCACGCCCGATGAGGCGGGGGTCTCCTGCGATACCGTGCGCCGCTTCGCCGGCCGGATGCCGATCCTGGGCGTCTGCCTGGGCCACCAGTCGATCGGGCAGGTGTTCGGCGGAAAGATCGTGCGGGCCAAGCAGCTGATGCACGGCAAGGTCGATCGCATCGAGCACACGGGCAAGGGACTGTTTGCCGGGCTGCCGAGCCCGATCGAGGCCACGCGGTATCACAGCCTCGTCATCGACCCGCCCACGCTGCCGCGCGAGTTCGAAGTCGATGCCTGGGCGGCCGCGCCGGACGGCTCGCGGGAGATCATGGCGATCCGCCACCAGACGCTGCCGGTCTACGGTGTGCAGTTTCATCCGGAGAGCTTCCTGACGCCGGCCGGCTATGACCTGCTGCGGGCGTTTCTCCGCACGCGGCCATGATCGAGCTCGCTGAAGCCATCACCTTGATCGAGCGCACGGCGGCGGCATTGCCGCCGCGGCGGATGCGGCTTCTCGACGCCCGCGGACGGCGGCTCGCGGCCGCGGTGGCAGCGGACGTCGATTCGCCCCCCTGGGATCGGGCGATGATGGACGGCTTCGCGGTCCGCGGGGCGGACGTCGCGGCGGCCGGCATCACCGAACTGGAGGTGGTCGTCGACTTGGCCGCCGGCGATGTGACGACACTCGAGATCAGGCCCGGCACGTGCGCCCGGATCATGACAGGCGCGCCATTGCCGCGCGGCGCCGACTCCGTCATTCCCGTCGAGTGCGCGATCGACGACACCCGCGGCGTCCACGCGGGCAGGAGCGTGCGGCTCCGCGACGACCGATTTCGACCGGGCCAGCACATCGCCCGCCGGGGTGCCGCCTTCCGCGACGGGCAGGAGGTGCTGCGGCCCGGCATGCTGCTTGGGCCCGCCGAGATCGGCCTGGCGGCGGAAGCCGGCGCCACGCACGTGGTTGCGGCGCCTCGGGTGCGGGTGGCGATCCTCTCGACGGGCAGCGAACTCGTGCCGTGCGACACGGTGCCGGCCTTCGGCCAGACCCGCAACTCGAATGGCCCGATGATCGCGGCCGCAGTGGCGGAAATGGCCGCCGAGGCGATCCCGCTCGGCATCGCCCCCGACCGCCAGGAGGCCATCCGGGCCGCCGTGGCGCAGGGGCTCGCGGCCGACGTGCTCGTGCTCTCCGGCGGAGTTTCCGCGGGCGACCTGGATCTCGTGCCAGAGGTGTTTCGGCTGTGCGGAGTGGAGAAGGTGTTTCACAAGGTGCGGCTCAAGCCGGGCAAGCCCGTGTTCTTCGGCATTCTCCGCCGCGATCAGGCCCCGCCGACGCTCGTCTTCGGTCTGCCCGGCAACCCGGCGAGCAGTCTCGTGTGCTTCGATCTCTTTGCCCGGCCGGCGATCGAGATTCTCTCAGGCGCGCCGTGCGACCGCTGGCATCTGCCGCGCGGGCGGGCCCGCCTCGCCGCGCCGGTGAAGGCCGCCCCTGACCGGCCCGTCTACCTGCCATGCACGCTTTCGGCCGGCGACACAGGCCTCACGGCACGGCCCATCCCCTGGACGGGTTCGTCGGATCTGCTGGGGCTGGCCGGTGCCGATGGCATGATCGCGCTGCCCGCTGGTGGCCGGCGGTATGAGGCCGGGGAAGAGGTCGAAATCGTGCGCAAGCCCTGCTGACCTTCGCCGCATATCTCGATCGAGGAGGCACGGGGCTGCCCATGCCCCCGAGCGGGCTATGGGAGCGCAGCGGACATGCAGTGAGCCGAAGCCTGGAGGGCTGAGGCGAACGTCCGCGAGGGGGCGTGGGCAGCCCCGTGCCGGGTTGGGCCAGTTGGCATTGTGTCGAAGGGGAGGACGAGGGGCGATCGGCCTGCAACGCACCCAGTGATGATCACGGCACGCTGCGGTGGAAGTGCACGTGCTGCCAGCGGCCGCCGCGCTTCTGCCAGATCCGCGTTTCCTCGCTCTCGACCGTCACCGGATTCCCGGCGGCATCGAGCTTCTGTACCAGCCGCACGTAGGCCACGAGCGCCGCGGCATCTCCCAGCAACTTCACGTGCGGCGCCACCATCGTCGTCGTCAGGTGCTTCGGTTTCGGATTTCCCTCGCCGAGACGGAAATAAAACTCGTGAAACGCCATGCCCTCCACGAGATGGCCGCGGGCCTCCGGCTCGAAGCAGGTGATGTCGGCCGCGACGAGGCCCTGGTAGGTGTCCCAATCACCAGCCGCGATCGCGTCGAGAAGCCGCTGGTTGAGCGTGAGCAGTTCTTGGACGACGGGATCCATGTGGAACACTCCGGAATGAAGAATGAGAGCGGTCAGGCCTGTTTGACCATGCCCAGCGCGACGAGCTTGGCCAGGCACTCGTCACGTTCCCGGGATCGCTCCAGGCCGGTCCACGAGGCATCCTGGGCTGCGAGGAAATCGGCCTGCGAGGCGGGGAGCGTGCGGCCCTGCTCGGCGAGCCGCCGAATCACCCCCTGGTCGAGCCGCGTGAGCCGCAGGGCGTCAACGCGGTAATCGAGGAACGCCTCCCAGCAGAGCGGAAAGAGCGGGGCCACGATCTCGCGGCCGATCGTCTCGGCGTAGCGGCGGATCTCCAGTTGCGCGTGCGTGTCCATCCGCAGGGCCAGGAAGTGGAAGAGATTGTGGAGGTCGATCTTCCAGTAGGCCTCGGTGTAGGTGGAGAGGGGAAGATCCTTGCGGGCCTGCTCGCGGGCGATGCCGGCCCCGAGCCGCTCCTCGTAGACACGCCGCGCCATGGCCTGCAGGTCGGTCTCCGACTGCGTCAGCGTTTTCCCGTCCGCCGCCGGCACGAATCCGCCCGAGCCCTGCCGGTTGCTGGTGGCCTGGGTGCGCCACTCGTCGTCGGCAGTGGCCTGCATCGAATCGATGGCCAGCGAGTAGCGGGTGGAATATTCGTTGACGCTCGCCGTGCGGTGCCGGATCCACTGCCGCCAGCAGTCCATCGGCACGCGGACGACAAACTTCAGCTCCGCCATCTCGAAGGGCGTCGTGTGGGCATGCCGCATCAAGTAGCGGATCAGTTGCCGGTCGTCGCTGACCTTCCGCGTGCCCTCGCCGTAGCTGACGCGGGCGGCCTGCACGACGGAGCCGTCGTCGCCCATCACGTCGACCAGCGCCACGAAGCCGTCATCGAGCACCGGGAACTTCTTCCAGCGCAGGGTGTCGACGAGCGCTGTGCGGGCGGCGGCTTCCGGGGCGGACGCGGGGGCAGAGGACCGGTTCATCCATGGGCTCCGAGACGGGAGAAGCCACACAGGATGGAGCGCGGCCGGCCGGGGGTCAATCCTTGGCCCAGAGTTCCTGCAACAGCTTGGCCAGTTGGCGGGCGTCATCGGCTTCCACGAGGCGGTCGACGCGGCTCTTCGCGACCCCCAGTTTCGTGAGCGACTTGGCGATGCTCTCCCACAGCTTCGCCCGTTTCTTGCCCTCGGCGAGGTACAGGTCGGTCACCTGCTCGCCGAGCCGCTGCACGAGGGCCGTGTCGAGATTGTCGTAGTAATTCCTGACGATCGACTGCTGGTATTTGGTGAGTTCCGCCATGGGTCTGCCGTGCTGCTGGAAGGGAAAACGGGAGCCGGCTACAGTATCGGCGTCGCGGAATAGTATCGGCGACCACCTGCCCGCCATCGAGAGTTTTCCGATGCCCACCATCACATTCACCAATGAAAAAAAGGAAATTCAAGTTCCGGCCGGGGCGAATCTCCGGAAGGAGGCTCTGCGGGCCGGCGTGAGCCTCTACCCGGGCATCCACAAGGTGGCGAACTGCCACGGCTTCGGCAGCTGCGGCTCCTGCCGGGTGCTGGTCACCAAGGGCATGGAAAACACCAGCCACAAGGGCGTCCTCGAATCGGCGCGGCTGGCCGTGTCGCTGGCCTACATCGGCAACGAGGAGACGATGCGGCTCGCCTGCCAGACGCAGGTCAACGGCGACATCACGGTGACGACCCGCCCGTCGATGAACCTGTTTGGCGAGAACTTCTTCAGTTGAGGGAAGTCATCTGAAGGAAGTCATCGCCATCGTGAAGCCGTTTCTGGCGGAGCGGGTGCTCGAGGCGCTCAAGTTCGCCCCGCTGGAGGCCTGCACGGTGCGCGAGGTGAAGGGCTACGGTCGGCAGAAGAGCTACCTCGACCAATACGGCGACAGTGAATACTCGCTCGCCTTCCTCCCCAAGGTGGAGATCCAGCTCTGGGTCGAAGACGCCCGCGTGGACGAGGTCGTGGACCGGATCATCTCCGTCGCCCGCACCGGCCGTATCGGCGACGGCAAGGTCTTCATCCTCCCGGCCACGGAAGCCGTGTAGGCCACAAGGCCGTGGCCGGCAGGGAACGTCGCCGGTCACGGCACGGTTCGGCGATCACCGCGCGAGGAAAATCCCGGTGGCATACCAGATGCCATTGGGGCCGCGGCGGATGTCGTAGCCATAGGCCGACTGCGGGCTGCGAACCGCCTTCCAGTGGCCGGACGACTGCCGCCAGCTGGCCACGCAATCGACGCACGAGTCGAGAAGGTCCTGGTTTTCCCAGCTCTCGGCGCACACCTCCGACGCCGATCCGGCGCCGCCTGCGTTGCCCACGATCCGCTGCGACCGCATGCCCCAGTTGTGGTGCCCTTGCGTGCGGATGCTCGCCTGGTGGGCCGAATGGGCCATGGCCTCCTCGCACAGCATCGGGTCGCAGAAGCCGAACGTGCTCTGCGGGCCTTCCGGATGGATCCGCACGGCGAGGATCATCGACCGCTGCGTGAGCGTGCCCCCGGGGAGCGACGCGAGCTCCGCGATGAGCGATGGGCTGAACTGGTAGTACTTGCCGCCGGTCCGGGGCAGGATCGACACGATGCGGCCGGAGAGCGGGCCGGGGGTGTGATCAACCACGAAGACGCCGGGGCCGCGGCGCATCTCCGCGAGGCCGGGGTCTGCCACCAGCTCGCTGCCGCCGGCCTGCATGCCGACGCGGCAAAACACCCAGGGAGTGCCGCTCTTGGCGAACCGCTCCTGCACGTCCGGCCGCTGCAACCATTGGCCGGCCGCGTCGGCTGGATTGCCGGCATCTGGCTCCACCGACACGAGGAGCATCGCCGCCGATGCCTTCGCCATTTCGCCGGCCGACGCGTAGTCGTCGGCCCATTGCACGCCCGCCGCCTGGCTGGCCGGCGATCGGTCGGGGGTGGCCGCGACGCCCCGGGAAGCCGGGCAGACGAAACACAGGGCGATGGCAAAGAAGTGAGCAGGCCGGACGAGCACGCGAGAGGCGATGTTCATGATGAACCCTTTCGAACCAGTTCCTTGGTCAGCGTTGTCGCGAACGAGCCCGCGATTGAACGGCACTCGGATTGGATTGGCAAGCGGCGGGGGCGGGGCAGAGCGTTCCCGTCGCGTCGACTTTTCAGGAGTTGCGCCGCCGGCTGAGCCGCCGAAGTCGAGCGTTCACAAACGCTTAGGCGTGACCGAGAAAAAATGCGAAAATCGCTCGACGCAGGGGGGGAAAGTGGACTCGGAGGTTGGTGTGGGAAAAATCCACGTAATCGCTACACTCCCGGTCGCTTTGCCAGTTTCGCATCTTCCTTATCCGAGAGGCGGCCCCCGTCATGAATGCGTTCCACAAGTCCTGCGCGCCGCGTGCCGCCGTCCTCGTCTGCTTTGCCATTCTCGGTGCGAGTCCGCTTCCGGCCGTCGCCGCAGATCTGGCCGACGTGGCCGCCCAGCCGCTCGGGAAGGGCGAGACGTTCACTCCCGTGTCGGCGGCAACGCTGAATGAGGCGGCCGGCAAGTTGCGGACGGCTCTCGCCTCGCTCGACGCCCTCCTGGCCCGCAGCGCCAGCGGCGCCGATTGGAAGGCGTATCTCGACTGGCCGGCCCTGACGAAGCAGGCCGCGTCGGGCGCGAATGCCGATCCGGCTGAGCTCGGCCGGCTGTTCGAGCGGCTCGATGCCGAGGAGACCGGCCTGGAGATGCCGCAATTTGCCGCCGTCCGCCGCGCCATCGCTGCCTATGCCGAGGCGGCCGCAGCCGCAAAGGCACCCGAAGCGCAGGGAATACTCGATCAGCGGCTGGAGAAACTCGCCGCGACGGTCAAGGCGGGCGCCGAGGCGGGCACAACCGAATCGCTGGCGGCGGTCGGGCCGCTACTGGCGAAGCTCGAGGCTTCCGGGCAGGCCGCCTCGACGGTGGCCCGTGTCCGAACCGCCGTCAATCAGCCCAATCTGTATTTCGACGTCGACGAATCGCTGCTCGGGGTCGCGGTGAACCGCGTGGTCGACGAGCATGCGCCGGTCAACGACGTCGTGCTCGGCACCCGCGTGCAGGGCATGGGGCATACTACGGGACTCGTGCTCCTCGATTTCGTGCCCTCGCTCCAGGCGGCGGTCGTCGATCTCACGCTCGACGCCACGAACCATTCCGACACCCGCAGCAGCAAGGGGCCGGTGACGGTGCATACCCGCGGCATCACGAAGGTCGATGCCGCGAAGCGGATCATCATCGACGACCAGCGGGTGACCTCGCAGCCCGCCCGGGCCACGGCCTCGACATCCACCCAGACCGCCGGGATCGGCGTGCGCAGCAAATTCGCCAAGAAATTCATCCGCAAGATGGCCTCCAAGAAGATCGCCGAGGTGCGACCCAAGGCGGAGGCGATTTCCGAACAACGCGCCCAGGATCGCGTCCGACGCCAGTTCGAGGAGCAGACGGCGGGACCGATCGCCACGGCCGCCCGCGACTACCAGACGAAGTTTCGCCGGCCGCTGATGGAGCGGGGATGGTATCCCGAAATGCTGCACATGAACACGAGCGACACGCAGCTCTCCGTCGTGGCCCGCAAGGCGCTCACCGACCAGATCGCGGCCTTCAGCGCCCCGCCCACGGTCGACCCCGACGCGGTGCTCACGGCCCGGCTCCATGAGACGCTCGTCAACAACGCGGCCCAGATCACCCTCGGCGGTCGGACGATCACGCAGGAATTCGTCGAGGAACAGATCAAGAAGAACAACGGCACGCTGCCGGAGTCGCTGGCCAACGACGCCGATCAGCCACCATGGTCAATCACTTTCGCCAAGCGGCTGCCGGTGCAGCTCGATGCGGATGACGATCGCTTGAAGGTGACCGTCCGCGGGAGCCGCTATACCTCGGGTGATCGCGAGTTTCCTGGAATGGACATCTGGACCGTCTATCGGATCGAGCCCGCCGCCGGGAAGATCCGCCTCGTTCGAGACGGCGACGTGCAGATCTATCCTCCCGGCTTCGTGCCCGGGGGCGGCGAGAAACTCTCGGTCGCCGAGACGTCGTTGCGGCGAATCCTGCAGAAGCGTTTCAACAAGATCTTCAAGGAGACGGTTGACGTGGAGCCTCTGAAACTGCCCGGCCAGCTCGCCGGCGCCGGCCCGCTGCCGATGGAGCAGTTCGTGGCCCGCAAGGACGGCTGGGTGGCGGCCGGCTGGCGGAAGAAAGACACGGTTACGGCCGTCGAGGCTGCGACCGCTGCTGCGGCCGGCACCGAGCCCGCGCTGGCCGCCATCGCGCCATGACGCGGGCCGACCTCCTCGCGGCGATCGATCTGGCCAGCGCCGGTGAGTGGGAGCAGGCCCACGCGATCGTGCAGCGTGACGAGGCCGACCCGACGGCGGCGTGGATCCACGCCGTGATCCACCGGATCGAGGGCGACTTGGGCAACGCCCGGTATTGGTATCGCCGCGCGGGCCGCGAGGCGACGGTCGACCGCGACCCGCAGGACGAACTGCGGGAGATCAGGCAGGCAATCTGATCGTCCGCGGAAGAGGCCTCCGTGCGCGCGGGGTGAGGGTCAACTGTCTCAACCCGGCACGGGGCTGCCCATGCCCCATCGCCGGACGTTCGCAGATGCCCTCCAGGCA
>JBIIIP010000150.1:0-4701 GCA_044234625.1 Pirellulales bacterium | reverse complement strand
TGCCGGGCCCTCGACCGCGAACTCGCCGCGCAGCAGTTCGCCGGCGAGCCGGTGCGGGCCGCGGTCGATGCCCGCGACATCCGCGGCGGCGACAAGGTGTGGCAGCACGTCAAGCAGGGGGTTCCCCTCCGGGTCGAGATCGGCCCGCGCGATCTGGCGGCGGGAACGGTGAGCGTGTCGCGCCGCGACCGCGGCCCGAAGGAGCGCGAGGCGGTGCCCCTGCGGGAATTCGCCGCCCGGGTGCCGGCGCTCCTCGAGGAGATGCAGGGGGGCTTGTTCGCGAAGGCCCGGGCCCACCGCGACTCCCGCAGCGTGCGGCTCGGCTCCGCGGCGGAGGTGGTCGAGTATTTCGGCACCGGCGACGGCTCGGCGACGCAGGCGGGCTTCGCCCACGTGCACGTCGCCGACGATCCGGCCGTGATGGAGATGCTCGACCCACTGAAGGTGACGGTTCGCTGCATTCCGCTGGAGAACAACGACGATCCTGGCACGTGCATCGTGACCGGCAAGGTGGTGGCGGGACGCAGCGTGCTCGCGCGGGCATACTGAGGGGATGAGTCGGAATCCTGTGGCCGTCGGGCGGATCAGTGCCTGGGCGGTGGCCGCCGTGGCCGCGGCCATCGGCCTGAGCATTGGCATCGGTTCAGCTTCGCTGGAGGCGACGCTACGGCCGTGGACCGCCGGCGATTTTTCACCCGTCGCGCCCCGCGGAGATGCCGCCCTGCCGAAAGCCGACGTGCCGGCCACCACGCATGCGTTCGGCACGGTCGCCGCCGGAGGGCAGGGATCGCACGGATTCGTGATCCGCAACACCGGCTCCGCGCCGCTCGTCCTCTCGCCGGGATCGAGTAGTTGCACCTGCACGGTCAGCGATTTCGAAACAACCGGCGGCGGTGCGGCCGCCCCAAAGACGATCGCTCCGGGGAAGGAGACCACCGTCAACGTCACCTGGCGCGGCAAGGGAACATGGGGTCCGTTCCGCCAGCACGTCACGATCCTCACCAACGACCCCGCGCGGCCGGAGATCGCTCTCGTGGTCGAGGGCACGGTCGTGCCCACGTGGAAGGCCCTGCCCGACATGATCACGTTTCCCCGAGTGTCGGCCGAGGAGGGGGCCACGGCCACCGCCTGGGTCTTCACATATGGCACGGAGCCGCCGCGGATCGCTTCGCTGAAGGCCGTCGACGAGGCGACGCAGGACTGGTTCGAACTGACGACGGCGCCGTTGGACGCGGCCGACATCGCCGCGGAGACCGGGGCGACCGGCGGCTTCGCCCTCACGGTGGCCGTGCGCGCGGGCGTGCCGATCGGCAGCCTGCGGCAGACGGTGCGCATGGTCTTTCGGATGCCGGAGGAGACCGTCGCCGAACTGCCCATCGAAGGGAAGGTGGTGGGCGACATCTCGTTCGCCGGCCCGGGCTGGGACGCGGCCCGGCACCGGCTCTTGCTCGGTGCCGTGTCGGGCCGGGCGGGAAAGAAGACCACGCTCTTCCTCACCGCCCGCGGCCCGCGGCGGGAGGCCGTCAAGCCGGTGATCGTGCAGGTCGAGCCGGCCGCGCTGCGGGTCAGCGTGGGAGCGGCTGAATCGATCGGCGCGGGGGGAGTGGTCCGGGTGCCCATCGAGATCGCCGTGCCTCCGGGCAGTGCCGCGGCCAATCACCTCGGCTCGCCCCAGGCACCGGCCGGCCGCATCACCCTGGAGACGGGCCTCCCCGGAGCGGCCCCGCTGACGATCCCCGTGAGCGTGGTCATCGGGCCGTAAACCGCCGTCGCACCGCGGCGGCGGAGGCGTCTACACTCCGGGTATGAAGACCTTCCTGCTTCATTTGACACTCGCGGCCATGGCAACGCTCGCGTGGTGCCTGCCCGCAGCGGCAGCAGAGTCGACGGGCACTGTTCCGGACCAGGCCGCCGGCGTCGACGAGGCGACCGTCGCGACCTTCCGCGAACGGAATGGCGTCGTGTTCGCCGAGTGGGCCAAACCCGATCTCCTCGTCGTCATCACCGGGCAACTCGACGGCTACATCGAGCCCTGCGGCTGCACCGGCAAGGAGAACCAAAAAGGGGGCCTGAGCCGACGGCAGAATTTCCTCCGCGCCATCGCGATGGCGGGCTGGCCCGTCCTCGCCGTCGATCTGGGCAACCAGGTGAAAAGGTTCGGCCGCCAGACCGAGGTGAAGTTTCAGTCGATCGCAGATGGCCTGCGGCAGATGGGCTATGCGGGCGTCGGCTTCGGCACCGGCGACCTGCGGCTCCCCGCGGAGGAGCTCGTGGCGGCGGTGGCACCGGTGGGCGATCAGCCCACGCCTTTCATCAGCGCCAACGTGGGCCTGCTCGGCCTCGACGCCAACATCACCCCGCGGTATCGCGTGGTCAATGCGGGCGGGATGAAGATCGGCATCACGTCCGTCCTCGGAGACGCCGAGGCGGCACAGGTTCGCAACGACGCCATCGAGATCGTTCCAGCCGCGAAGGCCCTGGGCAACGTCGCCGCCGACCTGGCGAAGGCGGGCTGCGCGCACCAGATCCTGCTCTCTTGGGCATCGCCCGAGGAAACGCGAAAGCTCGCGGCGGCCTACCCGCAGTTCGACATCGTGGTGACGGCGGGCGGCGCCGACGAGCCACCGGCCGAGTTGCCGGTGCTGCCGACCAAGGGGAGGTTCGTCGAGCTGGGCCACAAGGGCATGTTCGCCGTGGCCATCGCCCTCTCCGCCAATGGCCGCGCTCTTCGTTCACAACGCGTGCCCCTCGACGCCCGGTGGGGTGAATCGCCCGACATGATCAAGCTTCTCGCCACCTACCAGAGCCAACTGGAATCCCTCGGCCTCACCGGCCTGGGCCTCACGCCGCTCCGTCATCCATCGGGGCGGCGGTTTGCCGGCAGCGCGGCCTGCGTTGACTGCCACCAGGAAGCCTATGACGTCTGGAAAGACTCCCCGCACGCCACGGCCCTGACGACGCTGGAGGAGCAGAATCCGAGGCGTGACGGCGACCCCGAATGCCTCTCGTGCCACGTGGTGGGCTGGGCACCGCAGCGGTTCGAGCCGTTCGAAGGGGGCTTCGCCGGCATGGCCACGACGCCGCATCTGGCCCATCAAGGCTGCGAAAACTGCCACGGTCCGGCCGCAGCCCACGCAGCCGTGGAGCGTGGCGACGTGCGTGCGACGACGGCCGAACGCGACAAGCTGCGGGCCGAACTCGTGCTCACGCTCGACACGCCGGAGGGCAAGACGAAGGCCGTCAACAACTGCCTGGAGTGCCACGACCTCGACAACAGCCCGCAATTCGACTTCGACGAATACTGGCCCTCGGTGGAGCACTAGCTTCACGAAAACCTCGCCATCGTGGCCTCGGTTTTCTTGGCGGGCTCCGCCCGCTGGCTCGAACCCGGCCCTCCCGGCCTGGCGCGTGGGGCACGAAAACCTCGCCATCGTGGCCTCGGTTTTCTTGGCGGGCTCCGCCCGCTGGCTCGAACCCGGCCCTCCCGGCCTGGCGCGTGGGGCACGAAAACCTCGCCATCGTGGCCTCGGTTTTCTTGGCGGGCTCCGCCCGCTGGCTCGAACCCGGCCGGCTCACTACACGACAAGACTCGGCATCGTGCCGATCTTGCCTTGGCGGGCTCCGCCCGCTGGCTCGAACCCGGCCCTCCGGGCCTAGCGCACATGGAGGGGATGGGGTGATAACAGACACGCGCGCGTTTCAACCCGTGTGGCGACGGATGCGCGCCAACACACGTGGCGACGGACCTCCGGTCTGTCGAAAAACCAGCCGCCGTCAGGGAAGCTGCGCCATCGCCTCGTCGGGAATGTTGAAATTCGCCGACACGCTCTGCACGTCATCGTGGTCGTCGAGCCGCTCCATCAGCGCCAGCACCTTGCGGGCCGTCTCCACGTCTTCAACGTCGACCGAGTTGGTCGGGATCCGCACGATCTCGTTGGAATCGACCGCCAGGCCCGCCCCCTGGATCGCGTCGATCACGCCGGCCATCAAAGCCGGCTCGCACGTCACCTCCCAGCGGTCGCCGGCCAGCGAGACATCGTCGGCCCCGGCCTCGAGCGCGATCTCCATGAGCCGGTCCTCGTCGCACGCGGCCTGCGGCACACGCACCACACCTTTGCGCTCGAAGAGATAGGCCACGCACCCCGTGCCGCCCAACTTGCCGCCACACATCTCGAAGATTTTGCGGATCTCTGGGGCGGTGCGGTTCTTATTGTCGGTGAGAATCTCGCACATCACGGCCACGCCACCGGCGCCGTAGCCCTCGTAGATCGATTCCTCGAGGTCGCCCCCCTTGAGCTCGCCGGTGCCGGTCTTGATCGCCCGCTGGATGTTTTCCTTGGGCATGCTCACGGCCTTTGCGGCGTCGATCGCATAGCGGAGCCGCAGATTGGCGTCGGGATCGGCGCCGCCGTGCTTGGCGGCCACGATGATCGCCTTCGCCAGCTTGCTCCACAGCTTGCCGCGCTTGGCGTCGATCAACGATTTCTTGCGGGCGATGTTCGCCCAGTGGGAATGGCCTGCCATCGTCGACTTCCCTCACCTCACCGCGGCTTGCGCTTGGCGAGTTGTGACGAATGCCGCTGCCCCGCGGCGGGCTTCGCCGCCGGCTTAGCCGTCTTCTTCGCCTTGGCAGCAGGCTTGCCCTTGCCCATCGGCTTGGCCACAGAGGATTTCTTCGCGGGCGGGGTGGGGGGCGGGGCC
>JBIIIP010000062.1:0-17679 GCA_044234625.1 Pirellulales bacterium | reverse complement strand
GAAGCTTTTGGCAGAACTGCTCGTCCGCCGTTTCCTCAACGCGCGGCGCGGCGGCGATCACTCCGATAAGCCCGCCGAGTAATTAACAACATCGACCCAACGCTGGAGCCGGTACCCCGATGTACCGACTCCAGTCGTTGGATGTAATGCGCGACACAAAAAAGAATCGCTGGCGAAGGATTGATTTCGCGCGCCTCGTTTTGGAAAATGAGTGCTTCGCATTGGTTCGATGGAACGATCACGGTCTCAAGGAACGGGACATGAAACGCCAGGCGCGCTCTGCTCTCACCGCCGCCGACCTCGACTTCAAGGCGGCCATCGAAGCCGACGCCGAAACGCAACTGAGCCGGCTCGGGTTCGACGACAAGTTCGGCCGCAAGCGGCTACCCGATCTCGTTCACGAAGCCTACGTGCTCGAACTGATGACCATCTCCCAGATGGTTCGTTGGTTCGAGATCGGGCTCGTCACGCCGCAGGAACTCAACGTCGTGCATCCCGCGACGCTGATGATCGATCTGAGAAGGCGGATCGCCTCCTCGCCGACCGAGCACGTCCGCTCGCCGGCGATGGACTGCACACTCGTGCGGATGATGACCTGGTGGCAGCACCACACCGTCACATCGGCATGGCGGAGCCTCAAGGCTCATGTCCGCGTCACCGAAACCTCAACCGACGTTGCCGAAGCACTCGCCGACTTCCTCTGGAACGTCCGCGGCATCCTTGGCACAGCGACCGATGGAGACCAGCCATGAAGAGCCGACCCAAAAATCGAGCCCTGCTGTACGACCGCCGCAGCGACGACAACCAGGAGTCTTCACTCAGGCAGCAATTCGACTGGGCCAAGGCGGCGTCGCTGGCCATCGGCGTGCCCTTCCGGGGCACATACGCCGACATCGAGGAGATGCAGCGGAAAAGGCTTCACCATCTCCATGACATCTATCTCGACGATGCCATCAGTGGAGGAGACCTTACCCGCCCCGGCCTGCGGATGATTCTCAACGATGCGGTCACCGACACGACCGTATCGCACCTTTTGGTTTTCAAGCGAGACCGTCTCGGACGCCCTCAAGACCTGCTTGAGATGATGCAGATCGAGCATCAACTCATCTCCAGCGGCGTGACGCTCGTCACCCACGACAGGATCTATACGCCTGAGGACCTGAAGGCCAATGAGATGACGTATCTCATCAGTGGCCTGATCGAATATCAGGAGCACGGGAAATTCTCGCCCCGGCTCGGAGACCGCATCGTCTTCGTCCAGCAGAGTATGGCGGCCCGCGGGCTGAGCACCGGCGGCCGAGCCCCCTACGGCTTCGGCAGGGCGCTTGTCAGCCCTAACGACGAGTTCGTGCAGTGGCTCGAGGATGGTGAAAACGTCCGCCGCGCGGGGCATCACGTTCGCTTTCTCCCTCGCGATGAGGTGAAGATCAGCACGTGGTGCATGATCCTAGAATGGCGAGCTACCGGGGAGAGCTGCAAGCGGATTGCTGCCAGGCTCAACGAGATGGGCATCCCGTCGCCCGATGCCGGCCGAGTTCGTCGCGATCACGGTTCGGCGCACCGTGTGCTTGGCAAGTGGCATCCGAATACGATCCGAGACCTCTGTTCGAACCCGATCATCGCGGGCATCAAGGAATACGGCAGACGGTCCGAGGGCCGTTACCGTCGCGTAGGCGTTGGTGGCCCGAGGGAACTCGAAGAGCACGACCGCCGTCCCGACGGCCAGCCGAAGCTTCTGGAGAACCCGGAGGAGGTGCGGGTGCGCGGTGCCAGCGGCGGTGATGTTCTGTTCGACCCTGCACGCTGGCAGGCCATGCAGCCGAAGAAGGCGCCGATCGAAGAGGTTCGTCGGACGAACGGCCAGAAGGCGACGAACCCGGACCGGTACCCACTCTCGACGCGGGTCATCGACATCACCGAGGGCTGTGGCAGCGTCATGCACGGCATCCCCTACGGGAAAAAGCTGAAGTATGTGTGCGGACGCTACTCCAACAGCGGTTACAGCGAGTGCCATCACAACACCGTCGAAGCCGCCCCGCTCGCGACCATGCTCGTCGACGCATTGGTGGAACTCGTCAGCAAAGCCGGCGGACGCGATGCCATCCGTGAGCGGCTTCTGACGAAGGCCCGCGCGGAGGCAGACGCCAATGGCGCCGCCGAGGAGCCGGTAGCCCTTCGTCAGCTTCGAAGTCGGCAGGCCGAACTCCTAGACGACATCGCGACGGCCGAGCGGCGAATGGCCACCGAAAAGGACGACACTCGCTATACAGCCATTGCCAAGCAGTTCGACGGCCTCGTCGCGGAGAAGACCGCGGTTGCTCGCCAGATCGCGGAACAGGCGACACCGAAGCCCGCAGCCAAGGCGGGCATGACGCCCGAGGAGCAGGTCGATGCCCTCATGGCGACGATCGACGGCCTGGCGACGCTCGCGAAGGACGAGAACGCCAATCAGAAGATTCGCGAACTGGTCCTCCGACTGGGCATTTTCATCGGGCTCGATTTCGAGGAAGGCCGATGGGGCAAGCGGCCCGTCCGCCGGCTCCGCCGCGGCGTGATCGCCTTCGGTGAAGACAACCTGCCGGTGCCAATCCATGGCCGCAGTCGGGCCGACGATCTAGCCCGCGATCCCGCCGGCACCGGCGGCCGCAACGACACACACTCAGCCCCGGCGTGTTGCCGGGGCCCGTCGGCCGATGCCGGACCCCGCCGAGGCGCGCGGGGCCGGAAAGGCCGAACGGATGAGCCCGACTCCGGGTCGGAGCAGACTCATCAAGGAACCAATGTCGGGGCGACAGGACTTGAACCTGCGACCTCTTGACCCCCAGTCAAGCGCGCTAGCCAGACTGCGCCACGCCCCGAATCCGCCGCTCGACGACCGATGCATTGCACACCGCCGCCGAGCGACCGAAGCACTATCGCAGAAGCCCGCCGCGGCTTCAACACGGATTCCCGCCGCCCCTCAAAGACGGGCCGCCGTGGTGTGTTTGCCACGTATGCAAACCATCCCCAAGCAATTCCACAGCACCGCCGCTGCCGCCCCGGCCGCATACCCCAACGCCGCCGTGAGCAAGAGCAGCAGGGCCGCACGGCCGATATCGAACGGCTCCACCACCATCTCCGACTTCACGCTGTGCAGCCGGTAGACGAAATCCACCACCCGCTGCGCCACCCCCGCCGCCACCAGCCCCTCCCACACCGCATGCCAACCAGACAACACCACCGCCAGCACGATGCCCAGACGATTCGGATCGACGTGTCCCATGATCTCCTCCACGAACCCGAGGAAGGGCGTCCCGGCCCGCGGATGAAGGCGACGGACACCGCGCCGCCGCTTCGATAAACCCTACGCCCCCAAACCGGCCGAAAACCAGCCGATCGCCGCCGCCCCTCGCCAAAGCAGCCGGCGGCCGACACACTTGCGAAAAATGCCCGGCCAGGCTTCCCGCAGACGACAGCCAGAAGCCAGCCCCCTCGAGCCAACAGGCACGGCCTGTTCGACGCCATGCATACCGCCTCTTTCTCATCGCGGCTCACTTCCGCCATCACATCCCGCAAAACACCCGCCTGCGTGGGCCTCGACCCACGGCGTGAATCGCTGCCCCCCGCCCTCGACGCCGCTGCCGCCGCCACACCCCACGAACTCGCCACGGTCTTCGCACGCTTCTGCCGCGACGTGATCGACGTCGTCGCACCGCTCGTGCCCATCGTCAAGCCACAGCTCGCCTGCTTCGAAGCCCTCGGCGCCTCCGGCATGACGGCCCTCGCCAGCGTGATCGCCTACGCCCACGAGAAGAACCTGCTCGTGCTCGCCGACGGCAAACGCGGTGACATCGGCTCCACCGCCGAAGCCTACGCCGATGGCTGGCTCTCCGGCCCCTGGGCCGCCGACGCCCTCACCGTGAACCCCTACCTCGGCCTCGATTCCATCGACCCGTTCGTGAAGGTTGCCACCGAACGCAAGGCCGGCATCTTCATCCTCGTGAAGACGTCGAACCCCGGCAGCAAGGATTTCCAGGACCTCTCGTCCGACGGCCGCACCATCTACGAGCACGTGGCCGCAGGCGTGGAGCAACTCGCCGCCAAGACCTCCGCTGGCGACCCCTACGGCGTGGTGGGCGCGGTCGTGGGAGCTACCTGGCCGCGGCAGCTCGATGCCATGCGCGAAGCGATGCCGCATGCCTGGATCCTCGTGCCCGGCTTCGGCAAGCAGGGAGGCCGGGCATCGGACGTGCGCGGGGCCTTCCACGCGAACGGGCTGGGAGCGCTCGTCGTGAGCGCCCGCGACGTGATATTCGCGCACGCGCGGCCGGAGATGAATGCCGGCCTGGCTGCGGACCAGTGGCAAACTGCCGTCCACCGCGCCTGCCGCGACATGATCGAGCGTCTGGCGGCCGACACACCCGCCGGATCGCTCTAGCATCGCCTGGCCCGGAGGCCCGGCCTCGTTTCCAAAAGTGGTGTAGACCTCTGGTCTGCGAATACGCTTTTTCGCAGGCCGGAGGCCTACGCCACTTCAGGGCATCGCAGGCCAGAGGCCTACGCCACTTTTCTATTGTGCAAGCGATTCAGAGCCGGAGGCTCATGTTTCGCGTGACAACAGCCGCGCGATCAGCGGCAGGAGCTGCTTCTTGCGGCTGACCACGTTTTCAAGCGCGTACAAACTGCGGTCGAGCCGCGGATAGTTGATGTCTTCGAAGGCTGCCGACTCCTTCGACAGCAAGAGCAGCGAGCCGTTGCTCACCACGTCGGTCACCAACAGCGCCGCGAATGCGAGTTTCTGCTTCTCCGCGTACGCCTCCAGCGCCCCGCGCAGTTCGTCCTTCCGTTCCCAGAACAGATCGAAGCCCGTCTCCTCGATCTGCGAAATCGAGAACCGCACGCCATGCTCGGAAAACTCCTTGCAGTCTTCGCGGATCACGTCGGCCGGAGCCTTCGAACGCAGCGCCGAGCCGATCTCGAAAAACTCCCGCGCATAGGCGTCGAGATCGACGCCGCACAGGCTCTTCAGCCAGGCGAGCACCTCGCGGTCGACGTCCGTCGTGGTGGGCGACCGCAGGAAGAGCGTGTCGGAAATGATTCCCGATGCCATGCACAGCGCGATCGCCGGAGCAGGCGTGATGCCCGCCGACCGAAACTGTCGGGCCACCAGGGTGCACGTGGAGCCCACCGGCTCGTTCACGAACCGGATCGGCTGCGTGCTCTTCAGGCCGCCGCCCAGCCGATGGTGGTCGAGCACCTCGACGACCTCCGCCTCCTCGGCGCCGTTGACGGCCTGGGCAAGTTCGTTGTGATCGACGAGCACCAACTGCGGCCGCGGCGGGCTGATGAGATCGGTCTTGAACGCCATCCCGATGAGCCGGCCGTCGTCGCCCACCACCGGAAACACCGGCTGCGACGACCGCTCCACCCGCTCGCGGGCCTCGACCACCGAAAGCTTGCCCGGCACCGTGATCACATCACGGTCAACCACCGGATCGATGAACTGCGACGACTTGATCCGCAGCGTGGTGTTCACCGTGTCGAAGGGACTGGAGATCACCGACACTCCCTTCGCCTTCGCGATCTCCACCACCTCGCTGGCCAGCGGGAAGCCGCCCGTGATCACCACCGCGCGGACGCGGGCATCGATCGCCGGCAGTTGAATTGAGGGCCGGTCACCGCACACGACCACGAGCCGCTCCGCGGGATATTGCCCCATCCGCTCCGTGAAGCCCTCGGCGCTCATCGCCCCCACCATCACGAGCAGCTCGTCGGGCCGCTCGGGGGCCACGGCGTTGCGAAACGCGCCCCCCAGCACGCTGCAGATCTTCTGCAGGCTCGTCTGCACGGCACGGGCCTTCGTCGAGTCGGCCGCGTCGGTGAAGAAAAGCTCCATCATCGTGAGGATGGAGAGCACGCCCACCACGCGGTTGTCGGCATCGACGATGGGAATCGCGCGCAGGTCGCCCTTCCGCATCCGCTCGTAGGCCTCGTGGAAGGCATCGCCGAACGACGCCGTGACGAGCCCGCGGCGGCACACGTCTTCCACCTGCGGACGGATGTCCATGATGAGCTTCGGCGCCGCCAACCCGGTGCGAGCAAGCACGTATTCCGTGC
Organism: Pirellulales bacterium; assembly: GCA_044234625.1. GTDB lineage: Bacteria > Planctomycetota > Planctomycetia > Pirellulales > UBA1268 > CACORA01. Next base: position 11,583 of record JBIIIP010000062.1, on the reverse strand, counting down.
GCCGGTTTGGCGGCCCGCAGCAGGCGGCCACCGCATCGGGCCGCGTGGTCTGCTGGAGCAGATTGGCATAGGCCAATGCCGAGCAGATGGCATCGGTGTCGGGATTGCGATGCCCGAAGACGAACGTGCTCATGAATCGATCACGCTTCTCCCGGCGCCTGGCACCAGCAGGCGAGCGTGGGATCCCAGGAGAGGATCTCACCCGGCGTGAAATAGATGCCGATCTCGCGGGCAGCCGACTCCGGCGAATCCGACGCATGCACGAGGTTCATCTGCCGACTGGCGCTGTAATCGCCGCGGATCGTGCCGGCCGCTGCCTTGAGGCCGCTGGTGGCGCCGAGCATCTCGCGGACCACGCGGATCACCTCCGGCCCGGCGAACACTGTGGCCACCACCGGCGCCGCCGTGATGAACTCTTCGAGGCTGGGATAGAACGGCTTGGAGACGTGTTCGGCGTAGTGCTGCTTGGCGAGGTTGGGGGTGACCCGCAGCATCTTCATCGCCAGCAGCCGCAGCCCCTTCTGCTCAAACCGTGTCAGGATCGTGCCCAGCAGGCCACGCTCCAGACAGTCGGGCTTGAACATCACGAACGTTCGCTCCATGGCGATCTCCTCGAAGGGCTTCGGCCGGCCGGCCACCGATGGTGGGTTTTTCTCGCGGAAAGTGTATGTAGCGGCGCAGCACGACCACAACCAGACCACCTTGCCGCTGCACGGCCGCCCGCCTACCCTCCCGCCCCGCCCCACGCGCCTGCGGGACCCGCGAACCCTGACGGAAGCTGACCATGGCGATCCTGGCTTTCTTGGCTCTCCTGGCTCACGCGGCACGCCGCTACCTCGCACGCCTGCCGGCGATCGCCGCCGTGGCGGCATGCACGCTTGGTGCGGTGGCCGTCGCGGCACCGCCGGGCACGGCGCTCGCCGAGTTCACGCGGCGCGTGCAGCCGCTCGTGCTCAACCGCTGCGCAAGCGGAGCTTGCCACGGCGGCGCGAAGGCGGCAGCACCGCGGCTCGACCGCGGCGACGTGGCCGGCCGCATCGACCGCGCGACCACGCTGGCCAACGTGGACGCCGTCCTGGCGGCCTGCGGCCCCTCCCGCGACCCGGCTGCGCTCATCGCCACGATCAGCGGCCGCCATCCGGCATCCGCCAACTCGCCGCATCAGCTCGCCACACCGCTCACCCCGGCGGAGCGGGCCACGCTCGAGGGTTGGCTACGAACGGCCCTCACCGCCCAGACATTCGCCCGCGCGCCGGTTGCGGGCCCGACCACGCCGAACCGCCTGCAGAAGCTCCTCGACACGGCGGCCAACCCACCCGCACTCCCGCCGCCCGAAGAGTCGAAGGGCATCCGCCTGGAGTGAACGGCGACACAGCCCGCTTATCGCAGACATCGGCTCTGCGAGCTCCCCACGTGGCATAGACCTCCGGTCTGTGACCAAGAACTCCGACAGACCGGAGGTCTGTCGCCACGTTTGCTTCCCGCGCGGGCCTCACACTTGCAGGTCGCCTCGGATCACGGCTTCCAGAAACTCCCGGTTGCCCTCGAGCAGATCGGGCTCCGCGAGCAGCGACTCCACCGTCAGCCAGAGAATCTCGTCAACCTCTACCGGATGGGGCACGAGTTCCGCCTCGTCGGCCAGCCGAACGGTCCACCACGCCAGCGCCGTGCCCCAGGATGTGACGCTTCGCCACACACACGCCCCGGGCTCGACCGCCGCCGCCAATTCCTCGCGGCACTCGCGGACAACCGCCTCGCGCTCCGCCTCCCCGGCTTCGATGTGGCCACCGGGAAAACACACCCGCCCGCCGGCACGCACGGTCTGACCGCGACGGATCGCCAGAAACAGTCCGCCGCGCCGCGCGACCGCCACCACGCCTCGCTTGCGTACGGGAATTTCACTCACCGGCCTCTCCTCGCGGACGGTTTTTCGCTGCGGCCATACACTACACTGTCTCGTTCCGTTATGCCGTCCTTTCCATTCTTGGGCTTGCTCGATGGATACGTCGCCTTCCTCCAAAGGCCCCGCCAGGGGATCGAACCAGTCGCCCCTGGGCAACCGGCCGGTAAGCATGCCGGTGCTCATCATGCTGATCCTCGTCGGCCTCGCATTCGTGACCGTGCTGGCCCGCGAACAGGCGTCGGCCCCCGGCCCCCTCTCCTACGACGAATTCGTCCGCCAGGTGGAGGCGGGCAACGTGGCCGCCGTCGAAATCACCGGCAACACGCTCCGCGGTGAGCTCCGCACCGTGCCCGACGGGGCTGAGCCTCCGAGCGGGCCGCGATCGAAGGCCTTCTCCGTGGAGCTCTCCAACTACCTCGGCAAGAATCTCGACGCCCTCCTCCTGCAGCACTCCGTCAAGACCACGGTCCGCCAGCCCACCGACGGCACGGGCTTTCTCCTCGGCCTCTACCTACTCGTGCCGCTCCTCTTGATGGCCGGCTTCTGGATGACGCTGCGGCGGGCCCGCGACCCCCTCGGAGGCGGCGGCTTCCTCGGCGGGTTCAGCAAGTCACCCGCCAAGCGCTACAACGCCTCCGACAAGCAGGTGACCTTCACCGACGTGGCCGGCCTCGAGCAGGTGAAGCAGGACCTCGAGGAGATCGTGGAATTCCTCAAGGATCCGAAGAAGTTTCAGCGGCTCGGCGGCCGCGTGCCCAAGGGCGTGCTCCTCATGGGGCCGCCCGGCACGGGCAAGACACTCCTCGCCCGGGCCGTGGCCGGCGAAGCGGGCGTGCCCTTCTTCTCGATCTCGGGCAGCGAGTTCATCCAGATGTTCGTGGGCGTAGGGGCCTCGCGGGTGCGCGACCTCTTCAAGACCGCCAAGGATGCCTCCCCCGCGATCCTCTTCATCGACGAGATCGATGCCGTAGGCCGCGTGCGCGGCGCGGGCCTGGGCGGCGGCCACGACGAGCGCGAGCAGACGCTCAACCAGATCCTCTCCGAGATGGACGGCTTCAGCCCGTCGGAATCGGTGATCGTGCTGGCCGCCACCAACCGGCCCGACGTGCTCGACCCCGCCCTCCTCCGGCCCGGCCGCTTCGACCGGCACGTGACCGTCGACCGCCCCAACCAGAAGGCGCGGCTGGCCCTCTTCAAGGTGCACACTCGCAACGTGCCGCTGGCGGCCGACGTGGACCTCGAGCGACTCGCCGGCGCGACCGTGGGCCTCACCGGCGCCGACATCCGCAATCTCGTCAACGAGGCGGCCCTGTGGGCCACGCGGCACGACAAGAACGCCGTCGACTCGTCCGACTTCGACTACGCCCGCGACAAGGTGCTGATGGGCCCCAAGCGCGAGGAGGTGCTCGTCGGCCGGGAAAAGAAGATGACCGCCTACCACGAAGCGGGGCATGCCCTGGGCGCCTGGCTCCTGCCCGGCGTGGACAAGCTCCACAAGGTGACGATCATCCCGCGCGGCCGGGCGTTGGGCGTGACGCAACTCGTGCCCGAGGAAGACCGGATGAACATCGGCGAATCAGACCTGCTCAACAGGCTCGTCTTCATCCTCGCCGGCCGGGCGGCGGAGAAACTCGTGTTCGGCGAGTATTCCGCCGGCGCGGAGAACGATCTCGTGCAAGCCACGCGGATCGCGCGGCGGATGGTGGCCAACTGGGGCATGAGCGAGCGGGTGGGACCGGTGGCCTGCGCCACCTCCAACGAGCACCCCTTCCTCGGCCGCGATGTCTACGAGCAGCGCGAGTTCAGCGAGCGGACCGCGCAGGTCATCGACGAGGAGGTGTCGCGGCTGCTCAACGAGGCGGCCGAGCGGGCGACGAAGCTGCTCACCGAGCAGCGCGACAAGCTCGACCGCCTCGCATCCGAGCTGGAAAAGCAGGAAATGCTTGACGAGACCGAGGTGGTGGAGATCATCGGCCCCGCCACGCCGCGGCGGAGCGGCGAGGCCACGGCCGACGCGGCCGCCTCGCAGGCCGCCCGCGACGTGAAGCCGCAGTGACCAGCCGCCAGTTTCACCCCCAAGCATTCACCCGCCATGCTTTCCCACGCCGTCTACTTCCAGCTCAAGGACCGCACGCCGGCCGCTGCTCGGGCCCTCGTGGAGAGCTGCCAGAAACACCTCACCGGTCATCCGGGCACGGTCTCTTTCTCGGTGGGTACGTGTGCGAAGTATGACCGGCAGGTGAACGACCGCGACTTCGACGTGGCACTGGTGATCGTGTTCGAATCGCACGCGGCCCACGACGCCTACCAGGTGGCGGATCGCCACAACCAGTTCATCGCCGAGAACGCGACCAGTTGGGCGCAGGTCCGCGTCTTCGACGCGGACCTGGCGGAGTGATCGGCCGCGGCGCCCGCCATGGAAAGTGGCGCACGCCTCCGGCCTTCGATCTCACCGTTGGCATAGCAGACTGTGGAACAAGTCTGCCTGAGCAGGATGCGATAGCCGTCGACCCAGAAAACCCTCGGCGTTTTTTGCGGTCGACCAAGTGGAAAAAGGCCATGGATGGCTTTTTCCACGGACAGATAGACCTCCAGCCAGCGATCTCAAAAGTGGCGTAGACCTCTGGTCTGCGAATACGCCTTCTCGCAGGCAAGAGGCCTACGCCACTCAACTGGAAACAGGGGCTGCTCACACGACGCGGCCGCGCGTCAACGCAATCTGCCCCCCGAAGCACGTTGCCACGTCGTGCCCCGGCAGCCGGCCACGCTCCTGATACCGTGACCGATACCGCCAGCCCGCGGGCTCCTCCGCGTAGCCGATCGGCAGCGGTGACGGATCGAAGCCGCAGGCCACGATCGGCGGCCGCCCCGCCTGCTCACCATCGGGCGGATGAGGCAGGTTCACGTTCCAAAACTCCCCCGCCGCGAGCCCTGGCGCCTCGCTGACGAGATGCCCGAGCACGTCGGCCATCCACGCGGCTGCCCTCTCCCAGTCGATCGTGGCCTCGCGGCGGCGGTACTGCGACGCAGCTACCGCGCGGATGCCGTGCATCGCCGCCTCGCGGGCCGCGGCCACCGTGCCGGAATGATGGATGTCGACCCCGAGGTTGCCCCCTTCGTTGATCCCCGACAACACCCAGTCGATTGCCTGGCCGCCGGTCGTGGCCGGGTTGGCCAGCGCCAGCCGCACACAGTCGGCCGGCGTGCCATCGACGTGGTAGCGGTCTGGGCCCACCTTCTCCATCGCGAGCGGCCGGTCGGTGGTGATCCGATGGCCGCAGCCCGAATGCGGATGCTTGGGCGCGACCACGATCAGCCGCGTGGCCCGGCCACGGCACGCCGCCTCGAACGCGGCCAGCCCCGGGGCATCGATGCCGTCGTCGTTGGTGATGATCGCGATCATGTCCGCAGCATAGCCTCCACGGAACTCCCCGCCGATCGACCCCATGGTGGACGGGGGCCGCCCCCGCAGTAGACTGCCGTCTGCTCCCGAATTCTTCCGCGAACGAAATGGGGTGTGGCATGCGCGCTACGGCACTGACTTCGGCGAACCGGCGGCGCCGGCGGCAAACCGTTTCCCGCGGCTGCACCACACTGAACGGACCGGTCTTCTCCCGGGCGATGCTGGCGGTCGAGCAGCTGGAGGCGCGGCAGCTGCTCACCACGACATACGTCGACTTCGAGATCACCAACTCCACCGGCCCGGGCGGGCTCACCAATCCGAACACCTACATCTGGCTGGCAGGCCAGCAATCCACTTCCACGACGGCGCCTCAATATCCGTTCTCGATCGATTCGACGACCGGCGTCGCCTCCTTCTCGTCCGCCTTCTCCACCACCACGCTCGCCTCGCTGCCCGCGGGCTCGACGCCCGGCTCGAAGCTCCTCCGGGTCGAGAGCGACCAGGTGATCCCCAGCGCGCGGCTGTACTTCACGACCACGGCGACCGACCCCGCCACGGGCAACCCGGTGATCCCCGTGTCTGGCGGCGTCGTCACCAGCTTTCCGCCGCCATCGCCGGCATACAACTACGACTACGTGGAGTTTTCCCTGACGGCCGGCTCCTCCGCCAACGCGTACGTGCTGACCGTCGACACCACCCAGGTCGACCAGTTCGGCCTGCCGATCACGCTCAACGTCGATCCGGCCGATCCGCTGAACACGGGAGGCTCAGGCACCATCCCCGGCCTGACGCGGGAGACGATCTTCAATAGCTACGGCGCGGCGATGAACAACGCCGATCTCGCCCCCTTCCTCGACGGCTTCGTGTCGAGCGGCAGCGCGACGCCCGGCAACGAGTTCTACCGAATCCTCGCCCCGCAGCACGTGATCGACTCGCAGTTGAGCCCCTTGAACGCGGGCAACGCGACGGTGCTCACGGTCGACATGGCGGTGGGCACCGGATCGGCCGGCGCCTGGACGACCACCCTGACGATCACCGGCCCCGGCGCCAACGCCCCCACCAACCAGGGCCTCGCTCCCGGCATGGTGCTCTTCGGCGCCCATATTCCCGCGGGCACGGTGGTTTCGTCGCTCCCCAACTACCCGAACTCGCAGACCGTCGTGGTGACGAGCGCGGCGACCGCCAATCCTTTCACGGCGGCGCGGTCCGGCCTTTCGGCAACCTTCTACCAGCCGCCGACCACGCTGCTCAACGAATGGTTCGGGCCGTCGGTGACCAGCACGACGAACCTCAACACGGGCAACGCCCTCGACGAGTTCTTCGCCTATTGGAAGGCCCGCCCCGGCCAGTTGCAGATCGAGGTGACGTCGGGCGGCTACCCCACCGTCTACTCCGGCTCCGTCGTCGACACGGTGACGCAGACCGACATCGAGGGCAACACGAGCACCTACACAACGCTCCAGTTCACCGGCAACAACAGCGGCACGAGCGCGGCTGAGGTCTACAACATCTTCTACCCCTACTTCACCACCAACTCCCCCGTGGGGAAGCAGGATCCGTTCGGCAACGACGTGCCGGCCCCGCCGGCCTGGTTCACGAACACGACGAACATGAACGCCTCGCCCTCGCAGATGGTGTTTGCGGCCAAGGGTGTGTTCGCCGACAGCGCCATTCGCAACCCGGGCGGTTCCAACGCCTACACCGGCGACCGTGCCGCCCTGGGCAGCCTGGAAAACATCGTCGCCACCGCGCTGGCCCGCGGCTACGCCACGACCTGGCAGACGAGCCAGAACGCCACGCTCACGAGCGCGTCGGGGCAGACCGCCACCTGGCAACTGCAGGCCGGGCAGGTGGCCGCCCTCGGGCTGCACTCCGGCATGAACGTGTCGAGCTGGAAGATTTTCAGCGTGCCGATGGTGATCTCGGGAATCTCCGGGGATCAGATCACGGTGACCACGACCTCGACCTTCGACAACGTGGGCACCCCGCTGACCGACATGCTGACGTTCTTCGAGATGTATCAGCCCGGCGAGGTGTGGAGCGCCTACGCCAAATACCTCCACAACCTCATGGGCTACGACGTGTTCGTGGGCGGCCGCTCCTACGCCCTGCCCTACGACGACAACGGCGGCTTCAGCAGCACGATCGTGTCGGATTACGACGCGACGACGGTGCTCTCCGGGACGACGGCCGCCCGCACCACGATCACGCTCGGCCCCTGGGCCGCGACCTCGTCGGCGCTCACGGTGACGACCACCGCAGACTCGGGCGCCGGCAGCCTGCGGGAGGCGATCACCACGGCCAACGCCAGCCCGGAGCCGGACACGATCACCTTCGCCCTGCCCGCCGACGCGACGATCTCCCTGGAGAGCCCGCTGCCGTTCATCGGGGCGCCGGTGACGATCGACGCCCGGCCCTCCGGGTCGTGGAACGGCGTCCCGCAGGTGACGCTGACGACGGCCGCCCCGGGCAGCGTGCAGAGCGGCCTCGTCTTTGCCGTGGCGGCCGCCGGCAGCGACGTCTACGGCCTGGAGATCAAGGGCTTCTCGCAGGGCTTCGGTATCTACACCAACGCCGTCAACACCTCGGTGGGCGGCGTCATCCTCACCGACAACCTCTCCGGGCTCGTGCTCGCCGACGCCGCCCACGCGACCATCGGCGGCAGCGGCACGCTGGGGGTGACGTCAACCGGCAATGGCTTCGCGGCTATGTACGCCCTGGGAGCGATGCCCGGCGCCACGGTCACGAACCTCACGGCCACGGGCAATCCCCTCGGCATCATGTATGCGTCGGCCAGCGGCCTCGTCGTCGACCAGTCGACGATCACGTCGGCCGCAGCCGGCACGGGCATTTTCGTCACCGGCACGTCGCCCGGTTCGGCACTCACCCGGTCGTCGCTGAGCGGCGGCGACACTGGCGCGGTGCTCATCAACGCCACCGGGTTCTCCCTCGGCGGGAATGCGACGTCGACCGCGGCCCTGGGCAACACCTTCGGCGGATACGGGGTGTTCGGCGTCTACGCGGCCGGCGACCTCCAGGGCGTGACGGTGGCAGGCAACACGTTCACCGACTCGGCCGAGGGCAGCAGTGGGATCATCCTCGCCGCCGCCACCGGCGCCGCCATCGGCACGATCAACGCCAACGGCGGCAACACGATCTCCAACCACAACACCGGCTACGGCGTCTATGCCACGGGCGCGCTCACCGGCACCTCGCTGCGGCAGGCGACGATCAGCGGGGCCGTGACCGGGCTGATGCTCGAATCGGCCGCCGGCCTGGCCGTCGGCGGCACGTCCTCGATCGCCGGCATCAGCGTGTCGGGATGCACGGCCTTCGGCATCTACGGCCGCGGCACACTGACGGGCACCATCATCACGGGCAGCAAAATCCAGACGAGCAACATCGGGATCGTCGTCAATGCCGGCACCGGCCTGTCGATCGGCGTGGCCGGCTACACAGGCTACGCCGGCGGCAACCTGATCACGCAGAACACGACCGACGGCGTGTTTCTCTCCGGAGCGAACACCGGCTCGTCGATGCAGGGCAACCAGGTGCTCCAAAACGGCCTGAACGGCGTGTCGCTGACGGGCGTCACCGGCATGCTGATCGGCGGCACGGCGGCGGAAGCGGCCAACCTGATCCAGGGACAGTTCAGCGGCTGGGGCCTCTACGCCACGGGCGTCTGCACGGGATCGGTCGTGCAGGCCAACACCATCACCGGCAACTTCATCAGCGGCAATGCCGCGAACGTGGACGTGTCGTCCGCCACGGGGATCACGTACGTGCCGTAGCCGCAGGGGCCAAGCGGACAAAAGCCCGTTCAGATCGGCAGCAGCGCCTCCAGGATCGCCCATACCCCTTCGGCGGCAGTGCCGGCCGTGCGGCACACGTCTTCGGCGTCGGTGCGGCCGGGCGCGTCGGGCCGGGCCACGTTGGTGACGACCGACACGGCGGCAACCTCCATCCCCAGCGCGGCGGCCGCGGTTACCTCCGGCACGGTCGACATGCCGACGACGTCGGCGCCAAAGCGGCGGAGCATCCGGTATTCGGCCCGCGTCTCGTAGCTCGGCCCGCGGACGAAGGCATACACACCCTTCCGCGCTGTCACGCCCGCCCGCCGCGTGGCCCCCAGCGCCCGCTCCGCGAGGGCGTCGTCGTAGGGCTGTTGAGCGGCCCCTCGCAGGCCGGCCCATGCGCCGCGGACGAGATCGATATGGTCGGTGAGCACGACCAACTCGCCCCCGACCATGTCGGGCTCGAGCCCGCCCGCCGCGTTGGTGACCAGCAGTCGCCGCACGCCGAGCGCCGCCAACAGCTCCACGCCGCGGCGCAACACCTCGGGGCCGAAGCCTTCGTAGGCGTGCACGCGGCCCTGCAGCACGATGACCGGCATGGCGGCCATGCGGCCGCAGACGATCCGGCCGGCGTGGCCGGTGGCCGTCGACCGCGGCAGCCAACGGGTGGCCGCGGCGTCGAACACGCGGGCGGAGGCGAGCCGGTCGGCGAGGCCGCCGAGGCCGGTGCCGAGAATCGCGGCCACGGCCGCGGGATGGCCGCCGGCGTCGAGCACCTGCCGGGCTGCCTCTGCCGCTGCGTCGCGCATGGTGCCGACCCGTGGGGTTTCCGCGTGTGCCACGCCCACCCTTTGCCGGAGGGCGGCCGAGATCATATCTTCTTCCGCCATGCCAACGCGCGCCGAGAAATTCGCCGGACTGTCCGTCGCCATCGTCACGCCGTTTCGGGATGGAAAAGTCGATTCCGCACGCCTGCGGGAGCAGGTCGACTTCCAGGCGGCCGCCGGCGTCACCTGCCTGTGCCCCGTGGGCACGACGGGCGAATCCCCCACGCTCACCCACGACGAGCACGAGCGGGTGATCGGCGAGACGATCCAGGCCGCCCGCGGCCGGATCCTCGTGATGCCGGGCACCGGGAGCAACTCCACGGCCGAGGCCCTGCGGCTGACGAAGTTCGCCGCGAGCCAGGGGGCCGACGCGGCGCTCGTGGTGGGCCCCTACTACAACCGGCCCACGCAGCAGGGCATCTACGAGCACTTCAAGGCGCTCGCCGAAGCCGTCGCCATCCCGATCTGCGTGTACAACATTCCCACGCGAACCGGCCGAAACATCGAGCCCGAGACGATCATTCGTCTCGCCGAACTCCCCGGCATCGCCATGGTGAAGGAGGCCACCGGGTCGATGGACCAGGCCTCGCAGATTCTCGGCGCGACCGACCTCACCGTGCTTTCGGGCGACGACAGCCTTACGCTACCGCTGCTCTCGATCGGCGGCCGCGGCGTGATTTCAGTGGTGGCCAATCTCGTGCCCGCCGACATGAAGGCCCTGATCGACGCCTTCGATGCCGGCGACCTGACCAAGGCCAGGTCACTGCACCACAAGCTCTTCGCGCTGTGCCGCGATCTGCTCGGGCTGGCCAGCAACCCCATCCCCATCAAGGCGGCGATGGCCATGCTCGGCCGTGACACGGGCGACGTGCGGCTGCCGCTGGTGCCGCTGGAAGCGCCGCTGGCGGCCAAGCTGCGGCAGGCACTCACGGCCTACGGGCTGCTGTGATCCAGTGCTGGTCTTCGGCGGCTTAGTGGCCTTCGCCTGCCGGCTCCACCTCGCGGAGCACGGCGCCCTGCGAGTCGAATCGCGCGATGGTGGCGTCGAACTGCCGCAACAGCCCGAGGGTTTCGAACTGCTCTACGAGCGCCCCCGCGGCGTCGAGCGACTCGCAGCAGGCCAGCACGGCCGGCCCCCAGCTGCTCTGCGCCGCGCCCGTCACGCCCATCTCCCCGAGCAGGTTGAGCAGATGCTCCATCGCCTGGGCGTGTGGCAGCCGCCGCGACTCCGACTCGAAGGGCTGGCCCGCCAGCCGACCGTAGCGGCCCAAGGCAGCGCTGAACGCGGCGAAATTCGCCTCGATTGCCGCCGGCAGCATCTCCATGAGGGCCACGCGGGCCATTTCGGCGGTCAGCTCGGCGGGCACCGGGGCAAGTCGCGAGAAAGCCTCCTTCTCCGCGTCGCCATGCAGGCCGACGGAATCGCGCTGCACGATCACCACGCCCCGCCATGAAGACGGCAGCCGCACGCGGGCGACCATCGGCGAAAGCCTGTCGCCCGCCTCCGCATCGAGCCGCCCCGCCTCCACGATCAGCCCGCCACGGCTGAAGCCGTAGAGCCCCACGCACGACCGCTTGCCGCGGCCCACGGCAGCGGCGAGTTCGACCACGTCGTGGGTGTCGAAAAGCCATTCGTTGGCGGAAGGATGGACCTCG
>JBIIIP010000061.1:0-17739 GCA_044234625.1 Pirellulales bacterium | reverse complement strand
GGGAGACTGGGGCTTCTCGCGGGCGATCGCCCGCAGCGACTTGTCGTCGAGGATCGTCCATGCCGGCTTGCCCCGGGCGTCGGCGACACGTCGCCGCCAGGCCCGCAGCCGCTCGAACAGGCCGCGGTCGACGCCGCTCCAGTCGTCGGCGTCGGCCTTGGCCATCTTCGTCCGGCCCACGCGCGGCTCGAGCAGCACCACCTGCCGCTCCCCGCGCATCACCTCCCACGACCGCGGGTTGAGCATCACCACCGGCCGGTCGCCGGCGCTCCGGGCGAGCAATTCCTGGTCGAGCAGTTGATGCACGAGATTTTCCGCCGCCCGCTGGTCGAGCGTGGCGAGCAGGCCGTAGGTGGAGAGTTTGTGGTGGCCGTAGCGGGCGATGCCGTCGGTCTGCGCCCCGCGCAGCACCTCGCACACGTGCCTTACGCCGAAGCGTTCGCCGACGCGGGCCACGCAGGAAATGATCTTCTGTGCCGTGACGGTCGAATCGGGCAGGCTCTCCGTCTCGCCGAGGCACACGTCGCACGCATCGCACGAGGCCGCCGCGTAAGGCTGGCCGAAATATTCCGAGAGGGACGCATGCCGGCAGCGCGCCGCCTGAGCGTAGCGGCGCATGGCGTGGAGGTGCGCCACCTGCGAAGCGATCAACTCCTCGGCCTCGGCCTCCTCGAGGTCCGATTCCGCGGCGCTCTTGCGGACGAGCGCCTCCCAACTGAAGACGTCGGCCGACGAATAGAGCAGCACGCACTCGGCGGCGAGGCCGTCGCGGCCGGCGCGACCCGTCTCCTGCTGGTAGGCCTCCAGGCTCTTGGGCAGGGCGGTGTGGAGCACGAGCCGCACGTTCGACCGGTCGATGCCCATCCCGAACGCCACGGTGGCCACGACCACGTCGATCGTCTCGCGGGCGAACGCCTCCTGCGTCGCGTGCCGCTCCGCGGCATCGAGGCCGGCGTGGTAGGGCCGGGCGAGGATGCCGGCCGCCGCCAGCCGCGCCGCCAACTGCTCGGTCTCCCGGCGCGAGATGCAATACACGATCGAAGCCTCGCCGCGGTGCCGGCCGAGGATCTCCAGCGTCTGCCCGATCCGGTCGGTTCGCGGCACCACCCGGTAGACGAGATTCGGCCGGTCGAACGTGCCGACGAGTTCCTGGGGGTCGCGGAGGTGCAGCTGCGCGGCGATGTCCTCCCGGACCCGCGGGGTCGCGGTGGCGGTGAAGGCGTGGAAGCTGGCCGTCGGGAAGCGGTCGCGGAGCATCGCCATCTGGCGATATTCCGGGCGGAAGTCGTGGCCCCAGTGGCTGATGCAGTGCGCCTCGTCGATCGCGAACCGTTTCACGCCCACGCGGGCGAGGAGATCGAGCAGCCCCGTGTTGATGAGCCGCTCCGGGGCCGCGAACAGGAGCCGCAGTTCCCCGGCCGCGAGCCGGTCGCGGATCCGCTGCCGCTCCTCCTGCTCCAGGCCCGCATACAGGGCCGCGGCCGGGTAGCCGATCGCCTCGAGCGAGTCCACCTGGTCCTTCATCAGGGCCACCAGCGGCGAGATGACGACGTCGGTGGACTCGCTGACCAATGGCGGCACCTGGTAGCAGAGGCTCTTGCCGCCGCCGGTGGGCATCACGACCAACGAGTCCCGGCCGGCCAGCGCCGCGTCGATCGCCTCGGCTTGCAGTGGCCGGAGCGTGTCGAAGCCCCACCAACGGGAGAGGATCGCGGACACATCCATGGTGGGAGGAGAATACCAGACGTCCGGTCGGCGGTGCGTGATACGATGTCGGCATGCTGTGGATCGCGTGGAAGATGCTGATCGGCAACCGGGCGAAATACCTCGGCATCGTCTTCGGCGTCATGTTCGCCGCCCTGCTCATCGCCCAGCAGGCCTCGATCTTCTGCGGCCTCATGTCGCTCACGGTGAGCCAGATACGCGACATCGAGGGGCCGACGATCTGGGTGATGGACGAGAACGTCCAGTTCGTCGACGACATCAAGCCGCTCTCCGACACCGAGTTGTTTCGCGTGAAGGGCGTGCCCGGCGTCGAATGGGCCGTGCGGTTCTACAAGGGTATCGCCCGGGCGCGGCTCCAGGAAGGCTCCTACGAGCAGATGATCCTCCTCGGGCTCGACGATGCCACGCTCGTCGGGGCTCCCGAAGGGGTGTTTCTCGGATCGATCGCCGATCTGCGCAAGCCCGATGCCGTGATCATCGACGAGGCCGGCTACAAGCGGATCTGGCCGGGCGAGCCGTTTCGCATCGGCCGCGTGTTCGAGATGAACGACCGCCGCGCCGTGATCGTCGGGATCACGAAGGCCAGCCGCACGTTTCAGAGTTTCCCGATCCTCTACACCCGCTACAGCCAGGCCGTCACGTTCGCGCCCCCTGAGCGGAAGGTGCTGTCGTTCGTGCTGGCCGACGCGGCGCCGGGCGTCGACCCGCGCGAGGTCTGCCACCGCATCGAGGCGCAGACCGGCCTGCAGGCGCTCACGCGCACGGATTTCCTCTGGAAGACGATCGTCTATTACCTGCGAAAGACGGGAATCCCGGTGAACTTCGGCATCACCGTGCTCCTCGGCTTTCTCGTCGGCACCGCCATCGCCGGCCAAACTTTCTATCTCTTCACCGTGGAGAACATCCGCCAGTTCGGGGCCCTCAAGGCGATGGGCACGAGCAACTGGATGATTCTCTGCATGGTGCTGTCGCAGGCGCTGCAGGTGGGCGTGGTGGGCTATGGCGTTGGCGTGGGTCTGGCGGCACTGTTCGGCTGGTGGACGCGCGCGGCATCGCGGCTCTCGTTCTTCATGCCCTGGCAGGTGCTGGTGATCACGGCGGCGGCGGTGTTCGTGATCGTGCTCGTGGCCAGCCTGTTGTCGATCCGCAAGGTGCTTGTGCTCGACCCGGCCATCGTGTTCCGCGGATGACGGGGATCCGGTGCATGGCGACGATCCCCCACACGCTCGACGGCCTCGGATCCATGGATGTGGCCGTGCGGGTGCGCGGCGTGACGAAGGAATTCGGCGTCGGCGACTCGATGGCGCGGGCCCTGCGCGGTGTCGACCTCGACGTGCCCTATGGCGAGTTGCTCATGCTCGTCGGCCCCAGCGGCTGCGGAAAGACCACGCTCGTGTCGATTGTCGCCGGCACGCTGGAGCCGACGGCCGGCGAGGTGCTCGTGCTCGGCCAGGATCTGGTCGCCATGGGCAACGGTCGGAAGGTGCGGTTCCGGCGCGAGAACGTGGGCTTCATCTTCCAGTCCTACAACCTGCTGCCGGCGCTGACCGCCGTGGAGAATGCCGCCGTGCCGCTGCTCATCGCCGGCTGGCGGCGGGCTCACGCCGTGGAGGCCGCCGCCGACGTGCTCGAGCGGCTCGGCCTGGGCGACCGGCTGGCCAGCCTGCCGACAGAGCTTTCGGGAGGGCAGCAGCAGCGGGTGGCGATCGCGCGGGCGCTGGTGCACGAGCCGCGGCTCTTGGTGTGCGACGAACCCACCAGCGCCCTGGATGCGGAAAACGGACGGATCACGATGGAGCTGATCCAGCAGATCGCCGTGCAGCCCGACCGGGCGGTGATCGTCGTCACGCACGACTCGCGCGCCTATGCTTTCGCCGATCGGATCGCTTCGATGGAAGACGGACGGATCGACACGGTGGAGGCCGGGCCGCGGCATGCCGCACGCGGATGAGGCTGTCGGCGGAATCGATCCTTGACGCCGACGCGCGGCGGAAAAGAATGAAGGCCCATGCAATCCGTGCCCCCTCCCCAGCGTCTCGGCCTGTGGCTCATCGGAGCGAAGGGGGGCGTGGCCACGACCGTGATGACCGGGCTGGCGGCGCTCCAGCGACGGGCGATCGAGCCCGTGGGCCTGGTCACCGCGATGGCCCCCTTCTCGCGGCTGGGGCTCGTGGACTTTGCCGACATCGTCGTCGGTGGCCACGACATCCGCTCCGGGGGCCTGGCCGCCGAGGCCCGGCGGATGTGGACGCAGAGCCGGGCGATCCCGCCCGATCTGCTCGACGATGCGGCCGGCTTTTTCGCCGCGGTCGAGCCGCGGCTGCGGCCGGGCACACTCGTGGCCGCGGGCGACCGGATCCGCAGCCTGGCCGACGGCCGCGCCGCCACGATCGTCGAGACGCCGCGGGCGGCGATCGACCGGATCCGCCGGGATCTCGAGGAATTCAAGGTGGCGGAGGGGCTCGGCCACGTGATCGTGGTCAACCTCGCCTCCACGGAGCCGCCTCCGGCGCTGCCGATCCCGGACGACTTCGCCGCGGTCGAACCGCTGCTGGCCCGCGCCGACGCGTGTCCGCTGCCGTGCAGCAGCCTCTCCTTCCTGGCGGCCGCCGAGGCCGGGGCGTCGTACGTGAATTTCACGCCCTCGACCGGCGGCACCCCCGCCTGCCTCCAGCAGTTGGCCCGCGAGCGGAGGATCGCCCACGCGGGCTGCGACGGCAAGACCGGCGAGACGCTGCTCAAGAGCGTGCTGGCGCCGATGTTCGCGGCCCGTCATCTCGAGGTCATGAGCTGGGTGGGCCACAACATCTTCGGCAACATGGATGGCCGGGTCCTCGACGACCCGCGGAACAAGGCGGCGAAGGTGCGCAGCAAAGACCATCTGCTGGCCGCCATCCTCGGCTACCCGCCGCAGACCCATGTGTCGATCGAATACATCGAGAGCCTCGGCGACTGGAAAACGGCCTGGGACCACATCCACTTCCGCGGATTTCTCGGCACACCGATGACGATGCAGTTCACCTGGCAGGGCTGCGACTCGATCCTCGCGGCGCCGCTCGTGCTCGATCTCGTCCGGCTCGTCGATCGGGCCCGGCGGGAGGGGGAATGCGGGGCCCTCGAATGGCTGGCCTGCTTCTTCAAGAGCCCGATCAACGTCATTGAGCAGGACTTCGCCAGGCAGATGGCCATGCTCCATGCGTGGGCCGCGGCGCGTTCGGGGCCCGTGGATCCTTCCCGCGCGGTACCATGACGCCATGGCCATCGCCCCTCCCGATGCATCCGTGGTGTCATCGCCGCGTCGGCGAATCAACCGCCGCCGCAGCGTCGCCGACGTGATCACGCAGGGCGTGCTGCCGCTGGCCGCCCTCGCTCTCCTGGCATTCGCCCTGTGGTTCGTCTGGCGGACACGGATGACGACATCCAATCCGCCCCCGCCGATCCAGCCGGCGCGGAGCCCGTATGCGGAGACGCTCGCGGCGGCCGGGCTCGTCGAGGCGCAGACGGAGAACATCGCCGTCGGTTCGGCGACTCCGGGCGTGGTGGTCGAGGTGCTGGTGAAAGTCGGCGACGAGGTGCAGCCCGGCACGCCGCTGTTTCGTCTCGACGACCGGCAGCTTCTCAGCGAACTGGCCGTGAAGCGGGCGGCCGTCGCCCAGTCGAAGAGCGAGCTGGTGCGGCTCGAGGCCGAACCGCGCCAGGAGAAGATCCCGGTCCTCGTCGCCGTGGTCAACGAGGCCCGGGCCTCGGTGGCTCGCGAAGCCGATGCCCTGAAGCGGGCTGAAGACACCTTCGCCAACCGGGTGACGACGGAGCAGGAGGTGATCGCCCGCCGCGAGGCGATGGCCGCGGCCCAGGCGAATTTCCAGCGGGCCACGGCCGACCTCGACCTCCTCAAGGCCGGCTCGTGGGAATACGACCGCGACATCGCCCGGTCCGTGGTGGGCAAGGCCGAGTCGGAGGTGGCGAGGATCGAGACCGAGCTCGATCGCCTGGTGGTGCGGTCGCTCGTCGCTGGCCGCGTGCTTCAGGTGAACGTCCGGCCGGGAGAGTTCGTTGGCGCCCCCCCGGGGCAGCCGCTCGTGATCGTCGGCAACATCGACCGGCTGCACGTCAGGGTCGACATCGATGAGTTCGACATCCCGCGGTTTTCTTCCGCGGCCAAGGCGTCGGCGGTGCCGCGCGGCAGCCTCCAGGAGCGGTATCCGCTGGAATTCGTCCGGGTCGAGCCGTTCGTCGTCCCGAAGAAGTCGCTCACCGGCGACAACACGGAGCGGGTCGATACCCGCGTCTTGCAGGTGATCTACGTCTGCGACCCCGGTGATCGCCCGCCCCTGTTCGTCGGCCAGCAGGTGGAGGTCTACATCGAGGCGGCGGCCCCACCCGGGCAGGACCAGGCTCGCGAGGGGGCGTAACCCGCCCACTTTCACAGTCCCGGTGGCGGCCGGAAAAACCGGCTTGTGCCGCCGCGGCGCGGCTGGGAGATTTCCGCCCCCCATGCCGACGTTTGCCGCCACGTCTCCTGCGAAGGTGCTGCCGCGGAGCCTCCTGTGCGCAGGAGGCTTGGCGTTGGCGATGCTGGTCTGCGCGTGGGGAGTGGCGACAGCCGCGCCCACCGACGAGCGTGGCGGGCAGGGGGGCATGTTTCTTCCCGGCCATGACGGCTACCGCTTGTGGGAGGAGACGCTGGCGACCGTGAGGGCCGACTGGCCGGTGGTGCGGGCCGAGCCGCCGGATTTTCTTTCCAGTCCGCCGCGGCCCGGCATCATCGAGTCGGCGTGGGTGGAGCCGGCGGCAGCCCGCGGCGCGGCAGCCCTCGCGCTCCCGCCCGCGCGGCAACGCGTGGTCGTGCGGATGGTGCCGGCGGAAGACGGCGCCTGGATCGACGCGGTCGTGCAGACGCAGTCGCTGTCGGTCGCGGCGGCTGGAGACGAGCGCATCGTCCCGGCCAGCACCTTGGAAGCGGAACGTGGCACGGACGCGGAAGACATCACGGTGCAACTGGCCGCGCAGATGGCGCCCGTTGCGGAGCCCGTGTTCGTGCTGCCCGCTCCCGATGAGCCGTCACCATCCGCAGGGCCGCGGCCCTTGCCCGCGGTTGACGAGCTGCCGTGGGCCCGCAGCAGGTATCCGCGGGCGTCGCGGGCCTGGCACCAGGTGGCCAGCGACTACCGCAATTTCTATTCCTGCGAGAGCCTCACCTGCCTCACCGCCGCGTTCGGCGCCGGCGCCCTGATGGCCAACACGGGCTTCGACACGACGATGCAGAATGCCTGGATGACGGGCGTCGCACCGACGAGCCTCGGCACGTTCTTCTCCGACTGCAAGGACATCGGCGAGGGGCGGTATTCGCTTCCCATCTTCGGGGCGGCCTACGCGACCGGCCTCGTGTTCGAGGACAGTCCGGCGGGAGCCGCCGTGGGGGAATGGGGCGGCCGGTCGCTGCGGATGTTCGCCGTCGGTGCGCCGCCGCTCTATGCCCTGCAGTGGACGACGGGGGCTTCGCGGCCCTCGGAAGGACGCGGCAGCTACTGGGCACCGTTCGCCGACTACAACGGCGTCAGCGGCCATGCCTTCGTCGGCGCCATCCCCTTCCTGGCCGCGGCCGACATGGTGGAGAGCCCGCTGATCAAGGGCACGCTCTACGTGTGCTCGACGTTCGTGGGATTTTCCCGGATGACGGACGACGCGCACTACCCGTCACAGGTGTTTCTCGGCTGGTACATGGCGTGGGCGAGTGCCCGGGCCGTGAGCCAGACGGAAATGCGTTTTGGACGCATGGAGGTGCGGGTGGTGCCGCTGCCGATCGCCGACCAGGGAGGCATGGCCATCGAAACGCGGTGGTGACATGCCTCCCCGAAAGACCGACCGCCGTGATCCGCGGGCGTCAGCCCATCATCAGAACGGCGATGGCCACGACGGCTGCGCCGACGCTGATTGGCAGCGCCACGAGCGCCGTCTGCCTGCCGGAGATCCCATCGGGCGGCGCCGTCCGATCGAGCGACGCAACCTGCAGCAGATCTTCGAGGTCGCGGAAGGTGATGGGCTGCGACACCAATGAATCGGCGCCCGCCGCGATCGCCTCCTGAACGGCCGCCGAGGTCACCCGCTTGCCGTCGCCGACCATGGCCACGCGGGCCGGCGGACTGAAAGAGCCGGCGGCCGAATCCGCGAGACTGGCCTGGAGCAATTCCACGAAATCATGGCCCGCCATGTCGTCCAGTTCGGGGGCGACGATCCACGCGTCGACACGGCGCCGGCGGGCGAGTTTGATCGCGTCGGCTCCCGATGATCTGAAGTGGAGGCTGATCTTGCCGAGCCGGGCGCTCGTCGCGAGCGGCTTGTATTTCTCGAAGTGTGGGTCGACGACCACCACGTGCGGAACGAATCGACCGGTGACTCCGTCACTCCCCATGTCTGCACCCGCGCGAGACATACAGCCCCCCGTCAATCAACCAAACCCCAAAGACCAGACAAACCGCTGCGGATCAAGATGGAAAGTGATGACCGCGAACCGAACCAGCTGAATCCCCCCAAACCCTCGACCCCACCGTTACTGCTTGGTGAGCAGCTCCGAATGGGCTGGCGCCCGCGTGGCCCGGATCACGTCAACCGTCACCGGCCTGACGAGATACCCGGCGATGCCAGAGGCGAGCGCCCGCTGTTCTTCCTCGAGACGATACACGTCGGAAACGATGAACACTCCCGACCGCATGCCCTCACCAACGTGATTGAGCGAAATCCGCGAGCCCGATCGCATCGGGTCGACATTCCCCTGAAGAACGTGCGGCGAGAGCATCTCCAGGAGGTCGAATCCCGCCATGTCAGCGAGATCGGTGGCCACGAGCCAAACGTCCGCCCTGAAGCGCCGAGCCATCCGCACGGCGGACCGGCCGTCGCAGCAAAAGTGCAGCCCCACCTCGCCCGCCTGGGCGGCCTTCACGAAATCGACGTAGAGGTCGCACGCCGAATCGACGATCACGATCTCACGGATGCCCACGTCACGGAGCGATGCTCCAGCCGGGCGTGACTCAGGTCGCGGTGAAGATGTCATGGTGGAATCCCAAAAAGATGAGTGAACCAACCTGTGCCGTCTTCGATCGTGACGACGGCAGGACCGAACTAGACCAACGACACAATCGACAGGAAGACCGCGATCGGCAGGGCGCACAGCACCACGTCCGTACGAGTCAGGGAACCGCGGGGGTCGGTCAGCGACCGTGAAACGGCGATTTTCATGAGCGTTCTCCTTGTGGGCGGCCGTGTGCCGCTCGTGCAGAAAGGAAAAGCACGCCCCGTGCCAATCGTCGGAAAAAGATCTTTCGGACCGATGACACGGCGACATAGTGCCAAAAAAGCAGCGTCAGTTCATTCTGGATTTTTTCCCGGAACGGCGGCGGCCGGCTGCGGGGTGGAGTGAAACGCCCCAGCGCGCGGGGCGCATCGACTCGGGGGGTGGGGCGAATCGCACCACTTCTCCCGGTCTGGCGACCTCCACGATGGTCCGGAGGGCTGTCGCCACGTGCCGGAGAGGCCTTCAGAGCACCTGCTTCACCAGGGCTCGATCGATCCCGTCGACGAGCTCGACGTGGCCGAGCCGCGTGGGCAGAACGAACCGCAGGCGGCCCCCGAGGCTCTTCTTGTCGCGGGCCATGATCGCCAGCAGATCGTCGGCCGTGGCCGCCAGCCGCGGCAGTTCGCAGGGCAGCTGCATGGCCGCCAGTAGCGCGTCCTGCCGGTTCACCACGTCTGGCCCGATGCGCCCCAGCCGCTCGGCGAGTCGGGCCGCGCAGGCCATTCCGATCGCCACGGCCTCACCGTGGAGGAGCGTGCCGTAGCCGGCGGCCGTTTCAAAAGCGTGGGCAAAAGTATGGCCGTAGTTGAGCACGGCCCGGAGGCCGGTCAGTTCCCGTTCATCTTCCTCCACGACCCGCGCCTTGAGGGCGGCCGACCGTTCGACCACGTGCCCGATCGCCGCCGGATCGCGGGCCGCGATCGCCGCGGCTCGGGCCTCCAGCCAGGCGAAAAAGTCGGCGTCGAGGATCACGCCGTATTTCACCACCTCCGCCAGGCCGCTGATGAACTCGCGGTCGGGCAGGGTGGCGAGCGTGTCGATGTCGGCGAACACGCCGCGCGGCTGCCAGAAGCTGCCGACCAGATTCTTGCCCGCCTCCAGGTTGATCCCCGTCTTGCCGCCGATTGCGCTGTCGACCTGGGCCACGAGCGTCGTGGGCACCTGCCAGACGGGAAGGCCGCGGGCGAACGTGGCCGCGACAAACCCGGCCAGATCGCCGACCACGCCTCCGCCCACGGCGACGACGTGCGTGTGGCGGTCGACCGCATGGCGGGCCATCGTTTCCCACAGCCGGCCTGCCGCGACGACCGATTTCGATGATTCGCCTGACGGGACCACGCAGTCGATGACGTCGATTCCGGCGGCCCGCAATGACGCTCCCGTGCGGGCGGCGTGCGAGGCGGCGACCGCGGCATCGGCGATGACCACGCTGCGGCGACCTCCGGCCGCGACCACGGCCGCGCCCAGGCCCGCGATGGCGCCTGGGGCGATCACGATGTCATAGGAACGATCATCGTGGCTGGCGGCGCCCGGCAGATGGACGCGGATCGAGGGCACGGTCAGGACACGCTCACGCGGTCGAGGTCGGCCGGGGTGACGGTGATCACCCGGGCGAAGCCGGTGTGCTGCCGCACGTAGTCGAGCTCGGCGGCCTCGGCGGGGCTGGCGTGCAGCAGCGACTCCACGCGGGCCTTGTCGGCTGCGGACCAGTCTTCGTAGTCGTCGGGCCACACCGTGTGATGCTCGACGACGAGGGCTTCGCGGTAGGGATCCAGGGCGTTGGGCATCGACTCGGGTCCTCGGAAGGGTGCCGCCGGGCCTGATCGTGGCCCGCAAGGTGGAGTATACATGCCGTATGACCCAGCCGCCCTTCGCCCCGCCCCGCCCCGGCACGCTCCTCGTCGTCGGCCTCATCGCGCTCGGGGTTTTCGCGGCGGCAATCGCCGTCGGGTACCAGCGGATGCAGACGGTCCGCTGCCTGGAGTTTTACGGGTCCGCCGCGGCGGGGATGGTATCGCGGGCGCCGCGCGTTGAATTGTGGACCGTCGGCCCGGGTGACTCCCCCGGGCGGCTGCAGGCCACAAGCCGACAGGACGTGACGGCGGCGAAGGGAATCGTGCATCTGCGCCGCGGCCTCGTGGAGGACGCCGGCTTCGCGTGGGGGGATGCCGGCCCCGCGGAGCGGCTGCCGGCCGAGTCCTGGGACTATGCGTTCGTGTTTTCCGATCCGGCGTTCCCGGGTTCGCAAACGGTCGTCGTGGTCGATCTCGACCCGCAAGGCGGGTGGCTTGCGGTGGCTGGGAGGCCGGGCCGGGTGAGGCTGGGGCGTCTCGGCAAGGGCCTTGCTGCCTGGCTCAACACGTCTTTCCTCGGCGCCGGCCCGCGGCCTATCCTCCCGGTATGCGGTCCATAGCTGTTGCCAACCAGAAAGGCGGCGTGGGCAAGACGACCACGTCGGTCAATCTCGCCGTGGGCCTGGCCCGCGCGGGCCGCCGCGTGCTCCTCGTCGACCTCGATCCGCAGGCCCATGCCACCCTGCACGCCGGCGTGATGCCCGGCACGCACACGCTCTGCGCCTACGACGTGCTCGTCCGCGGCGCGTCGCTCGCGGATGCCACGGTGGCGGTCGGCGAAAACCTGTGGGTCGTCCCCTCGTCGATCGATCTCTCGGCGGTCGAAGTCGACCTCGCCGCGGTGCCGGGCCGCGAGTCGATACTGACGCGCGCGATCATCGCCGACCCGCGGTGCCAGGGCCGCGGTGATGAACAAGGGGCAGCACCCTTCGACTACATGATCGTCGATTGCCCGCCATCGCTGGGCCTGCTTTCGCTGAATGCGATGGCGGCCGTCGACGAGGTATTGTTGCCGCTCCAGCCTCACTTTCTCGCTCTCCACGGCCTGAGCAAGCTTCTGGAAACCATCGAAACGGTTGCGGAGCACGTGAACCCGCGGCTGCGGCTGCTGGGCGTGGTCCTGTGCCTGTTCGAGGCGGGCACGCGGCTGGCGGGCGAAGTCGGCCGCGACGTGCAGGCCTTCTTCGAATCGGCCGCCGCCCGCCATCCGGCGTGGGCGGAAGCAAAACTCTTCGCGGCACGCATTCGGCGCAACATCCGCCTCGCCGAGGCGCCGAGTTTCGGCCAGTCGATCTTCGACTACGCTCCCGAGTCGAACGGTGCCGAAGACTACGCCGCGCTCGCGGCCGAGGTCGATCAGGCTGCGGCCGTCGTCCGCGACACCGTGCGCGCCGTGGCATGAGCCGAGGGGAGCGTCGCCGGGCCGTGTTCGGCGGCAGCGTGCAGTTCCGGCACCCACCAATATGAGGACGCGCACAGGTCGACGCCGGTGAGGATGCCAGTGGTGTCGAAATCCTCCGCCGAGATGAACCGCGATTCGCAGCCGCGAGTGTCGGGAGCGGCAGGCTGGCCGGCTGGCGGCCGCTGAGACGCCGAGAAACGACGCGGAGGCTGGAGGCGGTTGGTGTCGAGCATCGGAAACAGTCGATACGGAAGCGGGGCTGGCGGGGAATTCCCGCGACGGGAGTGTCTTTCGGCATCACGGCCGACGGGAGGCCAATTTCCCCAGGATTTGACTGTCAGAGTGAGATTGTGCTCTCGCCGGATTGGGCAATCAAGGAAATCTGGGAAAAATATGACGGCGGCCATTTTTTCCCGTTTAGCGGGTGATTTTCGTATCTTCATGGCGATGGATGCGAAGCAAGCCGATCGACGGGCCCGCAGTCGGAAGACGGTCTGCCTGGGCATCGCGCTCGCCGCCCTCGTATGGCCCGTGGCCGGAGCGGAGCCGCGCGGGTTTCGCCGTCTGGCCCCGGGAACGCTCACGGTCATCCGCCCGGATCGCGAAGCCGACCACACCATGCAGCGGGCGGCGCTCCGCGAAATCACGGTGGCGCGGGCCGACATGGCGTGGCAGCCGCGGCGGTCGCCGACCACGGCCACCATGGTCGAAGTGGCCAAGAACTGCGAGTTCAAGTTCGACGTGTGGTGCCTGGAGTTCGCCTTCAAGCCTCCGCGCCGCATCGACGTCGACGTGCCCGTCATCGATCAGGCGTCGGGCCAGATCAAGATGCGCGTCACTCCCTGCTGGTATCTCATCTACCGCGTGAAGAACATCGGCTGGCAACGCACGGTGATCGCCGGCGAGGGCTCCGCGCCGAGGTCCGTGGAGGCCTTCGAAAAACCGGTCGGGTTCATGCCGCATTTCGTGCTCGAGAGCCGGGAGGGCCTCGCCGCCGACGAGGGACCGACGGCCTACCGTGGCTACCTCGATCGCCTCGTGCCCCCGGCGATGGAGGCCATTCGGCAACGCGAGGATCCGTCGCGAAGGTTCTACGACAGCGTGTCGATCGCCGAGCGCGAGCTGGCGCCGGGCGAGGAGCGGTGGGGCATCGCGGTCTGGGAAAACATCGATCCGCGGATCGACTTCTTCACGATCTACGTGCAGGGTCTCACGAATGCCGTGCGCTGGCGGCCGGCAGCCGGGCCGCGGGTCGATTCCGACGACACGCTCGAATCGCTGCGGCTCGACTTCTGGCGGCCGGGCGATGGTGGCGATGCCACCGAGGACGAGATGTCGATCGGCTATGTCGGCATCTTCGAGCGGATGGCGATCGGAGCGGCCGTCAACGAGGCCCTCGACCGTGCGGCGCTCACGAAAGCCGATCCGCTCGGCGGCCTTGCCGCGTTGAAGCTCACCGCGCGCGACCTCGGCGAGCCCACGGATGACCAGCCCGGACGCTTCGCCCCGCTCGTCAAGGTGCTCACGGCACTGGCCAAACTGCCCGCCGGGCCGCAGCGGAATGCGGCCGCGCGGGAGCTGCTCGGCGATGCGGGCTTCGTGTCGCTCGACGACGCGCTGCGCGCGGGCGATCCGCTGGCCGAAGGCAAGCCGCTGGAGTTTCTGGCCGCGCTCGTCAAGGAGACGGCGAAACTGCCGCCCGCCGACCGGAAGCGACGGCTGGCCGAGGTGCTCGGGCCGGCTGCTCCGCAGATCGACAGGCTCGTCGGCGAAGTTGCGATCGCCCGCCGCATCGCGGTGCTCGACGCCGCGGGCATGACCCGCCAGGAGGAACGGTCGACCGGCCCCCTGGCGACCTTCGACGCCTTCGACGCGGCCGTCAAGCGGGTGGGAGAGCCCGCCGACCGCGACCGTTTCCTCGCCAGCCTCTTCGGGCCCCGCGGGCCGGCTCTCTACGCCGGCGCCACGGCCGTTCACGAGGGCATTGACCATGCCTGGGTTTTCCGATACGAAATTGATGATTCCCCCGGGGAAAACCGTCGCTGACGGTCGCCCGGGGAAGCGAGGAGAGTGTCATGGCCCACAAAAAAGGTCAGGGTTCGAGCCGCAACGGCCGCGATTCCAACGCGCAGCGGCGTGGCGTGAAGAAGTTCGGCGGCGAAGCGGTGCGGGCCGGAAACATCCTCGTCCGGCAGGTGGGCACGAAGTTCCGTCCCGGCCGGAACGTCGGCATGGGCACCGACTACACGCTCTTCGCCCTCGTCGATGGCGTGGTGGGCTTCGACCAGGAAGGGCGACGGATCAACGTCGTCTCCTGAGCGTCCTGACCTGAACGAATCGAGCGGATCGCGTGTTCGTCGACCGCGTGCAGATCGAGGTGGCGGCCGGCAACGGTGGCCGCGGCTGCCTGAGTTTTCGGCGCGAGAAATACATCCCGCTGGGCGGTCCCGACGGTGGTGACGGCGGCGACGGCGGCAGCGTGATCCTGCGGGCCGCGCCCGGCGTCGATTCCCTGGCGGCGCTCGCGCATCGCAAGCAGTGGCGCGCCGAGTCCGGTTCGTCCGGCGGCCCCAACAATCGCCAAGGGCGTGCGGCCGAGGATCTCGTGCTCCTCGTTCCCCCCGGCACGATCGTGGTCGACGAGTCGACCGGCCTGCTGCTCAAGGATCTGGCGGCGGGCGAGCAGATCGTGGCCGCGAAGGGGGGCGCCGGCGGCAAGGGCAACCTGTTCTTCAAGACCTCGACCAATCGTGCGCCGCGGGAGACGCAGCCGGGCGAGAAGGGGGAGGCCCGCCGGTTGCTGCTGGAGTTGAAGGTGATCGCCGACGTGGGTCTGGTCGGCAAGCCGAATGCCGGCAAGAGCACGCTCCTCTCGCGGCTCTCGCGGGCCCGCCCCGAGATCGCCGATTATGCGTTCACCACGAAGACGCCGATGCTCGGCATGGTGGCCGTGTCGCGCGATCGGAGCTTCGTGCTCGCCGACCTGCCCGGGCTCATCGAGGGCGCCCATGCGGGCGTGGGGCTCGGCCACGAGTTTCTTCGCCACGTGGAGCGGGCCGGGATTCTCGTGCATGTCGTGGAGCCCGCGCCGCTCGACGGCACGGAGCCGCTGGCCAACTACCGGGCGATCCGCGAGGAACTCACGCGGTATGACGCGGCCCTCGGGGCCCGGCCGGAGATCGTGGTCGTGAGCAAGGCCGAATTGCCGGCCGCCGCCGAGGTGCGGGCCGGGCTCGAGCGCGAGATCGGCCGTCCGGTGATCGCCGTGAGCGCGGTGACGGGGCAGGGGCTCGACCGTCTGCTGGCCGCCGTCGTGCAGCGCATGGACAGCCAGGAGCCGTCGGCATCGACGGTGTCGTCATGAGCCGCATACCGAGCGACGTCGCAGCCGCCGTGCTCGTGGCCGATGTCGGCAACTCGCGGATCAAGCTCGGCGTCGTCGCCGACCAAGGCGATGGCGTGCGCGTGCTTCCCACGATCCACCGCCGGCAGGACCTGTTCAGCCGCGGCTTTCGCCAGGAAAACCTGCGCGCGTGGCTGGCTGCCGCCGCGCCGGGGCCGGCCCTGATGCTCGTCGCCAGCGTGCACGATGCCGCGGCAGCGCGGTTGGAGGCATCGCTGGCGGAACTCTCGGCCACGCAGCATCGGCCGCTGCGGCAGCGGCGGGTGATGCATGGCGACATGGGCATCGCCGTGCGGGTCGACGAGCCGCACCGCGTGGGCATCGACCGGCTGGCGGCGGCCGCGGCGGCGGGCATCATCAAGCCGCAGGGGCGGCCGGCGATCATCGTCGACTGCGGCACGGCGGCCACGGTCGACATCGTCGCGGCCGACGGCGGGTTTCTGGGCGGGGCGATCCTTCCCGGGCCAGCACTCATGACGAAGGCGCTGGCCGAAGGCACGAGCCGGCTGCCAGAAGTGGCCGCCCTCGAGCGCGGCGAGGTGCCCGCGTTTCCCGGCCGGTCGACGCAGCAGGCCATCGCCGCCGGCATCGGCTGGGGCATGCGCGGCGCCATCGCGCGGCTGGTCGCCGAGGCGCGGCGGTTTCTCGGGCCGGAGGCCGATCCGGAGGTGCTCCTCACCGGCGGCTGGCGGGCCGCCGTGCGGGAGGCCGTTCCCGACGCCCGCGAGATGCCCGACCTCGTCCTCGCCGGCATCGCCTTGGCGGCCCGGCCGAAAACACGCACCGCTTGCGAGACGGGCTGAAGCCTGTCCTACTTTTGCCGTGGCTCCCACCAAGAAACAAAACGCGTCCGGAAGGGCTGTCCGCAGCGACCGCGCCGAGGGGCTCGCGCTGGCGGCGGCGCGCGTGGCCGCCGAAACCCGGGGCACCGACGTGCAGGTGCTCGACCTGCGGCATGTCACCGACGTGTTCGACTATTTCGTGATCGCCACGGGCACCAGCCGCCGGCAGATGCATGCCATGGCCGACCAGATCAAGCAGGCCCTGAAGCAGGCGCATCATGATGCTCCCCGGAGCATCGAGGGCTACGAGGATGGCCGCTGGATCGTGATGGACTACGGCGACGTCGTCGTGCACCTGTTCGATGCCGAATCGCGCGAGTATTGGGATATCGAGCATCTCTGGAGCGACGCCAGGCAGGTGCCGCTGCCGGCGGCGGGAGCGACCGCCTGATGGACGCCGCCGCCGACCAAGCTGGCCGCGCGGGCTTTCGGGCCGCGCTGCGGCGGATGTTCGCCGCGGCGCTCGAGCGGCTCGCGGCGGATGGCGTGGTGGCGATCGGGCCCGACGAGCTGCCGGGCCTGCTCGACCAGGTTCGCGAAACGGCCGAGGCGAAGTTCGGCGACTATTCCGGCACGATGGCCATGGCCCTGGCGAAGCGGGCCGGCAAGAAGCCGCGCGACGTGGCCCTGGCCATCATCGAGCGGCTCGACGTGGGCGACACGTTCGAGAAGCCCGGCGACCCCGTCGGGCCGGGGTTCATCAACCTGAAGGTGCGCGACGATGCCCTGGCCCGGGCCGTCGCCCGTGCCGGCAGCGACGAGCGGCTCGGCGTGGCCCCGGTCGCGCGGCCGGAAACGATCGTGGTCGACTATTCCTCGCCCAACGTCGCCAAGCCGATGCACGTGGGGCATATCCGCTCGACCGTGATCGGCGACGCCCTGGCAAAGATTCTTTCTTTCCGCGGCCACCGCGTGCTCACCGACAACCATCTCGGCGACTGGGGCACCCAGTTCGGGATGATCCTCTGGGGCTGGAAGCACTGCCGCGACGAAGCGGCCTTCGCCGCCGACCCGACGGCCGAACTCGGCAGGCTCTACCGGCTCGTACGCAAGGTCGCCGATGCGAAGCCCGAGGAGCTGGCCGCCGACCCCGCGGCCGCGGCCCTGGCCGCACAGAATCCCGATGCAGCCCGCGAGGTGCTGCTCGAGACCGCGAAGCTCCACGAGGGCGATCCCGAAAACCGCATGCTGTGGGAGCGGTTCATGCCGGTGTGTCGCCGCGAGATCGACCGCATCTATGCCCGGCTCGACGTTTCCTTCGACCACACGCTCGGCGAGAGTTTTTATCAGCCGCTCTTGGCCGGCGTCGTGGGCGATCTCGAAGCCCGTGGCCTGGCCCGCGCGAGCCGCGGGGCGGTGGGCGTGTTTCTCGACGGCGACGATGCGCCGCCGCTGCTCGTCCGCAAGGCCGACGGTGCGTTTCTCTACGCGACCACCGACCT
>JBIIIP010000060.1:0-17765 GCA_044234625.1 Pirellulales bacterium | reverse complement strand
GGCCTGTTCGACGGTCGTGAGGACGAGGTTTTCCTCAAACCGTCCTTCAATCCAGGGCTGCGTCATGGGAGGCTCCAGCGGGGTGGTTTTTAAATTTTCTACTCGTACAACCGGATGGCATTCGATGCTGCAACGGCAGCGGATTCAAGCCCCTTGGTGCCCCGGGCGCGGATCCGATGGCGATGCCGAGGCAGCCGTGAACTTGCAGCACGACGCGCCGTCGAGGCGGCACGCGGAGAGCTCAACCGGCGCCGCGACGAGATCCTGCAGCATGAGTCGCTCCGCCGCGCAGATGCCGCGGTCCTTTTCCGCGAGATCCGGGTAGGGGCAGGTGTAGCTCGTGAGCACGGCGAACTCGCCTTTTTCCACGGCGACGGCGCAGGAGATCTGCCGCTCCCGGAGCAGCGCCGCGGCGCTCTCCAGCCTTTCATCCGGCGTGGAACCCGTCACACGGTCCCGATACATGCCCGCCATGGCCGAGCCGATCCGCGCCAACAACCCTTGCCTCACGGCCGGATCCCGCACCCCGCGGATTTCCCGCCACAGCACCATGGCGAGATCCTGAAAATTGTCGCCTCCGAGCCGCCGTCCCTTGTCGGTGAGGTTGTAGGCATGCGAGGGTCGGCCCCGCCCGCGAGATACGGTCGATCGCTCGATAAACCCGGCCCGCATGAGCCGATCCAACCGCTGCCGCACGGCGGTGGCCGTGACGCCGAGCCCGGCTTCGAGCGCGCTGATGCTCACCGCGCCCTCCACGCGTAGCATCTCCAGGAGCGGGCCGTCGGAGGGCAGCGGTCGTTCCGGTCGTTCCACGGGGATTTCTCTGCTCATACACCATGATCTTAGGGCCCCGACCACTTTCGACAAGCCGGGTAGCGAAAATTCACTGCGGCCGCCGCGGAAACGCCGCATGCACGGCTGCGAGAAACTCCTCGCGGGTGGTCACGCGGGACACGCGGCCCCGGAATTCGCGGGCACCGGGGATCCCCTGGGCGTAGGAGCAGGCAAATTTTCGCATCAGGAGCGTGCCCCGTTCCATGCCAAACCGCCGGCAGACCAAGTCGTAGTGATGGAGCACGATCTCTCGTTGCTCGCCGAGGGAGGGATCCGCCGGGCAGGCCTCTCCCCGCAGCAGGGCCGCCACCTGGGCGAAGATCCACGGCTTCGCGAGCGCCTCGCGGGCGATCATCACCCCGTCCACACCGCTGTCGCGGAGCCGGCGTACGGCCGTCTCGGCCGAGTCGATGTCGCCGTTGCCCACCACCGGCATCCGGGAGAGGCTCCGCTTCACGGCGGTGATCGACTCCCAATCGGCCTGACCGGTGAAGAACTGCGCAGCCACGCGGCCGTGCACCGTGAGGCAGGCGGCGCCCGCCTCTTCGATCCGCTGGGCCACCTCGACCGCCGTGCGGCAGGCATCGGAGCAGCCCAGGCGGATCTTGGCGGTGACGGGTGTGCCGTCGCAGGCCTCGACCACGCGCCTCACGATCGTGCCCACCCGGGCGGGGTCGCGCAGGAGCCACGAGCCACTGTGGGCCTTTTCCGTCACCTGCCGCACCGGGCAGCCGAAATTCAGATCCACGACACTGACGCGGAAATCCCTCGCCAGGCGGCGGCCGACGGCGGCCAGGTTGTCGGGATCGTTGTCCCACATCTGCACGGCCAGGGGCCGCGGCTCCTCGCGCACGCCCCACAGGCGATCGGGATGCTCACCCCGATTCGTTTCCAGCCATGCCGCGCTGCGGGCGGCGATCATCTCGGTGGCCAGGAGTCCCGCGCCGCCGAACTCGCGGACCACCTGCCGGTAGGCGTAATTCGTGTAGCCCGCCATCGGCGCCTGGAGCACGGGCGGATCAACGACCACGGGCCCGATCACGAGCGGTTTCACGGCCGGCGGGGCGGCGGAGGCGATCATGAGATCATGGGATCATGGCGCCGGCGGGGCGTCTGGGGAGATGCCACCCGCCGGTGTGACGGCCGGCGAACCACGCCATTGGATCGGCGTGCCGATGAGCATCGACACGAACCGGTCATCGGCGACCGCCGGGTCGGCGACCGACATCGCATACTCGGCGATGTCAAGGTTGTATCCCCGGGTGGCCGCGAGGAATTCTGCCTCCTGCCGCCGCACGGCCTCTTCGGCGGAGATCACCGCCTCGATCGGCCGCCTGCCCTTGGCATGGTCGGCCTCGGCCATGGCCAGCGCCTTCCGCGCGGCCACGACGGCGGCGGCGCGCACCTCGATGGCTTCGTGCTTGCTGGGCAGCATCCGATCGATGGCCCGGATGCGGCCGGGGGCGGGACGGGTGGCGAAGATGGCATTGAAATGCGTTTCGTAGGGCGTGGCCAGCGGACGATCGACGGGCCAGGGCAGGGGATCGCCCACCGGCAGGCGGACAAGGTCGACGAGTTCCTGCTGGGCGGCGACGAGATCGGCCCGCGCCTCGGCGAGATCGGCCCGCGCGGCGGCGATGGCCACATCGAGCACCGCCCGGTCATGCGGATCACCACCGGGCGCGATCAGCTCGAGGCGGTCGAGCGATTCGGCCGTGAACCGCACGGCTGCGAACGCCGTCGAAACCTTCCAGTAGGCCTGCGTGATCCAGAGCCGTCGCGTACGGTCGCCCGACCGCTCCAGCGCCTCCAAAAGTGGCAG
The DNA here is from genome assembly GCA_044234625.1 of Pirellulales bacterium. GTDB lineage: Bacteria > Planctomycetota > Planctomycetia > Pirellulales > UBA1268 > CACORA01. Next base: position 15,109 of record JBIIIP010000060.1, on the reverse strand, counting down.
CGGTCGGGCGTAGAGCGCGGCATCGCCGCTGCGCCGAGGATCGACGGGCTCGAGGGCCGTGGCAAGCAGGTCGGCGGCGGGGCCGGCGGCCAGGGGCAGGGGAGGCGCGGCGCCCTGGCCGGCCGTGGCGGTGGGCGGAGGCGACGGAGGTGAAATCTCCGCGGGCACCACGACGGAAACCGTGCCATCGGCGGCCGGCTCGGCTGCAGGTTCTTCTCCGCGCGCGGCATCGGCGACGACGAAGCATGCCATGACGAGGCCGAGAAAGATCTGGTTTCCGCTCATGCCTCATGAGGCTCACACACTTTGCCTGTGGCGTCAACCGCGGCCGGCTGGCTTTCTATCTTCACGAAAACCTCGCCATCGTGGCCTCGGTTTTCTTGGCGGGCTCCGCCCGCTGGCTCGAACCCGGCCCGCTCACTTCACGAAAACCTCGCCATCGTGGCCTCGGTTTTCTTGGCGGGCTCCGCCCGCTGGCTCGAACCCGGCCCTCCGGGCCTGGCGCGCATGGAGGGGGTGGTTGAGGAACTGGCGAGCGACCTTGCATCTCCCCACGTGGCGACAGACCTCCGGTCTGTCGAGAAAACTTAGCCACAGACCGGAGGTCTATGCCACGTTGGGGATGGTGAGGCTTCGGGCTCCCCGTGCCCCGAGAGCCGGGCTCGGCGGCCAGCGGAGCCAGGATGGCGAAGCGCAGCCGGCGTGCAGAGAGCGGAGGGCGCGATGCCCGAAGCGAACGTCCGGCGACGGGGTACGGGGAGCCCGAAGCCGGGTGGGTGCTCAACAACTCTTCGTCGCAGAGCCTAACTCGCTGCATCCAGATAGGGATCCTGGCTCATCTGGATGTGCGCCTCGGCGCGCTGCCGCTCCCGATGCTCGAGCACCCGCCGCTGCCGCACATGGCGGGCCTCGATCCGGGCCTGCGCCCGCTTGAATACCCGCAGGAGCCTCTCGGCCTGGCTTCCCGTGACGGCATCCCCGACGAGTTGGCGACCCAGCCATTCGGTCATCCGTCGCGCCCGCTTCGTCCCGAACCCGGCCGTGAGGATGTCGTCGTCAATGGCGACGTATTGCCGCCACGTGCCAGGATCGCCCTGCCGGCCGCATCGGCCGATGAGCTGGCGGTCGATCCGGGCCGAGTCGTGGAGCTCCGTGCAGATCACATGCAGGCCGCCGAGCTCGTGCACGCCCGGCCCGAGCCGGATGTCGGTGCCCCGGCCCGCCATGTTCGTCGACACTGTGATCTGCCCGCGCTGGCCCGCCTGGGTGACGATCTCCGCCTCCTGGGCGATCTGCCGCGCGTTGAGCACGGTATGGGGCAGCCCTGCTTCGGCGAGCAAGGCGGCGATGTCGTCCGACTTGTCGATCGACCGCGTGCCGACCAGCACGGGCCGGCCGAGGGCGTGCATCTCCGCGATCTCCTCCACGACCCGCGCGATCTTCGTGCGGTAATCCGCGCACACCACCGGCTCCAGCCGTTCGCGGATGGCTGGCCGATTGGTGGGCACCGTGGCCACCGCCACGTCGTAGGTACGGGCGATTTCACCGGCGCTGGTGGCGATCGTGCCCGTCATGCCGGCCAGGTAAGGCCAACGCGCGAAAAGATCCTGGATCGTGATCCGGGCCGCATGGCCGGACTGCACCGTGACCTCGACGGCTTCCTTCGCCTCCACCGCCTGGTGGAGGCCGTCGCGCCACGTCCGCCCCTCGGCGGCGCGTCCGGTGAACTCGTCGATGATCACGATCTTGTCGTCGCGGACGACGTATTGCCGGTCGCGCTTGTAGAACTGCCGCGCCTTGACGGCCCGTTCGACAGCGTCGTAGATGGCCAGCAGGCTCGTCGAATCGAGCAGCGCGGGCCGCTCCAGGGCCCGCACCTTGCTCCGCCCGCTGCCAAGCAACTCGCAGGTCTGCTTCTGCATGTCGATCTCGAAATCTTCATCTTGCTCGAGCTGCTCGGCCGCCAGCGCCGCGAAGCGGAAGATCGCCTGCTCGGTGGCCTGCGCGTCGCCGGGCGGGGAGGCGATGATCAGCGGCGTGCGCGCCTCGTCGATGAGCACGTTGTCGGCCTCGTCGACGAGGGCAAACCAATACGGCCGCTGCATGAGCTTCGGGCCCGCCGCGCCGTCCCGGCCGATGAGCCGTGCGCCCAGGTCGCCGCGGCCCTCGGTGATCTCGCGGTTCATGAGCCGGTCCTTGAGGAAATCAAACCCGAATTCCTTGGCCGTGCCGTAGGTGACGTCGCAGGCGTAGGCCAGGCGGCGGGCGTCGAAATCCATCTCCGTTTCGATGATCCCCACCTTCATCCCCAGCGCCTCGTAGATCGGCTCCATCCACTCGGCATCGCGCCGCGCGAGGTAGTCGTTCACGGTCGCGAGATGGGATCCCTTACCGGCCAGCGCGTAGAGCACGAGCGGCAGCGTGGCGACGAGCGTCTTTCCCTCGCCCGTTTGCATCTCCACGATGGCCCCGTTCACGAGGGCGACGCCGGCCAGGAGTTGCACGTCGTAATGCCGCATGGAAAGCCGCCGCCGGCCGGCCTCGCGGGTGGCGGCGAAAGCATCGATGAGCAGGCTCTCGACCGGTTCGCCGGCCTTGGCGCGGTAGGAGAGCGAGCGGCCCAGTCGCTTGAGGGCCACGTCGTCGAGCTTTTCCATCTCGGGCGCGAGGTTGTCGATGCGGTCGACGATCTTCCACGTCGCCGGCGTGATTGCCCGCCGTGTACCGGGCCTGAAGCGACCGAGCCACTGAAACATGCCACCGCTCTCTCGCGCCGCCGAAAACGGCCGCAGCCGACTCCAGAGTACCACGCCGCGGCCGTTGGCCGTGGCGCAGGCACGGGCCCCTGTGAAAAGTACCGTCGGGCCTCCGGCCGGCGGTGCCGGTGGATCAATACCTCGGCACTGCTGCCGGTGTCGCCCGGGCCGGGGGCAAGGCGCTCGTGTCGCTGAAGGGCCACCAATTGCCGTTCACCGTCTGCGTCTGCGGCCCTTGAACCTGCGGCACCGACTGCTGGAGCTGGTTGGTGGCCTGCTGCATCTGCTGGTTCAGCTGCTGCTGCGTGTTCTGCATGCCTTGCTGCATCTGGTTGTTGTACTGCTGCATCTGGTTGTTGAAGCCCTGCTGGTATTGGTTGGCTGTGTTCTGCAGCTGATTGGTCATCTGCTGCTGCTGGGCCGCCAATGATTGCTGCGTCTGGTTGGCGTATTGCTGGGCCTGGTTCGTGTATTGGTTGGCATACTGCTGCAGCGACGGCTGCTGCATCGGCTGGGCCTGCGGGCTGCCGGCCTGAGACCAGCTCCACGTGTTCGCTTGCGGCGCCGCAGGCGGCGCTGCGGATTGCCATGAAGACGCCGGCCCTGGCATGGGGGCTGCGGCGGGCGGGGGATACGAAACCGCCTGGGGAGGAGCGGCGAAGGTGCCATACGGCGCCGGCTGGCCGACCATGCCGGTGGCCGGTGGGGCAACGGTCGTGGCTCCGTAGGCTGGCGCCGCGCCCGGCGGCGGCGTCCGGCAGCCCATCGTGCCTCCCAACGCCATCACCGCGAATGCCGCGGCAGCCAAGCGAAAAACGGAGCGGTGCTCGGGCATGGCAAAGATCCTGTTTGGCGAGACGATCAGGGCGGGGACAATAGCGTCTCCCCCAGATGGGTCCAGACCACTTCCGCCCTTGGGAAACACCCCAGGCTTCGCCGGCCACCCCGGCTTCCCATGGCTCCCGACGTCGCCTCCCCGGCCACCCCCGATGCCGATTCGCTTATTGCCGGCCTGCGAGCGGAGGCCATGCGGCTGGGATTCTCGCGGCTCGGGATCGCCCCGGCGGTCACGCCCCCCAACCACGGCCGGTTCACTGCCTGGCTCGACCGCGGTCTGGCCGGCTCGATGGCGGAATGGCTCGCCCGGCACGAGCCGCTGCGTCGTGACCCGGCCACGCTGCTGGCCGGGTCGCGGAGCGTGATCATGCTGGCCACCGACTATTCCAGCCCGGCTGCCGCGACGGTGTGCATGGAGGAGGGCAGGGGCCGAGTCTCCCGCTACGCATGGGGAGACGACTACCACGGCCTCCTCCGCGATCGCGTGAACACCCTTGCCGCCTGGCTGCGGGCCCACGCCCCCGGCTGCTCCGCGCGCGGCGTGGTCGACTCCGCGCCGCTGGCCGAGCGTGATTTCGGCTGGCTGGCGGGCCTCGGGTGGTTTGGCAAGAACACGATGCTGATCGACACGCGGGCCGGAAGCTTCTTCTTTCTCACGGCCCTGCTCACCGACCTCGCGCTGCCCCCCGACTCGGCCGTCGAGGTCGATCACTGCGGCACGTGCACCGCCTGCCTCGACGCCTGCCCCACGGGCGCCCTGCCGGCCCCGCGGGTGCTCGACGCCACGAAGTGCATCAGCGCCCTGACGATCGAAGACCATGGGCCGCTCCCGCCTGCCATCCGGCCCGGCCTGGGCGAGTGGATCTTCGGCTGCGATATCTGCCAGGATGTCTGCCCGTGGAACAGGCATGCCCCGGTCACTGCCGAGCCCGCCTTCCAACCGCGGGCCGGCGAAGCCACACTCGCGCTCGCCGACTTGCTCGCGCTCGATGACGAAGGCTTTCGCCGCCGGTTCGCCGGCTCGCCCCTCCTGCGGGCCAAGCGCCGCGGCCTGGCGCGATCGGCGGCGATCGCGCTGGGCAACCGTCCAGCCCCCGCAAGCTTCCCCGCGCTGGCGGCCGCGCTCGACGACGTGGATCCGGTCATCCGCGGCGCCGCGGCGTGGGCGCTCGGTTGCTGGCGGCGGGGAGGAGGCAACCTGGCCGCACGGTCCACGGCGGCGCTCGAAGCCCGCCGCAGCCGGGAAATGGATCCCGCCGTGGCCCGGGAAATCGCCGCCGCGCTCGCCGACGACGGGCGGGAAACCGGCTGATGAAGGCGCGATGTGCGTTCTCAGACTGAGGAACTTGCCTCAGCGGTGAACTGCGCTGTCCGTGGAAAAAGCCGTTCCTTGGTCGACGGCCCTCGCATCCTGCTCGGCCAGACTTGTTCCCCAGTCTGCTAGCATTCGGTCTCGTCGATGTCGGACGAGGGATCGCGGCCCGGGCCGTCCATGGCGTAATGCCGGGCGAGCACGGCCTCCCAGTCGGCGTTCACCTTCACCGCCACGAACGCGTCGCGCACCGCCAACGGGTCGGGGTGCAGCCGCGCATACTTGATGGCGAACTTCCGCATGTGCCGGCCCGCCAACTGCGGCCCATGCAACTCCTCCGCCAGCCGGAAATGCTCGCGGAGCACGTCGCGCTGCTCGTGGACCGTCGGGGGCGGCGGCACGGCGCCGCCGGAGAGCAGGGCCAGCGTCTGGGAAAAGATCCACGGATTGCCGATCGCCCCGCGGGCCACGCTCACGCCGTCGACGCCGGTGCGCTCGAGCATCGCCAGGCATGCCTGCGGCGAAAACAGGTCGCCCGAGCCGATGACGGTGCGGCTGCCGGCGGCCCGCTTCACCGCCGCGAGAAAATCCCAGTTGCTGGGGCCGACGTATTTCTGCTGCACGCTGCGGCCGTGGACGGTGATCGCGGCCACACCGCGGGCGAACGCCCCCTCGAAGATCGTCCAAAACTTGTCGGCGCTCTCGGCCGAGTCGTCGATGCCGCGCCGCATCTTCAGCGTCACGGGCACATGCGCCGGCACCGCCTCGCGGACGCGGCCCACGATCTCCAGCGCCGTCTCCGGCACGGAGAGAAGGTAGCCACCGCGGCAGCGGCCAAGCACTTTCTTGACGGGGCACCCGAAGTTGATGTCGATGACGTCGAATCCGGCCTCAACCAGCCGCCTCGCGGCCGGGGGAAAATCGTCCGGGTTGGCCCCCATGAGCTGGCCGCCGACGGGGTGCTCCTCGTCGCTCACGGCCACGCGGGCCAGGTTTCGCCTGTTCGTTCCGATCACCGCCACGAAAGTGTCGAGGAGCACCTCGCAGAGGGCGTAGGCCGCGCCAAACCGCCGGGCGAGCAGCCGCATGGGCAGGTCGCTGTAACCCGACAGCGCCGCCTGCACGACGGGCGACGCGAGCGACACGCCGCCGATCACCAGCGGCTTTACGTCAACACCGGGCACTGGTCGAACCATGTACGGCCCTGCGCCTCCATCCACTCCACCGCGGCCATGGGACCCCAGAAGCCGCGTTCGTAGGTGGGAATCGGCGGCATGTCGGGAGAGCCCCAGGCGCGGACGAACGGATCGATGATCTCCCACGATTTCTCCACCTCGTCGGCCCGGGCGAAGAGGCTGGCATCCCCGGTGAGCACGTCGAGAAGGAGGGGCTCATAGGCCTCCGGCAGCCGGCCGGCGAACTCGCGCGAGTAGCTGAACTCGAGATCGGTGAGCCGCAGCCGCATGCCCTCGCCGGGCACCTTCGTGTGGAAGTGGAGCTGGATGCCTTCCGCCGGCTGGATCTGCACCACGAGCCGGTTGGCCTCCCGCGGGCCGCGGCGGTCGCCCTCGGCGAAGAGCTCCAGCGGCGGCTGGCGAAACGCGATCACGATCTGCGTGGTGCGGCAGCTCATCGCCTTGCCGCTCCGCAGGTAGAAGGGCACGCCCTGCCACCGCCATGAATCGATCTCCACGCGGATCGCGCCGAACGTCGCCGTCTGGCTGCCCACGGCCACGCCGGGCTCCGCCAGGTAGCCGTCGTACTGGCCGCGCACGCCGGCCGCCGCCACCTCGACGAGGCCGAGCGGGCGGATCGCGTCGAGCACCTTCACCTTCTCGTTGCGGACGGCGTCGGCATTGAACCGCACCGGGGCTTCCATGGCCGTCACCATGAGCAGCTGCAGCAGGTGGTTCTGGAACATGTCGCGGAGCACGCCGGCCGCATCGTAGTAGCCGCCGCGACGGCCCACCGCCACCTCCTCGGCCACGGTGATCTGCACGTGGTCGATGTAGCGGCGGTTCCACACCGGCTCGAAGATCGTGTTGGCGAACCGCAGGGCAAGCATGTTCTGCACCGACTCTTTGCCCAGGTAGTGGTCGATGCGGTAGACCTGGCTCTCGGCGAAGGCTGCATGCAGGCTCGCGTTCAGGGCCCGCGCGGTGACGAGGTCGGTGCCGAACGGCTTTTCCACCACGATCCGCCGCGGCCCGTACGCCTCCGAAGCCATGCCGTGCGCCCCCAGCGCCGCCACCACCGGCTCGTAGAACTGCGGCGCGGTGGCGAGGTAATAGACGCGGGTCGACTGCTGCCCCCCGTCGAGCTCGTCGAGCCGCCGGCTCAGCTTGAGGAAGTCGTCGGCGCTGCCAATGTCGCCCGGCTGGTAGAAGACCGAGCGGGCAAATGCGTCCCAGGCCGCGGGATCGAAAGCCTCGGCGTGGGAGGCGGTGGTGTCGCGAAGGGCGGCCCGCCACGCCTCGTCGGTCATCGGCGTGCGGGAAAAGCCAACGATCCGCGTCGCCGACGGGAGGGCTCCCGACCGCATGAGGTTGTAGAGAGCGGGCACGAGCTTGCGGCTCGTGAGATCACCCGACGCACCGAAGATGACGATCGTATGAGACATGGTCATCACAGCCGCATGCCGGTGAAGCCGCCATCCACATACACGCTCGTTCCCGTGATGAAGCTTCCGGCGACCGGAGCGCAGAGCAGGATCGCCGCGCCGACGAGTTCTTCGGGGTTGCCGAAGCGGCCCATCGGCGTCTGGCCCATGATCGCCGCGGTTCGTTCCGGAGAGAGAATCTTGCGGTTTTGCTCGGCCGGAAAGAAGCCCGGGCAGAGCACGTTGACCCGCACGTTCCGCGGGGCGAGCTCGCGGGCCACGTTCTGCGTGTAGTTCACCACCGCCGCTTTCGACGCCGAGTAGGCGAACACCTTCGAAAGCGGCTTGTCGGCCGACACGCTGCCGATGTTGAGGATCGCGCCACCGCCGAGGCTCGCCATGTGGGCGCCGAAAATCTGGCAGCCCAGGTGCGTGCTCTTCAGGTTCGTGTCGAGCACCTTGTCGAAATCTTCCTCGCTGATGTCGAAGTAGGGCACCGACGAATTCACGCCGGCACAGTTGACGAGGATGTCGGCCCGCCCGCGGGCGTTGATCGCCGCTTCGAGCAGGGCCCGCACGCTCAGCCGGTCGACGGCGTCGACGCTGACGAACGCCCCATCGCCACCGGCCGCACGGATCGCCGCCACGCGGGCCTCGCCGCGGTCGGCCCCCCGGCCCGACACGATGACGAATGCCCCGGCACGTGCCAGCCCCTCGGCCAGGGCCCCGCCGAGCACGCCGGTTCCCCCCACGACCACGGCCGTGCGGCCCGCCAGGCTGAAGAGATGGTCGAGATACTGGTTGCTCATGCTTTCACCGGGTGTTTGCCCGGCACAGGCCGCCGCAGGTCGAGCCACTCGGTATGGAACGTGCCCGGCTTGTCGGTGCGCTCGTAGGTGTGGGCACCGAAATAGTCGCGCTGGGCCTGGAGGAGGTTGGCGGGGAGCGCGGCATGGCGGTAGCCGTCATAGTAGGCCAGCGCCGCCATGAAGGCCGGCACCGGCACGCCGATCGTGGCCGCGGTGGCGACGACGTGCCGCCACGGCTTCTGCGCCTTGGCCAGGGCGGCGGCGAAGTAGGGGGCGAGCATCAGATTCTCGAGGTCGGGCTGCGCCGTGTAGGCCTCGTGGATCCGTTCCAGGAACTGCGCCCGGATGATGCAGCCGCCGCGCCACATCATCGCGATCGCGCCGTAGTCGAGCGGCCACTCGTGCTCCTTGGCGGCCGCGGCGAGCTGCGCGTAGCCCTGGGCATAACTGGCGATCTTCGACGCGTAGAGGGCCTGCCGCACCTGCTCGACGAACGTGGCCGGATCGTCGTGCGCAGGGAGGTCGGGGCCCGCGAGCACACGGCTGGCCCGCACGCGGGCGTCCTTGAGAGCCGACAGGCAGCGGGCGTAAACCGCCTCGGTCACCAGCGTGCTGGGCACGCCGAGATCCAGCGCCAGTTGGCTCATCCATTTGCCCGTGCCCTTGGCACCGGCCTTGTCGAGGATCCGGTCGACCATGAAGTCGCCGGTATCCGGGTCTTTGACGGTGAAGATATCGCGGGTGATCTCGATCAGGTAGCTGTCGAGATCGCCCCGGTTCCATTCGTCGAACACGGCTGCGAGGTCCGCGTTGGAAAGGCCGGCGCCGTGCTTGAGCAGCCAGTACGCCTCGCAGATGAGCTGCATGTCGCCATACTCGATGCCGTTGTGCACCATTTTCACGTAGTGCCCGGCGCCGCGCGGCCCGACCCAGTCGCAGCAGGGGATGTCGCCCTTGGGCCCGACCTTGGCGGCGATCGCCTGGAAGATGGGCCGCACGATCGGCCAAGCCCCGGGTGAGCCGCCCGGCATGAGGCTCGGGCCCTTGAGGGCGCCCTCTTCGCCCCCTGACACGCCGGTGCCGATGTAGTGGAGGCCGGCCGCCTCGACTTCTTTCGTCCGCCGCTCGGTGTCGGAGGGGAGCGTGTTGCCGCCGTCGATGATCACGTCGCCCTTGGAGAGCAGGGGAATGAGCGTCTTGATCAGCTCGTCCACCGCCGGACCGGCCTTGACCATCATCATCACCTTCCGCGGCGGCTTCAGCGCGGCGACGAGGTCGGGCAGGGAATGGCAGCCGACCACGCCGGGCTGCTTGCCGCGGCCCGACGTGAAGGCGTCGGTGACGCTCGCCGTGCGGTTGTAGACCGCGATCGAATAACCCCGGCTGGCGATGTTGAGGGCGAGGTTCTCGCCCATCACGGCCAGACCGATCAAACCGATGTCACACGTCGCCTGCTGGGGCATCGAAACTCTTTCTCCGGGAAGAACCACCGCCGGCTTTCCGTCAGGTGGGAAAGGTGCGGAAGATGGAGACTATAGCGGCGGCAGGGAGAGCCGACGAGTCGCGTGCCGCCATGGCCCAAACGGCGAAAGTGAAGACGGCGGTGCGGGAGAGCCGATGCTCTGGCACGTCGGGAGGAATCGTCCTCTTGGGATCAACCGACAGGATCGAGCCGGCCGTCACGACTTGACCAGTTGACCTAAACTTCCATAGCGTGTGGCTTGGTTTGACTGCGGCTCCGTAGCCAAGTGGCTAAGGCAGCGGATTGCAAATCCGCCATCGTCGGTTCGACTCCGACCGGAGCCTCTCCGCAAGAGGCCCTCGCGATGCATCGGCACACCCGGAGCATCGCGGGGGTCTTCTGCTTTTCGGTCGCTGTCGGTTCGCTTTGGTCGGCAACCGGAGCGGATGCCGGAGGGCGCGGTCTTGGTCGCCGTCTCCATGAACCTGCGGACGGCGGCCTGCCAATCCTCGGATGCGGGCGCCAACGAATGCTCGAGGACAGTCACCCGAGCAAGGTCAGCGGTTTGCCAGAACACCCGCGATCAGCGGCTCGCGACCTCGGGCCTTCCATCAGGACCGATGTTATCGCGAGTCCGCTGCATCGCTTGGTTCGGGGTGCAGTCGGCTTCCCACGCACGCGCTCGCTCGGCCATCGCAGGGAGCGCTTCCGGCCAGTCGTGAAGAGTTGCCGGATCAAAGTCAGCGCCATTAGGCCAAACGAGGGTGTGAACCTCTGGGTCTAACCGAACCTGCTTGAAGAGCTCCGGGTCACGCAACGGCCCGAACAGCGATCCGGCCAGCACGGGCTGGAAATCGATGTCGCGCACTACGCCGTCGCGGAACGAGACTCGCAGCCGGTGCGGACCGATCACTTGGAAGTCCGTGACGCGGTGGAGGGCATGAATCATGGCAGCACCTAAGGAAGTGGATCGATCGGCAACGGTTCCGTTCCGGACTGCAGGCGGTTCCAGTCAGCGAGCAACTCGGACTGACGCAACTCAGCCCATGCCTCCACCAGTCTAGCCTGACGGCGCGGAAGGCTACCGGCAAGCAACTCTATGGGATCGAGCCCGTACACGGCCTCATCGTCACCGTGATAGGCATGGAAATGGGGCGAATGGTGCGGCCCCACTTCGCAATACATGCGAATAATGATCCCGTAGAAGCGACTGAGCTCAGGCATAGCTACTCCGTACGAGCCGCTCCATCCAACGTGGCTTTAATACCCCGAAAGAGTGTTTCTACGGAACTCGATAATCTTCCGTTGATTCCAGATAAACGCGGAAAGGAACTTGCTGGGCTGGGAAGGAAGTTGGCTGCAGTACTGGACTTGCAGTGAGGCAGGCTATCGAGGGCCGGGCGTTCACGAGATTTATCTTCCAGATAAACACCCACGCCAAGACCGTGATGGCAGGGGGCCGCGAAATCGCCTCCGTTCCCCTTCAAAAGGCCACGCCGCACTTGGCCGGCCCTTCCCCATCGCAGGGCGTTTCGGGACCGAAGGCTCCTTCATGATCGACCTTGAGGACACCTCGGCGGAATCCTATATAACTCCCCGCAAAATCCGGCTCGCGGTCGGAGAGCCAGCCCAACTTCGTCGGTTGACTTTTGGCCGCAGCCCTTTCCCTTCCGAGCCGCGACCGCCGGCCTTTCGCACGATCGGAGCCAGCCATCGACAGCCCCCCCCCGGATCTGCGGAATATCTTCGCCAAGGATCTTTGGCACCACGACCTCAACTCCACGCTCATCGCCAGCGGCCGCGAGTTTCGGCTCACCGCCCGGCAGCGGTCGCGACGCTACCCCACGCGGCTGCTGCGGTATTTCATCCCGTTCCACTGGATCGGCCGGGAAGCCGCCCGCCGGCAGCGGCCGCTGACCGTGTGCGAGATCGGCATCGCCCACGGGCTGATGCTGAATTACATGCTCCACGGTTTCGAGCAACTGCATGTCGACCCCGCCCAGGTGATCGCCCGCTGGACCGGAGTCGACGTGAAGCTCCTCCATGAGTACCTCGACAAGCTGCCCTACGACCAGCTGATCGAGGCGAACGTCGAGACCGACGTCGCCTCGCTCGACCTGGGCTGCGATGTGTGCATCATGCTGCACGTGCTCGAGCACCTCTTCGATCCCGAGAAGACGATCGCCGAGGTTACGGCGCGGCTGCCCTCCGGGGCGCTGTTCATCGTCGGCTTCCCGGCCCATCCGCACTTCATCATCCCCTACCGCGAGCCGCACCTCCGGGCGCATACGAACGACAACGGCCATGTCTCGGCCCTCTCGGCGCGGCGGTTCAACAAGGCGGCCATCGCCAACGACTGCACGATCGAGGAAGCCCGCAGCGCCTATTTCCTGCGGGCCAGCGGCCTGTTTCTGGAAGACCAGCGGTGGTGGCAGAAGTTCAACATGGCCTGGGGCGGCATGTTTCCGGGCTGGCTTGGCGAGGTCTACATCGCCGCCCGCAAACGCTGAAGACCCTCAGGCCGCCGCGGCCGCACGCACGGGAAACAACCGGAAGCACAGGCCGAGAAGCACGGGCACGAGCACGAGCGTCACGACCGTGGAAAACAGCATGCCTCCCAGCAGCACCGCCCCGAGCCCGCGGTAGAGCTCACTGCCCGCCCCCGGGAAAAGCACCAGCGGCAGCAGGCCGAGCACGGTCGTGAAGGTGGTCATGAAGATCGGCCGCACCCGGCTCCGCACCGCCTCGATGATGGCTGCGGTGGCATCGGTTTCCTCTCCCGTGCGCAGCACTTGGATCGCCCGCTCCACGATCAGGATCGGGTTGTTGACCACCGTGCCGACGAGGATCACGAAGCCGAGCATGGTGAGCACGTCGAGCGGCTGGTAGATGCCGAACCGCGCCCCCACGGCGTTGAGCAGCGACAACCCGAGCAGCCCGCCGACGCTGCCCAACGGCAACGACGCGATGATGACGGCCGGGTAGATCCACGACTCGAAGAGCGCCGCCATGAGCAGGTACGTGATCACGCCGGCCAGGACGAGGTTGAACCACAGCGACTTCCACGTCGCCACGAGCTTGTCGGTGGTGCCGCCGAGCGCGATCTGGTAGCCCCCCTCGAGCGCGCCCGATTCCTCGAGCGGACGCACGACCATCCGCTGGATGCGTTCCTGCGCCTCCTCCAGCGGCATCCGGGCCGGCGGCGACACCTGCACGGTGATCGCCCGCTCGCGTTCCCGGTGAAGAATCTGCTCGGGGCCGCTGGAAAACTCCCGAACCTCGGCCACGCTCTCCAAGGGAACGAGCTGCCCGCCGGGCGTGATCACCGGCAGGCTCCGCAGGTCCTGCGTGCGGGTGATGAATCGCTCGTCCCCCTTGATCACCAGATCGATGCGGTCGTTGTCGAGGAAGTAGTCGGTGGCGTAGCCGCCGTCGACCAGGCAGTCGACCATGTAGCCGAGCTGCCGGGCGTCGAGCTGCATGTCGGCCGCCTGCTCGAACCGCGGCACGAGTTGCACCTCGGGGCTCGACAGGTCGAGCGAGGGCTTGGGCAGGTTTTGGCTGCCGGGCGTGGCCTCTGGCAGACGCCCCATCACCTGCACGCCGAGCTGGACGAGCGTGGCGAGATCGGGCCCGGTGATCTCGATGTCGATCGTCCGGCCCGAGCCGATGCCCTGCTCGAAGAGGCTCGACTGTTTGGCGACGGCAAAGGTGCCGGGGAGGCCGGCGGCGATCCGCCGCACAAGCGGCACGAGTTTCGCTGCCGCCAGCGGATCGAGCGACCGCAGCCCGATGAACACGCTCCGCCCGCGGGCGACGAAGAACAAGTCGGCGAGGATCGGGGCGTCGAGGGCCGCGGCCTCCGGCGTGCCCGGATCGACGTCCCAGTAGGGGAGCAGTTGCTCCTCCACCCTGTCGCCCATCCGCAGCAACTCGTCGAGGTTGTAGCCGGGTGGCGGCAGGAGGATGCCGAACACGAGGTTGCGGTTGCCCTCCGGCAGATATTCCACCTTGGGCATGAGGAGCCAGGTCGCCACGACCGCGACGGCGACAATCGCAAGAGACGTCGCCAGCTCGCGGCCCACACCGCCGAGCAGGAAGCGATTGATCGCCGTGAGCGCCGCCATGAAGGAGCTGCCGATCCGCATGAGCACGTCGCCCCGCGGCCGGCCGTCCTCGCCGCCGGTCACGGCGGCCACCGCCGCCTGGGCGCCGCGGCCCTGCAGAAGCAGCGCCGCCGCCACCGGCACCACGAGTCCCGAGACGGCCAGCGACAGGCCGACGGCCGCGGCGATCGCCAGGGCGATGTCGCCAAACAATTGCCCCGCCTCCCCCTCCACGAACAGCACCGGCAGAAACACCGCCACATTGGTCAGCGTGCTCGCGAGAATCGCCCCCCAGACCTCCGTCGTGCCGCGCACCGCGGCGGTTTCCGGGTCGTCCCCGCCGCTCCACCTGACGTAAATATTCTCCAGCACGACCACCGCATTGTCGATGAGCATGCCGACGGCAAAGGCGATGCCCGCCAGGCTGATGACGTTGAGCGTGCGATTGAAGGCCGCCAGGGAGAGGAAGGTTCCCATCACGCTCACCGGAATCGAGAGGGCGACGATGAACGTCGAGCGGACGTTGCGCAGGAACATCAGCAACGTGGCCAGGGTGAGCAGGCCACCGACGAAGATGTTGTCGTTGACGAGGCCGATCGCGGAGTCGATGTAGGTGGTCTCGTCGTAGACGACCGTGAGGCTGAGCCCCTTGGGGAGCAGGCCCCGGTCGATCTCCGCGGCGAGCGCGCGCAGCCGGCGCATCACGTCGAGCACGTTTGCATCCCGCTCACGGGTCACGCGCACGGCGATGCTGCGGGCCCCGAAGCGGCGCACCACGCCGTCGGGCTTCTTGGTGCCGAGCCGGGCCGTGGCGACGTCGCGAACGTAAACCGGCTTTCCATCCCGCCGCGCGATGATGACCGCCTCGACCTGCGCGGGCGACCGAAACTGCCCCAGCGTGCGGACGACGTAGCGGCGTTTGCCCTCCCACACATCGCCGCCGGATGTGTCCTGGTTTTGGTTGGCCAGCGCCCCGCGGAGGTCGTCGATCGTCAGCCGTCGGGCGGCCAGCCGCTGGGGATCGACGATCACCTGCAGTTCATCGGCCCGGCCGCCCACCAGATCGACCGAAGACACGCCATCGACTCGTTCCAGACGGCTCTCGACGACGTCTTCCGCCATGCGGCGCAGGGCCTCGACATCGATTTCCGGGGGCGCGATCCCGGCGATCTCCGGATGATCCGCGGCCAGTTTTCGCAGCCTGTAGAGCGCCAGATCGGGCGTCCGC
>JBIIIP010000004.1:0-53836 GCA_044234625.1 Pirellulales bacterium | reverse complement strand
CGCCGGCGTCGGGGAGCAGCGGATCGCCAGAGTCCTCGACGGCAATCGGAGAGACGATCACGAATCGCGGCGCGGCCTGCGAGTCGTCGCGCCTGTACTTTGCCGCCATGTCATCGATGAGTTTCCCGTAATCGGCCTTAAATTTCTCCACGCCGTCCGGCCCGGCAAACGATTCGTTGAAGCCGAAGAACAGCAAGTACGTGTCGGCACCGAAGGCCGCCAGCGGGTCGTCGAGTTTCGTGTAGTCGCTCGCCCGCTGCTGGTTGGCCACCTCGTCGGCGGGCCGGGCGAAATTGCGGACCACCAGTTTCTTGCCGGGAAACCGCTGGTGGAGCAACGCCTCGAAGTGCCCGAAGAGATTCATCCGCTCCGCCGTGGAATTGCCGACCAGCGCGATCCGCTCCCCCTCCACAAATGCCAGCGGCAACTTGCTCGGAGGCAGCTCCGGGCGAGGCGGACGGGCCGGGAGGGCGAGCATTTCGCGGGCCGTCTTCATCGGATCGAGGGCGTCGGCCGGCTTGTCATCGGCACAGGCTGGCCGGGCCGCAACGACGAGACTTCCGCAGAGCATGCCTACGGCCACGACGGCTTCGAGACACAGACGCGCACAACGCATGGTGGCTTGGCTCCGGGTGGAGGAAAGGGACGGGGCTTGGCGACCACTGAGCCTGAATCAGGCCAGCAAATCCTTCACCACCTTGGCGTGCTCGACTCCCGTCAGCCGGAAATCAAGCCCCAGGTGGCGGTAGGTGAACCGTTCGTGGTCGAACCCCAGAAGGTGAAGCACCGTCGCGTGGAAGTCACGGATGTGCACCGGATCCCGCGTGACATTGTACGAGAAATCGTCGGTGGCTCCATAGATGGCGCCCGGCTTCGCCCCACCACCGGCCATCCACATCGTGAAGCACCGCGGATGATGGTCGCGGCCGTAGTTCTCGCGGGAGAGGCCGCCTTGGGAGTAGACCGTGCGGCCGAACTCGCCCCCCCAGATGATGAGCGTCTCGTCCAAGAGGCCGCGCATTTTGAGGTCCTGCACGAGGCCGTAGCAGGCCTGGTCGATGTCCTTGCACTGGCTGACCAACCTACCGGCGAGGTTGCCGTGGTGGTCCCAGTTGTTGAGGTAGACCTGCACGAACCGCACGCCCCGCTCCACCATCCGGCGAGCCATGAGCACGGTGTTCGCGAACGTGCCCGGCTTCTTCGCCTCCTCCCCGTAGAGCGTGAAGGTGCTCGCCGGCTCCGAGGCGAGGTCCGTCAGCTCGGGCACGCTGGTCTGCATGCGGAAGGCCATCTCGTATTGCGAGATCCGCGTCCGCGTCTCCGGGTCGCCGATCTGTCGCAGCGTGCGCTCGTTCAGGGCCTGCAGGCCGTCGAGCGTCTTCCGCCGCACCTCCGCGGACACGCCGGGGGGGTTATTGATGTAGAGAATCGGGTCGCCGGCCGAGCGGAAGCTCACGCCCGCGTGCTCGCCGGGCAGGAAGCCGCTGCCCCAAAGCCGGGCGCCGATCGCCTGATTCTGCTCGTTGTTCGTAGGCCGCGCCACGAGTACGACGAAGGCTGGCAGGTCCTTGTTGAGCGAGCCGAGGCCATAGCTCAACCACGAGCCGAGGCAGGGCCGGCCCGTGATCTGGTTGCCCGTCTGCATGTAGGTGATGGCCGGTTCGTGGTTGATGGCCTCGGTGTGCATGCTGCGGATGAAGCACATCTCATCGACCATCTTCGCGGTCCACGGCAGCAACTCCGTGACCCACATGCCGCACTCGCCATGCTGGGCGAATGTGAACTTCGACGGCGCGATTGGGAATCGCCCCTGGCCCGAGGTCATCGTCGTCAGCCGCTGGCCTTGGCGGACACTTTCAGGAAGATCCTTGTCATACCAGTCGTTCATCACCGGCTTGTAGTCGAACATGTCCTGCTGCGGCGGCCCACCCACCATGTGCAGGTAGATCACGTGCTTCGCCTTGGGGGCGAAATGGGGACCGATCGCCCCCGCCTCCGGCACAACGCCGTCAGACACGTTGGCTCGGGCGATGGCTCCTTCCTCGGCCATGAGCGACGCCAGTGCCGCACCGCCGAGCACGTGGCTCCCACGCTCAAAAAACCTGCGCCGGGTGAGGTTCAGCCCGATTTCGTCGATCGGCGAATGGATGGGTGGGTTCATCGGCCTGTCTCCCCAAAAAACGGCAGCCGCCCTCGGCTCACTTGCAGAGGGCTTCGTCCAGGTTCAGCAATTCGTTGGTCAGCATCGTCCACCCGGCGAGCTGGATGGCATTGGCCGACTTCGGCTTCGATTCGCCGACGGCCACGAGCTTGGCGGCTTCGTCGGGATGCGCGGCGTACCAGGCCAAAAGGTCGGCGAGCGATCGCTTCACGACGCCGAGCTCCTCCGCCACGAGGGATCGTGAGAGCACGCGGGCTGCGATGAACTCGATCCGGGCGTCGTCGGCGTCGTCTGATTGGATCGCCCGGTCCGCCAGCACCCGTGCCGCCTCCACGAACTGCGTGTCGTTGAGCGTGACGAGCGCCTGCAGCGGCGTGTTGGTGCGCTCCCGCTTCACGGTGCAGTTCTCCCGTGACGGCGCGTTGAGGATTTCCATCGAGGCGGGCGGGGCCGACCGCTTCCAAAACCAATACATGCTGCGACGGTAGAGCGGTTCACCCGATTCCACCTTGTAAAACCGTGTGTTGCTTTCCGTCATGGCCACAGCCTCCCAGACGCCTTCGGGCTGGTAGGGCTTCACGCTCGCGCCGCCGATCTTCTTCACGAGCAGGCCGCTGGCGGCGAGTGCCGAGTCGCGGACCATTTCGGCATCCATGCGGAACCGCGGCCCCCGCGAGAGGAGCCGGTTGGCACCGTCCTTCGCGAGCTTCTCGGGCGTCGTCGCCGCGCTTTGTCGGTAGGCGGCGCTCGTGAGCATGAGCCGGAAGAGCCGCTTCACATCCCAGCCGCTCTCGCGGAACTCGACCGCCAGCCAGTCGAGAAGCTCCGGGTGGCTCGGCAGTTCGCCCGAGATGCCGAAATCACCGGTCGTCCGCACCAGGCCGGTACCGAAAACCTCCTGCCAGAACCGATTCACCGTCACCCGCGAGGTGAGCGGATGCTCCTCGAGCAGCAGCCACTTCGCGAGGCCGAGACGGTTTTTCGGCAGGTCGGCTGGAAACGGCGGCAGGATTTCGGGCGTGTCGGGCGTCACCTCTTCCTTGCGCTTGTCATACTCGCCGCGGTCGAGGATGTGGGCCTTCGCCATCTCGTTCTTTTCGTTCATCACGTGGGCGATCGTGCCACGCTTGCGGATGCCGGCCATCTCGTCCTCGATCGCCGACACTGCGGCCTGCGCCTGCTTGAACGGCTCGTCCAGGTTTGCGAGCCACCAGCCGTAGAACCCGCCGGCAGCCTGGGGCCGCTCCGCGGGCGGCAGTTTCGCCACGTCGATGAGCGCCTGTGCCCGCGCGAGCCCCTCGACCTCGCCGACCGAAAGCGCCCGCCCCCAGATCCGCAGGTCTCCGAGGCCGACGGCGTGCGCGGGCGAGCCCCCGATCCGGCTGCCGATCAGGAGCGGCACCGCCGTGCGGATCGAGTTTTTCTTAAAGGTGGTGGCCTCCGACCGTGCTTCCTGCAACTTCCCGTCGTAATGGATTCTCACGCCCTCCGCCGTACCCGAGCCGTCGTAGGCGACCGTGACGAGCGTCCACGCATCGGGCTTCAGTTGCTGCGACGCGGAGACCTTGATGGCGTCGTCCGGGTAGGCGTGCATCAGATGAAAGGCGACGTGGCGGGCCCCCACGAACACGTCCCAACCCCGGTGCCCGTGCCCGACGTCCATGCGGGAGACGACGGCGTACGGCGAGTCGTTCGCTGGCGGGCGGATCCAGAACGACACCGTGAAAGGCTGGTCGTGCTCGAAGTCGCCGGCGGAGGAAAGCTCGCAGGCCTTTCCTTCCAGCAGGATCGCCGACGAGGCGGTCGGGCCGGCCTGCCACGTTACCGTGTCGGTGAGCGGCAGGTCGGTCTCCTTGCCAAGCAGCACGGCCTTCGTCTTCGTGCCGGCGCCCTCGGCGAGGGGAAGATGCAGAAGGGGCGTGTCCTGCGGCAGCATCCTCGCGATCAATTCAGGGGTGGCCGCTGCGAGCCACGACTCGAACAACGGTTTCGCCTCCTGCTGCCGGCTCTCGATCAGGCCCTTTACCCTGGGAAGCTGCTCCTCGAGGGCGGCGAACCGCGGCCGGTCCTCGGGCTTCGGCACGATCACGATCGGCGGCGTGTCCAGCGCGTTGCCGTCTTTCGCGGCCTGCGTCGTGTTATTGAAGAACGCGGCGAGCTCGTAGAACTCCTTCTGCGAGAGCGGGTCGAACTTGTGGTTGTGGCAGACGGCGCAGCCTGCCGTGAGCCCCATCCAGACGGCGGCCGTCGTCTCGGTGCGGTCGCGTGCATAGAGCACGAGATACTCCTCGTCGATGATGCCCCCTTCGCTGGTCGTCATGTTGCAGCGATTGAAGCCGCTGGCAATCTGGGTCTCGAGCTTCTCATCGGGGCTGCCCGGGAGTTCCTTGGCCGCGAGGTCGCCCGCCAACTGGAGGGTCGTGAACTGGTCGAAGGGCAGATTGCGGTTGAACGCATCCACGACCCACTGACGGTAGGCCCACATCTCGCGGTAGTTGTCGTTGTGGATGCCATGGGTGTCGGCATAGCGGGCGTAGTCGAGCCAGTGGCGGCCGCGGTGCTCGCCCCAGTCGGGCGTGGCGAGCAGGCGGTCGACGAGCCGCTCGTAGGCGTCGGAATGCGGATCGGCGACGAACGCCTCGACGACCTCGGGCTCCGGCGGCAGCCCGGTGATGTCGAGCGAAACCCGGCGGGCGAGCGTGCGGCGATCGGCTTCCGGGGCGGGCGAGAGCCCCTGCGATTCGAGCTTGGACAGAATGAAACGGTCGATCGGATTCCTGACCCGGATCTCCTGCTTCACGTCCGGCAGCGCGGGCCGCTGCGGCGGAGTGAACGACCAGTGCGGCTGGTATTCCGCTCCCTCGGCGATCCACCGTGAGAGCAACTCCTTCTGCTCCGAAGTGAGCACCTTCTTGAGGCTCGGCGGGGGCATCACCTCCTCGGGGTCATCCGAGAAGATGCGGTCGAGGGCGATGCTCGAATCAGGATCGCCCGGCGCGATCGCGCCGCTCTCGATGGCGGCATCACGCTGGTCGAGCCGCAGATCGGCCTTCCGGCCGGCGCTGTCCGCCCCGTGGCAACCGAAACAATTTTCCACCAGGATCGGCCGGATGTGCTCGTTGTAGGAGATTTTTTCCGGGCCGCTCTCGGCCCAGGCCGGCGCCCAGCCGACCGCTGCCGCAAGGCCGCCCACAAGCGTGGCGATTTGCCTGGCCAGACCCCTTCGACGGTCACTCGTCCATCGTGGCGAGGATTCCATACACTCACTCCCGCAGGGCTCTGCTTCGAAATGCCCGCGTCGCCGTCCTGGGTGCCAAAAGCTCGAGGACGCGGACCCAGTTGGGGTCGATCGGCGGGGGAATGCCTTCGTAACTGTAATAATAAGCCCGTATCCGCGTTGGTCAAAGGTTGGTTTACCTGCGTCCTCACGCCAAACAGGGGGGTTTTGTGCACATCCTCGGTCATCTCCCCCGGTGCGGGCGTCGCACGCGGTCTTCCGCACACCACGACCGCCCCGTCCGGGCCGGCCTTCGGGCAGCTCTCGCCGCCACTCTCGGAGCAATCCTCGCCATGCATGCAATCGGACGGGCCGATGAACCCCGGGGTGAGCGCGGCCTTGCCTGGCAGGCCGTCGAGCAGGCGCTCGAGGAGGGGAAGCCGAAGACGGCGGCGGAAAAGCTCGCCGGCATCGAGCAGGCGGCGATTGCCGAGAAGGCCTGGGCCGAGGCGGCCCGGGCGATCGCCACGCGGATCGTGACCGAGACGGGTGACCGGCCCGGCGACGCTCCCGAGCGGGTGATCCGGCTGGCCGCCGCGATCGAGAAAGCGCCGGCCGAGACCCGCGGCGTGCTCGAGGCCATCCGCGCCAACTGGACGTGGGGCTATTTCCAGATGAACCGCTGGCGGTATCAGCAGCGGACACAGGGGGGTGCCGACGGCAAGGACCTCACGAAGCTCGCCGAGTGGGACCTGCCCGGCATCGTCGCCGAGATCAAAAAGCGTTTCGCCGTCGCGGTCGGAACCCCCGGCAGCCCCGAGCGGGCGGCGCTCCAAAAGCTCCCGGTCGCCGAGTGGTCGGCGATCATCGAGAAGGGCGCGATGGCCGACGCCTACCGGCCCACCGTGTGGGACGTGATTGTCCGCGACGCGATCGAGTTTTCGAGTTCAGGCGAACGCGGGCTCGTGGCCCCCGAGGACGCCTTCGAGCTCGTGGCCGATTCGCCCGCCCTCGGCACGGCCGATGAGTTTTTGAACTGGCAGCCGGAAAACGACAAAACCTTCACCGACGCCGATTCGCCGCTGCTCGACACGCTGCGGCTGTATCGCGACCTCATCGCCTTCCACAAGGCCGACGCCGATCGCACGGCCTTCCTCGCCGCGGACCTCGACCGGATCCAGTGGGCCAGCGGCGCCGTCGTGCCCACCGGCGAGCCCGGCGACCTGTTCGACCGCAAGGAGACGGCCCTTCGCGGCTTCATCGAGCGGGCCGGCGACCACGAGACGGCGTCGCTCGGCCGGTTTCAGCTCGCGAGCCTGATCCAGCAGGGTGACGGACAGAATCACGGCACGGGCGATTCGGGCGACCTGGTCGAGGCCCGGAAGATCGCGCTGGCCGGTGCCGAGGCGCATCCCAGAAGCCCCGGCGGCGCGATGTGCAGACTCCTCGTCGTGCAAATGGAGAGCCGCGACTTGTCGCTCCAGACGGAATCGACATGGGCCGCCCCCTGGCCCGTGATCCGCGTGACCTATCGAAACCTGACGAAGGTCCACCTGCGGATTGTGAAGGCCGACTTTTTTGCGCGGCTCAAGTCGGGCATGCCGCGGTCTGGATGGGGAGGGATGGATGAAGCCGAACGCAACGCAGTCCTCGGCCTGCAGGCGCTCGAGACACTTGCCGTCGACCTTCCCGCCACGCCCGATTACCGGCAGCGGCACCACGATCTGCCGGCGACCGCCCTCGACGCGGCCGGCCTCGAGCCTGGGCACTACTGGGTGATCGCCAGCCACCGACCCGACTTCGGCGGCACTGACAATGTCCTCTTCATGGAGATGGTGCAACTCACGAACCTCGCGATCGTGGCCGAGCAAAACCCGCTCGCCCCGACCGGCCTCGCGGGCCACGTGGTCAACGTCGCGTCGGGCGAGCCCGTCGCCGGCGCGACCGTCAAGGCGTTCGTTCGCGGGGATCAGGGCGGCCCGCCGCCGTTCGTCGAGTCCGCCACGGTGACGACCGACAAGGATGGCCGCTACGAACTCTCCGTCCGGCAGCAGAAAGAAGTCGTCGTCGTTGCCACGGCCGACCTCGGCGGCAAGCGGCATGCGACCGCCACCGATCCGACCCACGTCTGGCGGAACGAGCAGCCATCGGGGCTCAAATCGATCGTGCTGGTCACCGACCGCGGCATTCACCGCCCCGGACAGATCGTCCACTACAAGGGGATCGCCTGCGCGAGCCATTTCGAGAAGGCCGAATACCGCGCTGTCGCCGATCGCGAGATCGTCGTCACGCTCAACGATGCCAACGGCCGTGAGGTGGCCAAGGCCACCCACAAGACGAATGCCAACGGGTCGTTCCACGGCACTTTCCCGATCGCGACCGGAGCCCTGCCGGGGCAGTGGTCGATCCAGGCCCAGGCCCCGGGCAACGACGGGTTTGGGGGTTCGGCCGGCGTTCGCGTCGAGGAGTACAAGCGGCCGAAGTTCCTCGTGACGCTCGCGGCACCGGAGAAGAGCCCGCCGCTCGGCGGCGAGGTTTCGCTTTCCGGCTCGGCCACGACCTACACGGGCCTCGCCGTCTCCGGCGCGAAGGTGACGTGGCATGTCGAGCGGCAGGTCCGCTGGCCCTACTGGTGCCGCTGCCGCTTCCCCTGGCTCCCCTTCAACTCTGGCGCGCAGCGGATCGCCCGCGGCACGGCCGTCACCGACGACTCCGGAAAGTTCACCGTCGCATTCACGGCCAAGCCTGATCGGACGGTGCCCAAGGAGTCGCTGCCGGTCTTCACGTACGCGCTCGTGGCCGACGTCACGGACACGAGCGGCGAAACCCGCAGCGACACGCGGAGCGTGAGCGTGGGCTATACCGACGTCGAGGCGAGCGTGTCGGCGCCTGAGTGGCAGGCCACGGGCGAAGGCAGCAAGCCCGCGGAAGTGACGCTCGCGATCGGTGCGACCACGCTCGACGGCCAGCCACGCGAGGCCGCCGGCACGCTCACCGTGTCGCGGCTCGTGCAGCCGGCCGAGGTCGTGCGCGGCGACCTGTTCGGCGGCCACGGCGGCCCGGCGCCGATGCCATTCCGCGGCCGCGGTCGCGGCAGGGCAATCCCGCGGCCGGTCGAGCCCGATCCGACCGAACCGCAGACCTGGGCCGTGGGCGAGGCGGTGGTCACCCAGAAGGTCACGACCGACAAGGCCACGGGCAAGGTGGAGGCGATGGCGAGCCTGCCGGCCGGCATCTACAAGGCCGTCTTCGAGATCCCGGCGACCGGCGACGTGCCGGCGGTGAAGGCCGAGCAGGTCGTCGAAGTGGTCGATCCCGCCGCGACCCGCTACGGCGTGAAGCGGGCGTTCGTGATGAAGTCAGCGAAGCAGTCGGCCGAGCCGCTGAGCGAGTTCACGGCGCTCGTCGGCACGGGCTATGGAGAGGGCCGGGCGCTCGTCGATATCGCGCAGGCCGGGAAGACCCTCTCGCGATATTGGACCGCCCCGGGCCGGACGCAGTGGCCGGTGAGCTTGAAGGTGACCGATGCCCAGCGGGGCGGGTTTACCCTGCGGGCCTGGATGGTCCGCGATGGCCGGCTCCATTCCGAGAGCCGCACGATCGACGTGCCCTGGACGAACAAAAAACTCGCGATCGAGTGGGAGCGGTTCACGCGGCGGCTCGAGCCGGGGGCCAAGGAGATCTGGCGGGCGAAGATCAAGAGCGTCGCCGACCCGGTGGCCGGGCCGGCGGCCCCGGTCGCGGCCGAGTTTCTCGCGCTCGCCTACGACCAGTCACTCGACGCGCTCGCGCAGCATGTCTGGCGGGGCGGTATCGATGTCTTTCGCCACGAGTCGGGCTGGGTGAACCTCTCGTTCACGAACCGCGGCGAGGGTTTCAACTACGTCCTCGGTCACTTCGACGTGCCGCAGGTAAACGTGCCGCAGATGACCTACCGCGTGCTGCGGGATCACTTTGGCACGCCGGCGATGGGATGGGGGGGCGGCCTCGCGCGCAAGGGCAGGATGCTCATGGCAGAGGATGAGGCCATGGATGCCGCTCCGATGGCGGCGATGGACGCGAACCGAGGCGAGTCGGCTCAACGACGAAGTATCGAAGAAGATCGAACGGCAGGCGACGCCGAAGGCCCCGCCGGGCCGGCTGGTCCGGCCGCAGCCGCGCCCCCGCCACCGCCCCGCAAGAACCTCGTCGAGACGGCGTTCTTCCTGCCCGCGCTTTCGAGCGACAAGGACGGCGTCGTGTCGATCGAGTTCACGCTCCCCGACACGCTCACGACCTGGCAGTTCAAGGGCCTCGCCCACGATGCCGCACTCCGCAGCGGTTCGATCGTGGATACCTGCGTGTCTGCGAAAGACCTCATGGTCGAGCCGGTGATGCCCCGGTTTCTCCGCGAGGGAGACGTCGTGCACATCCCGGTGAAGGTGAGCAACAAGTCCACCGGACGGCTCGCCGGCACGGTGAAGTTCGCGCTGGCCGACGCGCGCACCGATGCCGACCGCAGCGGTCTCATCGACGGCCCGCGGGAACTTCCCTTCGATCTCGCCGCCGGTGAGTCGAAGCCAGTCGTATTCACTATCAAGGTGGCCGACGGCACGGAGACCCTCCGCTACCTCGCCACCGGCTCCGCCGGCAAGGCCGCCGACGGCGAAGAGGCCTTCATCCCGATTCTGTCCCGCAAAGTCCTCGTGAGTGAGTCGGTGCCCGTCACGATCCGCGGCCCCGGCTCGCGAAAGATCTCGCTCGACCGGCTCGCGACGAGCGCGGCGACCGGCATCCAGAGCCAGTCGCTCGTCGTCCAGGCCACGTCGAACCCGGCCTGGTACGCCGTCCTCGCCCTGCCCTCGATCATGGAAGACTCCGACGAGAGCACCGAAACGCTCTTCACCCGGCTCTACGCCAACACGCTCGCCCGGCACCTGGCCACGAGCGACCCACGGATCGGCAACGTCTTCGAGCAGTGGAAGGGAACGGCGGCACTGGAAAGCCCGCTCGAGAAGAACACCGACCTCATGAAGACGCTGCTCGCCGAGACGCCGTGGGTGCGCGACGCGGTGGACGAGAGGGAGGCGCGGGCCAGGATCGCGCTGCTTTTCGACGCCACACGCGCCGAGAACGAATCGCAGGCAGCGCTCACGCGGTTGCAGAGCCTGCGCCATGGCGACGGCGGCTGGCCTTGGTTCCCCGGCGGCCAGACCTGCGACAGTGTCACGCTCGGGATCGTGGCGGGATTCGGCCGGCTGCGGGCCGCGGGCGCAGCTATCGACGTGCAGCCGGCCCTCCAGACGATTCCCTGGCTCGACGGCCGGTTGGTCGAGGAAAAGCAGCGGGCGGAGCACTTATGGAAGGACAAGCCCGACGACATCGTGCTCACGCCGCTGGGCGTCTACGCCCTCTACGCGCGGAGCTTCTTCACCGAGGATGCACCGCCCCAGGGCGAGGCCACCGCTGCGATCGAGTGGGCCTTTGGTATCGGCCGCACGTGCTGGATGAAACTCGACGCCCGGCTCACGCAGGGGCAGCTCGCCATCGCCCTATCCCGATCGGGCGACAAGAAGACGGCGCTTTCGATCATCGACAGCCTCGAACAGCGGGCCGTGGACGCCGACGTGAAGCCCGGCGAGGAACAGGAGAGCTGGCAGGGGATGTGGTGGCGGGATCCGCACCCCGGCTGGTGGAACTGGCGCTACGCACCGATCGCGTCGCAGTCGATCATGATCGAGGCCTTCGACGAGGTGGCCGGCGACAAGGACGCGGTCGAGGCGATGAAGGTCTGGCTGCTCTCCCAGAAGCGCACCAGCCGCTGGCAGAACAGCCGCACGACGGCCGACGCCGTCGGCGCCCTGCTCGGCCGGGGCGATGACCTCTTGGGCTCGCAGGAGCTCGTCACGGTGGACGTGGGCGGCGAACGGGTGCAGCCGGCGAAGGTCGAGGCCGGCACCGGGTTCTTCGAGGAGCGGTTCACACGGCGCGAGATCAAGCCCGAGATGGCGGCGATCACGGTCACAAAGCCCGACAAAGATTTGGCTTTCGGTGGCGTCCACTGGCAGTATCTCGACGACATCTCGCAGGTGCCGGCTGCGGGCCGCGAGGAACTCGCGATCGAGAAGCAGCTGTTCATCAAGCGGATGACGAAGGCCGGACCGGAGCTCGTGCCGCTCGCCGAGGCCACGGTCGAACTCGGTGACGAGGTCGTCGTGCGGCTCGTGGTGACGAGCGACCGCGACTACGAGTTCCTGGAGCTCGCCGACCACCGGCCGAGCATTACCGAGCCCATGGATGTGCTCTCGGGCTGGCGGCATGGCGACGGAGCAGCCTGGTACGTGGCGATCCGCGATGCCGCCACGCAGATGTTCTTCGAGCGGCTGCCGCGGGGCGCGCACGTCTTCGAGTATTCGCTGCGGGCGGCCCACCGGGGCACGGCCTCGAGCGGGTTCGCGAACGTCCAGAGCCGCTACGCCCCCGAGTTCAACGCCCACTCCGCCAGCGTGAATCTCGAGGTGAAATAGAGGTGCCAGTCAGGGCCGGCACCATTTCCGTCGCGACCGCTGCGATCCCGTGGAATGATGATCTTTGCGCAGGCGGAAGGATTTGACAATCGTGCCGGCGCGGCCGCAAAACGAGTGTCCGTTTCCGGTGCTCGCGTTCGAGGCCGGCCGGGGACGCTGGTTCGATGCGGCCTGATCTTGATAGTGTGTTGGTCGCCGCATCCCGCGGGAAAGCGGGAGCGCCTATCCGAAAGCGTGTGAGGTCGCCTCGTGCGACACGCTCGCCCATGCAAGGAGGACTGTTTGGTGGGCAGCACATCTGGCACAGAATTTTTGTCGTCGACAGCCCGTGGCGCGCCGCTCGCCCACTCCTATGCGGCGATCGCCCAACTGGTGCTCGACGAACTCGCCCGCGTGCAGCCACCGGACCGGCGCGGACGGCTCACAGCCACGACGACGCTCGTCGAGGCGGGGATCGACCAGTTCGGCTTTCTTGACGCCGTCACGCGGATCGAGGGCTGCTACCAGATGCGGTTCCACGATGAGTGGCTGGCGGGCATCCGTACCTGCGGCGACCTGATCGAGTGCATCGCCGAGCATATGTTCGACGACGCCGACCGCGCCCCTGCGGAGCCGCCTGCCGCCCGCGCGGAGGAGCAACCCGCGGCCCCGCCGACGCGGCTCCCGGCCCACGGCACGGGGTCCGTGCCGGCCGATCCTTTCCCGGAGTGCGCCGCCCTCGAGGAGAGGCTCGCGGCCCTCCAGGCGGCCGGCCTGGCCGACCCCTTCCTCCTTGCCAACGAGCAGGTGAGGCAGCGGACGGCCCGGATCGGCGGCCGCGACGTGATCAGTTTCACGAGCTTCGACTATCTCGGTCTCGCCGGGCATCCGGATGTGAGGCAGGCCGCGAAAGAGGCGATCGACAGGTTCGGCACGAGCGCCTCGGCGAGCCGGTTGGTGGGGGGAAACAACACGCTCCTCGACTCCCTCGACGGAGAACTCGCCGCCTTCCTGGGCACCGAGCGGGCCGTCGTGTTCCCCTGCGGCTACGGCACGAATGCGTCGCTCTTCAGCCACCTCTTCGCTGAAGGCGACCTGATCCTCTACGACGAACTCGCCCACAACAGCATCATGCAGGGGGCCAAAGCCTCGAAGGCGGGCAAGCGGTCGTTCCGCCACAACGACCATGCCCAACTCGACGGCCTGCTCCGCGATCTCCGGCCACAGTACCGGCGCGTCGTGGTGGCGATCGAGGGCGTCTACAGCATGGACGGCGACTATCCCGATCTGCCGAAGTTCATCGAGGTGAAGAAGCGGCACGACGCCATGCTCTACGTCGATGAGGCCCACTCCCTCGGCACGATGGGGCCGGAAGGCCGCGGCATCTGCGAGTTCTTCGGCGTCGATCCCGCGGAGGGCGACCTGTGGATGGGCACGATCAGCAAGGCGCTCGGCGCCGGCGGCGGCTACCTCGCCGGCCGCGACCGGCTGATCCGCTACCTGGGCTACACGACACCTGCGTTCGTCTTTTCGACTGCGTGCTCTCCGCCAAACGCCGCCGCGGCCCTGGCCGGGCTGGCGGTGATCCAACGCGAGCCATGGCGCGTGTCGCGGCTGCGGGAGCGGTCGGAGCTGTTCTTGAAACTCGCCCGGGATTGCGACCTCGACACCGGCGAAAGCGGCGACACGCCCGTGATCCCGGTCATCCTCGGCAGCTCGACGCGGGCGATCCGCGTGGCGCAGATGCTGCTCGAGCGGGGAATCAACGCCCGGCCGATCCTCTACCCGGCCGTCCGCGAGTCGGCGGCCCGCGTGCGTTTCTTCCTCACGGCGGAGCACACCGAGGAGCAGATCGTCCAGGCGGTCGAGACGCTGGCCGACGTGGTGCGGCTGACGGCCTGACGCGATGAGGGCGACCTGCCGCTGCGCACCCGCATCGCGATGACGCTATCCTCACGATCTATGGCCGACCGGGAATCATCACTCACCAACGAGTTGGCCCGCGAACGCAACCGCGAGGCGGCCGATCGCACGCTGCTGGCATGGGTGCGAACGAGCCTCGCCATGATCAGCCTCGGCTTCGGCATCGAGCGGCTCGGGCAGGCGGCCGTCGCGTTCGACGGCCGCATGGCCGGCTTTTCGCCACTGAAGACGCGGCTTTTCGGCGCGGCCCTCATCGGCTTGGGAATCGCGGCGACGCTCGCCGGCATGTGGGAGCACAAACGCGTGCTCGAGGCTGTGGCGCAGGACGACTACCGCTATGCCGACCGGCCGCCGATCGCCCGCTACATGGGCATGGCACTCGTCGTCGTCGGCGTGGCGGCGCTGGCGGTGATGCTCGTGCACTTCTCCCATCCCGAGGGTGGCGTGCCGGGCGACGGCCGCTGATCGCCTCCTCGCGCGGTGTGGCCACGCGGCGGCCAGCCGAACCGCGGACGACCGGCCAGCGTCTGGCCAAGGGCGTAGGCCAGAAGGAGTGCCGAGGCGACCGTGGCCACCGCCACAAGGTTCGTTCTTGTGCGGGCGTCGATCCCGGCCCACCGCGATGCCCACGCGAGAAACGGGAGCCACTGGATGGCGTGGATCACGACGCCGTGGGGAAACTTCACCACGCCGGCAGCCCCGAAGATTTCCGGCCGGCGGCCCGCTGCCACCTGCATGTCGCCATGCACGCTCGCCCAGATGCCGAGCAGGCAGGAGACGACGAGAAGCACGAGCCCGGCCCGCGCTGCCAGAAGCATGTCGGGCGTGGTCGCCGGCCGCGCGCAAAACCACCGCACCGTCAGGTCGATGATCACGAGCGTGACGAACAGGATCAGCCCGCCCATGAGGTCGTAGAGCCACGAGTCGAGCCGCGTATGACGATTGAAGTGGCTTGCCACGCCGCGCCAGCGCTGCATGTCGATGAGCGCCACCTCGATCACGAGCGCCCAGGCCGTGATCCGCGCGAGCCACTCGTCGCCGCGCCGCCTGCCGAGATGCGACCAGACCCAGCCCAGCGACACGGCCGTCAGGCCGCCCGAGAGGCCGAACAATATCGGCTTCCGCCACGTCACCGGCCCTTCCCACGGGCCGCCGCACGCCGCCCACACGCCGACGTGCACGAGGCCGCTGGCGACGAGGGCCGCGCCCCAGGCAACGAGTGGCCATGCCCGTCGGTCGCGCCACCATGGACGCTGGCAAATGGACCGATCGTCACACCCCGGTGAGCCCGCACTCATCATCGCCGGCAGTGTATCGCCTCGACGCGGGCTTGGCGGAAACTCCGGCACTGGTAAACCACGGCTTGAGAGCAACGCCCCCCTATTTTGCCACTGAAAAAGAGGGTATCCTCCGGTTGGCGTACTCCGCATTCGGCTGGAATCCTGGGTTTCCACCCCGGCAGAAGGGAACTTGTTCATGCACGCTAACAGCAACGCGCGGTGCCGGGCCCGTCGGACCAACGCCACGGCTTTCTCGAGCGGGGGCTGGGGCGCGGCTCTGCTCGCCATTGCGGCGGTGTTTCTCTGCGCCTCCTGCAGCCAGAAGCCCGCAAAGGCCAAGGCCAAACGGCCGAAGGGGTCGTCGGTCGCGACCAGCACGGATGCGAAGCCCGAAACGCCCGCTCCACCTCCGCCGCCCAAGGTCGATTTCCCGGTGCAGCTCCTGAAGCTTTCGCCGAAGGCGGCGGAGTACGGAACGAAAGCTGACCGCTTCGGCGTTCAAAAGCAGTCCGGTGCGGGCGTCATCGACACCACCCCCGAACCCCCGCACAACAACGCCCAGTCGTTTTGGCCCAACTCGCTGAAGATCGTCACCGAGCCGCCCGCCGACGACTTCCAATTTCCGGAGGGGCAGTCGTATTCAAGTACCCAGACCAACCTGTTCGCGAGCGAAGGCTTCTTTGTCACCGGCGTGGGCCTCTGGGGCCGCACCCGCAACATGTATCACTGGGT
Organism: Pirellulales bacterium; assembly: GCA_044234625.1. Classification (GTDB taxonomy): domain Bacteria; phylum Planctomycetota; class Planctomycetia; order Pirellulales; family UBA1268; genus CACORA01. Next base: position 38,038 of record JBIIIP010000004.1, on the reverse strand, counting down.
GGACTACGACGTTCCCTCGGGCGCCAAGCGTTTTACGGGCGACGTGCTCATCACCGACGACCCGTTCGGTTGGTTTTCCGGCTTGAGGCCCAACCTCAACCAGCAGTTCGATTTCTTCGTGCAGGTGGACGGCCAGGAAGTCTTCCGCCAGGGCTCCACGCGACTTCAAAAGCAGGCCGGCTCCGGCGAGAAGTTGCACTCCCTCGACATTGCGCTGCCGTCCGGGGCCAAGAAGATCCGCTTCGCCCTCGAGGTCTCCGATTGGGGTGACGGCAACAAGAACATCGAACTCGTGATCACCGAGGGAACTTTCCATGACGACGGGAAATAGGCGGTCGCCGACACTTTCTTCCCGCGGAAAATCCTCCATGACGCCGACACGCGTGTGGTTTGCCGCGATCGTGGCGGCGGTCGTGGCCTTGCCGCTCGCTGCCGAATTCGCCCGCGGCGACGTCACGAAGTCGGAATGGGGCCCCGGCCGACCGCCAAGCTGGGGCGAGAAGACCATCACCTCGCCGCACCGGATGGAGGTTTCGCTCCCGGCTCCGCCGACGGGCCATGAGTTCCTCACGGTCGTCGTGGAGACCGAAGACGGCAAACGGGTGAGGAACCTGCACGGGCAGGTTCCGATCGCGTCGCTCGGCGGCGATGCCGCGAAGGGGCAGAGCGGGCCGCGCGTCGTGTGGGACGGATTGAATGACGCCGGCGAGATCGTGCCTGCCGGCACTTACCATGTCCGTGGCCTCACGATCCCGCGGCCGCGAATCCTCTACGACTACTCGTTCTACAACCCGAATCCGCTCCCGTGGCAGGGCTACGCCCACAGCAGCTGGGGCGCCGACCACACCGGCCCAAACGACGTTGCCTGCGCCCCCGCCGAGTCGGCCAAGCGGACCGTCGTCGCGATCTGCTGCCCGGTCGCCGAAAACCCCCATGCTGTGCTCGGCCTCGACGAAGCGCACCGGAAAATCTGGGGCTACAAGCGAGAGGCGGGCATCAACGGCATCAACACCGTCGACCATGCCGACGGCCTGCTCTGGATGGGCTTTAAGAGCACCCTCCTCAAGCTTGATGCCGACACACTGGCCGACGTGGGCTGGAAGCGGCCCGCCGGCAAGGCAGCCGCGATCACTTTTCCGGGGACGGTGGTGCGGGTCGCGGTGGGTCCGGAGATGGGGGTGGCCCTGGTCCGCAAGGCGGGCGGCCCGGATCACGGTGTCGACCTTCCGGCCGACACGCTCGTGATGTTTGACAAGGAGTTTGGCACGGCCCGCAACAAGCGGGCATTTCCGCTCGAACTGCCGCTGCCCTGGAAGGCGTATGATCTCGCTTTCCTGAAGGATGGGCGGCTGGCCGTGAGCGGGGAAGATGGTGTGTCGGTTGTGGCGAAGGATGGCGAGATCTCGGCGCTCACGCTGCCCGGTTGCGTGTCGCCGCGGCAGCTTGCCGCCGACGATTCCGGAAACCTCTACGTCTTCGACGCCGGGCCCGACCGGCAGGTGAAGGTTTACGACCCCGACAGGAAGCTCCTCCGCACCATCGGCCGCGCCGGCGGTCAGAAGGTGCATCCCTACGTGGCGTTCACCGAGGTGGAGGCTTCGGATTCCGACGGGCTCGCCATCGACTACACCGCCTTCCGCAGGGTCGGCGGAATGGACGTGGACAGCCAAGGCCGCCTCTGGGTCACGGAGCCGGAACACCCGCGGATGGTCACCGTCTGGGACGGGGAGGGGAAACAGGTCGAGCGGTTCGTGGGCAACTCGGAATATGGGTCGCAGGGATGCTCGCTGCACGAGCAGGATCCCACGCGTGCGTTCGGGTACGGGCTGATCTTCAAGATTTCGCCCGACAGGACCGTGCCGCAGGAGCCGGTGCGGTTCGTCTCGTCGCTGCGCAGCCCGGAGCCCGCGTCGCTGCGGCTGCCGCGGCTGCCGCTGGGGCACTACTTCAAATCGGGCCGGCTGTTTCGCAGCGACGCCTCGGGCACGATGCGGGAATACCTCGTGCACAACCACTTCGGGTATCCCGTGCTCTGCGTCGAGCGCGACGGCGACTACCGGCCCTGCGCGGCGGCGGTCGTGGTGGCCGGCGGCAAGGTGCCGGCACCGTTCGCGAAGGCGGACCTCAAGCCGGGCCCGCATACAAAGTGGTTTGGTGTCTGGTCGGATGCCAATAGCGACGAGCTCGTGCAGCCGGAGGAGGTCTTCCCGCTGCCCGAGGCCGGCGGCCGCAACGAGGATTTCTACGGGATGGGCTACGTGTTCAATCCGCAGCTCGCCTGGTATCTCGGCAGCCATGGCGTGGAGCCCACCGGATTCCTGGAAGACGGCACGCCCACGTACGCCACCGCCGGCATGAAGAAGCTCGCCGGAGACGGGCTGGCCGTACGGTCGGGCGACTTTCTGATTGGCGACTCCTGCAATGTCTTCCAGACGGGGCAATACCGATTCGCCGACCTGCAGGGCAACGTGCTTGCCACCTACCCGCTCAACTCAATGGGGGTGCACGCCTCGATGCACTCTTCGGCGCCGCGGCCCGGCGAGACCCGGGGCGAGATCTGCTACGCCGGAACCGGGAAGGTCGCCGGCGACCTCGGGCCGATCGTCGCCACGCAGGGCAACATGGGGCAGATGTTCGTCTTCTCGGGAGACGGTCTCTTCGTCTGCAGCCTCTTCAAGGACACTCGGCAGGGGCCGCGGCCCTGGCCCGAGGAGGCGAAGAAGGGCACCGACTTCACCGACTGCACGATGCTGCAGGAGCCGTTCGTCGGCTGCATGGTCGTGCAGGACGACGGCACGATGCGGGTGCTCTTCGGGCGGACCGAGGCCAACGTCTGCTCAGTCGAAGGGCTCGAGCAGGCGAAGCGATTCGGCCCGGTGAAGCTGCAGTTCGATCCTTCCGCACCCGGCAGCGGGGGCCAGATCGCCGGAGGGACCGAGCCTGCGCCCCAGCCGACCGCCACGACGACCGAGTCGAAGTCGGCCGATCTGCCGCCGCTGTCGATCGGGCGGTGGGCGGACGATGCGGCCCCGATCGCGGTCGATGGCGTGCTTGACGACTGGGCCGGCGTGCCGGAGCGGGAGATCCTCGCGGGTGAGTTGAAGCTGGCGGGCGTGCGGGTGGCCCATGCCGGCTCGAGGCTGCTCCTCGGGGTGACGGTGAAGGACGAGACGCCGATGGTCAACGGCCTCTCCGACTGGCGTTCGGCTTTCCGCACCGGCGACGCGATCGACATCTACCTCGGGCCGTCCGGCGATCGTGACGGCAACCCCGTTGCCGGGGACGTCCGCGTGTTGCTCGTGCCCGACAAGGATGGCGGCCTCATCGTCCGCTACCGGCCCGTGGTGCCCGGCACCGACCCCAAGGAACGGGTCCCCTTCACGTCCCCCATCTGCACCACGACCATCGACGATGTCAGCATGTCCAAAAAAGCCGATGTGGCGTTCAAGAAGACAGCCGATGGCTATGTGTGCGAGGCGTCGCTGCCGCTGAAGGCTTTCGGGATCTCCCCGGAGTCCGGGCAGTCGTTCGCCGGCGACATCGGCGTGCTCTCTTCCGACGGCGGTGGCCAGCAGACCGCCGCGCGAAACTATCTCTTCAACCGCACGTGGACGATGACGGCCGACCTCTGTTCGGAAGCGATGCTCAAGCCGGGCACGTGGGGAACGTTCGTCTTCGAGTGATCGATCTCTTGCCAGCGCAGGCTCCCTTTCCGAGGAACTATCCATGCCGATGCTCCGCTGCAACCTCCTTTCCTTCGTGGTCGTGACGGCCTTGGCCGCCCCGGCGACGGCCATGCCGACGGTCAACACCGAAATCGTGGCCGTGCCCCCGCCCGGCCCGGTGGTCATCGACGGCGACCTCGGCGACTGGGACCTCAGCGGCACGATCTACAGCTGCCCGGAAACCGACCAATACGCCGATGTGGCGGCCGTCCGGTCGGCCGCGATGTACGACGCCGACGGCCTCTATCTCTCCTTCCGCTGGCTGGACCGCACGCCGATGGAGAACCAGGTCGATCCTGATGAGCCGGGGAAGCACGACCGCGGCTGGGCCAGCGACTGCGCGCAGATCCGGATTCACAACGAGACTGAGGTGCATCTCACGACGTGGTACTACAAGGGGAGCGACAAACCCGCCATGTATGTCCATTTCGGCAAGGCGGCCGGCCCCAACCAGAAGCCCGATCTCGCGGCAGGCCTGGACCACGGCGCGAAGATGGCCTTCAAGAAGAACGCCGACGGCAAGGGCTACACGCAGGAGATGTTCGTGCCCTGGAAGCTCGTGAGTCGCTCCGGCAAGCAGTACAAGGCAGGCGAGGAATTTTCCCTGGGCCTGCACTTCAACTGGGGCGGCCGCGACAACAAGACGTGGCGGGAACTGCAATGCACGGACGTCGTCCACAACCCCGCAAAGGTCAACCGCATCTTTTTCTGGCAGGACAACTCGGCCTGGGGAAAGATCTCCCTCAGCCCGACGGGGAACGTGAAGCTCGAGCCGAAGCCCTGGGACAAGGCCGCCACCGGGCCCGTCGGCCCCGACCTCGCCACCGTTGGTTCGGTGCCAATCGCCTATGACCTTCCGGCCGATGCCCGCGTCACGCTCGTGATCGAGGACGAGACTGGGCGGCGGGTACGGAACCTCATCGCCGGCTATCCGCGGTCCAAGGGGAGCCACGTGGATTATTGGGACTGCCTCGACGAACGGGGCAGGCCGGTGCCGCCGGGCAACTACCGCTGGCGGGGGCTCGTCAATCCTGGAATCGGCCTCCGCTACCACACGCATCTCATGCCGCATACGAATCCGCCCTGGCGCAGTTCCGACGGCACCGGCGGCTGGGGCGCCGACCACACCCCGCCGAGTTCCGTAGCCGCGTACGGCGACAGGGTGTTCCTTCTCTACGAGGGGGCCGAGAGTGGTTCAGCGCTCGTCGGCTGCGACCTGGAGGGCAACAAGGTCTGGGGGCACGGCAGCTCCTTCCAGGGGGGCGGCTTCGTGATCACGGCCGACGCCGGGGCGGTGCACTACGCCACGAAGGATGGCGTGATCAAAATCGATCCGAAGACCGGCAAGGCGCAGGTGTTCGCCACCGGGACGTCGCGGCTCGGCTTCCCCGCCGACCCGCCTCCGACCGGCATCGCCCGGCGGGGCAACCAGCTCTTCGTATCCTGCACGAGCGGCGACCGCGCGAAGTCGGTGATCCGCGTCTTCGATCTCGCCACCGACAAGGAGGTGCGGTCACTGACGAACGTGCCGGCCGTCATGGGGCTGGCCGTCGATCCGGATAATCGGCTCCTCGCGGTGAGCGGAGACGGGGTCGTCGCCGTTGATCCCGACACGGGGGACACGAAGCCGGTCGTGGCCGGAGGGCTCGACAAGCCTCGCGGCATCGCGGTGGCCGGTGACGGCACGATCTACGTGATCAACGGCGGCACCGAGCAACTCTTCGCCTTCGACCCCTCGGGGAAGTTCCTTCGGTCGATCGGCACCAAGGGGGGGCGGCCGGCCGTCGGCCCCTGGGACCGCGAAGGCATGCTCAATCCGACCGGCGTGGCGGTCGATGGCAAGGGAAACATCTGGGTCGCCGAGCATGAACCGATCTCCAAGCGCTTGAGCAAGTGGAGCCCCGCCGGCCGGAACGCCGGCGAGTGGTTCGGCCCGACACCCTACGGCGGCGACGGCATCGTGGACCATCGCGATCCGACGCACGTGCTCTGCGGCGGCCTGGAATTCGTGGTGGACGAGAAGAACATGACCGCCCGGCCGGTCTATTCACACCTCCTCGGCTCGGCGGCGGGCCAACCGGCTGCGGCGGATTCAATCGTCGACGGCACCTTCTGGCATCGCCAGGGATTCACCACGACCTACCGCGGCCACGACTACCTCGCCTACGACCGCGGCCTGCTCTGCATCCGCCGCGGCAAAGCCTGGGTTCCCTGCGCTGCGATCGGCTACGTGAAAAACTCGTCGCGGTCGCAGGGCGATCAGGCGCTCTGGTCCGACCGCAACGACAACGGCAAAGTTGACGATGACGAGGTCGTGCAGATCACCGAGACTCCCTTCGGGGCCCAGGGTGCCGGCGAGTGGGGCATCCCCTGGTCGCGGCACGACCTCTCCACGCTCCGCCCGGCCCTGCACTCGACCTCTCGCTGCATCCGCTTCACGCCGGCCGAGTTCACGGCCAGCGGTGTGCCGATCTTCGACCGTCGCAGCGTGTCCACCGTCGATTACGCCTTCGGCACGGCGCCCGTCGATGTCGATGCCGACACCATGGTCTCGTTCTATGAAAACTCCCACGCGCCCGGGTTCGTCGAAGAGAAGCGCAACCTGCCCGAGGGGGATCTGAGCGGTATCAAGGCCTACGATCGTCGGGGCAATCTCAAGTGGACCTACCCGGAGCCGTTCAGCGGCGTGCACGGCTGCTTCAAGGCGCCGCTGCCGACATCGCCGGGCGAGGTGATCGGCACGATCTACGTGATGGGCACGGCTGACATGGGCAAGGATATCGGCACCATCATGTGCTTCAACGGCTACTACGGGCCGCGGTATCTGTTCACGACCGACGGCCTCTTCGTGCAGACACTCTTCAAGGACAGCCGGCTGCTTCCGCAGACCGCCGAGAAGGCCATGCACGGCATGGCCGTGGACGAGATGAGCCCAGGCGCCGAAGCCTATGCCGGCACGTTCTCGAAGGCCGACGACGGCCGCGTCTTCCTCACCGGCTCGCTGGGGGGGCCATCCTGCACGATCGTTTCGGTGGAGGGTCTCGACAAGCTCCAGCGGCTGCCGGCGCAGGCGATCACGGTGTCAGCCGAGCAGATCGCCCAGGGGCAGGCGGCCCGTGCCGCCCGCGATGCCGAGGGCAAGTCCGGCGACAAGACGCCCGCGAAGTTCGCCCTGAAGCGGGCCCCGCGAAGCCTGGACGGCGTCCTCGACGAACCCGGCTTTGCGGAGTCGGCCGTGACGATCCGGGCCGACGAGAAGCGGCGGGGCGAGGCCGCCATCTCCTTCGACGACAAAAACCTCTACGTGGCCTTCCGCGTGACCGACGCCACGCCCTGGAAAAACGGCGGCAGCGACGCGAAGACCATCTTCCTCACCGGCGACAGCGTGGATATCCAACTCGGGCTCGATCCGGCCGCCCCGGCGGATCGGGCCAGTCCGGTCGGCGGCGACGTGAGGATCGCCATTGCACCGTATGAAGGGGGATCGATCGTGATGGTCTACCAGCCGGTTGTGCCGGGCCACACCGGCCCCCGCGAGGCCTTCATCTCCCCGGTCGGCCGGGTGGACATGGACCGCGTGGAGCGGATCGCCTCGGCAAGCGTGGTGGTGAAGCCGACGGAGGCAGGCTACGACCTGGAGGCGGCGATTCCGCTCGAGGCGGTGGGCTGGAAGGTTCCGGCCGGCGCGACGATCCGCGGTGACGCCGGGGTGCTCTTCTCGGACGACACGGGCACGAAGTGCCTGCTTCGCCGCTACTGGTCGAACCGCAACACCAACATCGCCGCCGACCTCCCCTCCGAAACCCGGCTCCAGCCCCTCGAATGGGGTCCGGTCGTCATCGATCCCTGATGGACCAATAAGCGGCGAACGACCCCAGCGATGGCACCGGCCGTGGCCGATACAGTCGACCTGCTCGTCGTCGGCGCTGGTGCGGCCGGGCTGTTCGCGGCCACGTGGGCCGGCCGCACCGCACAGGCGGCCGCCGGCAGCGGCCCGCCGCCGCGGATCCTCGTCGTCGATGGGGCACGCACGCTGGGTGCGAAAATACTCGTCGCCGGCGGCGGCCGCTGCAATGTCACCCACCACGCCGTGAGCGAGGCCGACTATGCGGGCAGCACGCCGGCCGCGATCCGCAAGGTGCTCCGGCGGTTCACCGTCAGCGACACGATCCGCTTCTTCGCCGACGCCGGCGTCGCGCTCAAGCAGGAAGACACGGGCAAACTGTTTCCTGTCACCGACTCGGCCCGAACGGTGCTCGCGGCCCTGGTCGGCGAGGCCACGAAGGCTGGCGCAGAGATCCGCCATCCCGCCCGCGTGACGGCGCTCGAGCCGTCCGCCGACGGCTTCCTCGCCATGACGTCCGCCGGTGCGATCGAGGCCCGCCGGGTGATCCTCTGCACGGGAGGCAAGTCGTTGCCGAAGTCGGGGTCTGACGGCGGCGGCTTCGGGCTGGCGAAGGGCCTCGGCCATTCGCTGGCCGAACCGATCGTGCCGGCGCTCGTGCCGCTCGTGCTCTCCGCGGGGCACTGGATCACCGGCTTGGCGGGCCTCACGCTCCCCACGACGGTCGCGCTCGCCACCCGCACCGGCAAGCGGCACATCGCGTTCACCGGCAGCACGCTCTGCACGCACGTGGGCCTCTCCGGGCCGGCGATCCTCGACATCAGCCGCCACTGGCTCGTCGCCCATCACGCCGACCCGACCGTGACGCTCGCCATCAATTGGCTGCCCGGGCTCACGGCCGAGGACTGCGACCGTCTCTTCGTCGAGGGGCAGCGCCGCGGCGGCCTGGCCGTGCTGCGGGAACGGCTGCCCGACCGCCTCGCCCGCACGCTCTGCGAAGTCGCCGGCGCTCCGGCGATGGGAGACATGCCCCGCGACGCGCGAAGGCGGCTGGCGTCGCTCGCCACGAGCACGCCGCTGCCGGTCACCGGCGACCGCGGCTTCACCGTGGCGGAGGCCACGGCGGGCGGCGTGCCGCTCGCCGAAGTGCGGCTGGAGACGATGGAGAGCCGCATCCGCCCCGGCCTCTTCTTCGCCGGCGAGGTGCTGGATATCGACGGCCGGATCGGCGGCTTCAACTTCCAGTGGGCGTGGGCGAGCGGCTGCGTGGCCGGACGGGCCGCGGCGGCTCAGGCGAGCATTCCCTTGACCACGTGACCGTGCACGTCGGTCAGGCGGAACTGGCGTCCTTGGTAGCGGAACGTCAGCCGCGTGTGGTCGATGCCCACGAGGTGCATGATCGTGGCCTGCATGTCGTGCACGTGCACCGGGTCGGCCGTGATGTTCCAGGCGTAGTCGTCGGTCGAGCCATGCACGTGGCCACGCTTCGTGCCGCCACCGGCGAGGATCCAGGAAAACGCCCTGCCAAAGTGGTCGCGGCCTTTGGGATTGGCAGGATCGCCCTGGCCGAAAGGCGTGCGGCCGAATTCACCCCCCCAGCCGACGAGCGTGTCGTCGAGCAGCCCCCGCTCCTTGAGGTCGTGGATGAGCGCCGCCGTCGGGGCGTCGGTGTCCTTGCACTGCTCCGCGAGTTGCGTGAACAGATTGCCGTGCTGGTCCCAGCCGGCGTGCATCAGCTGCACGAACCGCGTGCCCCGCTCCAGGAGCCGCCGGGCAATGAGACAGTTGTAGGCAAACGTGCCCTTCGTCCGCACGTCGGGGCCGTAGCGGTCGATCACATGCTGGGGCTCATCGGAGAAATCGACGAGCTCTGGAACGCTCGCCTGCATCCGAAAGGCCATCTCGTATTGCGCGATCCGGGTGTCGATTTCCGGGTCGCCGTAGTCGGCCAGATGCTTGGCGTTCATCGCCGCCAGGTCGTCGAGCAGGGTCCGCCGCACCTCGCGGCTGACGCCGGCCGGGTTGGTCAGATAGGGCACCGGCTCGCCGGTGTTGCGGAACTTCACCCCCTGGAACCGCGTCGGGAGGAAGCCGCTCCCCCAGTAGTAGTCGAAGAAGAGCTGCCCACAGGTCTTTCCCTTGTCGCTCGACGTCATCACGACGAACGCCGGCAGGTCTTCGGTCTCGCAGCCGAGGCCATAGCTCATCCAGGCGCCCATGCTCGGCCGGCCCGGCACCTGGGCGCCGGTGAGGAAGAACGTCACGCCGGGGGCATGGTTCACGGCCTCGGTATTCATGCTGCGGACGAGGCACAGTTCGTCGGCCAGGCCGCCGATGTTGGGCAGCAGCTCCGACAGTTCCATCCCGCACGCGCCATACTTCCGGAACGGCTTGATGGGCGAGACCACCGGCCACTTGGCATAGCCGCTCGACATCGTGGAGAGACGCGTCTTGCCGCGGACGCTCTCCGGAATGTCCTGGCCGCCGCGACCGATGAGTTCGGCCTTGGGATCGAAGAGGTCGACGTGCGACGGCCCACCCCCCTGCCAGAGCATCACCACCCGCTTCGCCTTGGGCTCGTGGTGCGGCACGCCGGGCAGGCCCCGCGGCGCGGAGGTGGCCGCGGCCGCGTCGCGCTGGAGCAGCGACGCCAGCGCCACGGAACCGATCCCCATGCCGGCCGAGCCGAAGAGTTGACGACGGGTGACGCGGCGGATGTTTTCTCGGTGCAGATCGGTCATGATGCTTTTCGCGGGAGGATCGAAGCTTGTCTTACTCGCGCGTGAGGGCCTCGTCGAGGTTGAATATCGCCAGGCAGACGCTCGCCAGGGCGGCGTGCTCGACGGGATCGAGTGCGGCATCGCGGGGGCTCTCGCCGACTCCCAACAACTGTTTCGCCGCCTCCGGCGCCGCCGCAAAGATGTTTCTCTGGCGGGCATGCATCCGCCCGATCGCCTCCAGGTCGTAGCCGATCGGCTTGCGGCCGAGCACCCGCCGGAAGGCGTAGGTGAGCCGGCCCTCGAGACCCGCAGCCTCCTTCATGGCCCTCTCGGCAAGGACGCGGGATGCCTCGACCCACGTCGGATCGTTGAGCATGGTCAGGGCGTGCAGCGGCGTGCTCGTCTGGCTCGCCCGCACCGTGCAGGTCTGACGGTTGGCGGTGTCGAACATGTTCGCCGGGCTCACCGTCCGCCGCCAGAAGGTGTAGAGACTGCGGCGGTAGAGATCGCTCCCGGCCGATGCGGGGTAGGTGAAGTCTCGCTCCTTCGTGATCGCCAGCGACTCCCAGATCGCCTCCGGCTGATACGGGTAGACGGGCTGCCCGCCGACCCGGAGGTCGATGAGGCCGCTGGCCGCGAGGGCCGTGTCGCGCAGCACCATCGACGGCATGCGAAAGCGGGACGCCCGGGCGTGGAGCCGGTTTTCCGGATCCTTGGCGAGGTGCTCGGGCGTTACCTTGCTCGCCTGGCGGTATGTGGCGCTCGTCACGAGGAGCCGATGCATCTGCTTCTGGCTCCATCCCCTCTCCCGAAACTCGACGGCCAGCCAGTCGAGCAGCTCCATGTGACGCGGATACTCGCTCTGCACGCCCATGTCTTCGGTCGTCTTCACGAGCCCCGTGCCGAAGAACTGCTGCCACATGCGGTTCACCTGCACCCGCGCGGTGAGCGGATGCTCGGGCAGGAAGAGCCACCTCGCCAGGCCGAGCCGGTCTTGCGGAAAGCCCTCCGGCAGGGGCGGCAGGAACGCCGGCGGCTGGAAGACGAGCTTCTCGCCGACCGGCGAGAGGTAGTCGCCGCGGTCGAGGATCCGCGTGTCGCGCGGCTTCTCGTCGCTCATCACCATCACCCGCGGGATCTGGTCGCCCTTGTAGTGCTCGTAGGCCTTTTTCGCGGCGTCGTACCGGGCCACCTGTGGCAACTTGTCGATGAGTTTCTTCTTGACGCGGTCGTCGAAAAACGCCCGCAACTCCCGCTCGATCTCGTTCTTTTCCGCGTCGGTCCGCTCGGCCTCCGGCTTGAGCAGCAGCGGCGGCAGCGTGCGCGGCAAGTCCTCGCCATCGGCCGGCCGCCCGTCGGCGAAGAGGCCGAGTTTCCACGAGGTGTAGACCGCCTCGAGCATCGGCTTGGCCTCGGCTTCCAGGGCGTTTTTCTCCGCTTCCAGCTCCGCCAGTCGCTTCTTGTTGTCTTCCGTGGGCAGCTCCAGCACGGGCGGGGCAAGGCGAATCCGCGCTGAAAACTGCTGCGGCGCCCCCGACTCCGGCACCCGGTTGAAGGCGTCGAGGAGCCCGTAGTAATCATCCCGTGTCATCGGGTCGTACTTGTGGTCGTGACACTGGGCGCAGGCCATCGTCAGGCCGAGCCAGGTCGTGCTCGTCGTATCAACCCGGTCGAAGAGGTTGTTGAAACGCTGCTCCTCCGGGATTGCTCCCCCTTCGCCGTTGAGCAGGTGGTTGCGGTTGAATCCGCTGGCGATCTTCTGCTCGACCGTGGCCTCCGGTAGCAGGTCGCCGGCGATCTGTTCGATCGAGAACTGGTCGAACGGCATGTCGGCGTTGAGGGCCTTCACCACCCAGTCGCGCCAGATCCACTGCCACGTGTCGCCATCCTGCTGGAAGCCGTTGGAATCGGCATACCGGGCGGCGTCGAGCCAGGGGAGGGCCATCCGCTCGCCGTAGTGGGGCGATGCGAGGAGCTTGTCGACGAGTTTTTCGTACGCTGCGGGATCGGGGTCGGAGACGAACGCATCGACCTCCTCCGGCGTGGGCGGGAGGCCGACGAAGTCGGCATGGAGCCGGCGGATGAGCGTGGCGCGGTCAGCCTCCGCCGACGGCTGCAGCCCGGCGGCCTCGATCGTGGCGAGTACGAACCGGTCGACATCGTTTCGCACCCAGGCTGCCTGCTCCACGTCCGGCGGACGGGGCCGAACCGGTGCCGTGAACGCCCAGTGCCGCTTGTAGTCCGCCCCCTCCCCGATCCAGCGGTCGAGCAGTTCCTTCTGGGTGTCGGTCAGCCGGCGGTTCGAGTCCGGCGGCGGCATCTGCACGTCGGGATCGCTCGAATGAATCCGCTCCAGGAGCGTGCTCGCCCCCGGCTCACCGGGCACGATCGCACCCGCCTCGACGGCCGCCTGGCGGTCATCGAGCCGCAGGCCGGCCTCCCGCTTCTGCCCGTCCTGACCGTGGCAATAGAAGCAGTTTTCCGACAGGATCGGCCGGATGTCGCGGTTGAAGTCGATTTCCGCCGCGGTAGCCGACCCCGCCGCCGCCAGGATGGCAGCCGCGACAAACGCAGGAATCCCGAAAAACGGCCTTCGCATGGCAGTTATAAGGATAGCCCATGGCCGGAGCCGGGAAAACGCGGTCAGGCCCGGCGAAACGGGGCCGCAAAAACCCCTTCCGGTGCCGAAAACACTCGGCGCACGGTGGTTTGCCCGCTCGGCACCCGTGGCCGCGACGAGGCCGGATGTCAGGAGGCCGTTTCGGTCAACCGGTCGACGCGAGCGTCGGCCGCGGGCCGCGGCTCGATGACCTCGTAGCGGAAGCAGCCCGTGCGGAAGTCGATCGTGCGCACGGCGGCGACGCGCGCCGCTCCCTCTTCCAGCAACCGCGCGGCGGCAGCCGTCACCTGCTCCGTCGCGATCGCCGCCATCGGCCCGGGTGAACGGCCCGATTGCACGACCGCGTGCCTGGTCCGCCACGGATGCCAGCGATGCGGATCGGTCGGGCCGAAGAGGGTGACGACGGGCACGCCAAACGATGCGGCCAGGTGCGGCAGCCCGGTATCGACGCCGATGCATAACTGCATCCGCGCGACCAGGGCGGCGGTCTCCCGCAACGACAGCGCGGCGGAGAAATCATGCACGTGGGCCGCCACCTGTGCATCCAGGTGCGCACGGATCGCCGTGTGCGTGTCGGCATCCCGCACCGCGCCGCACAGGAACACCTCGCATCCCCGCTCGCACACCAGCCAGCGAACCACGGCAGCCATGCGGTCGAGGGGCCATTGCTTGTGGTCCGAGCTCGATTGCGGCGCGATGAACACCCGTTGCCGGTCGGCCGCGATACCCGCCAGCAGCCCGTCGACCTTGGCGGCGGTCTCAGGGGCCACCCAGTTCTCATTGCGACCGTCGTCGACCTCGACGCCATCGACGCGCAGATGGTCGAGATAAAGTTCCGCCTCGTGCCGTGCGCGCCGCCGTGGCACGACGCGCGTGAGCAGCAGCGACCGCCCGTCCGCGGCGAATCCGATGCGGCGCGGAATGCCGGCCAGCCATACGAGGAGCGCCGTCGAGAACGACCGCTTGAGCACGTACACGCGATCGTAGCGGCGGCTGCGGAGCCAGCCCGCTGCGGCCACGAGAGCCGTCACCTTGCCGCGCAGCCCCCGTTCGCGGCGCGGCGGCCGCTGCCAGGCGATCAGCTCGTTCACGTACGGGCAATCGGCCAGGAGATCGCCGACGCCCGGCTCCACCAGCACGTCGATCACGGCGCCGGGAAAACGCCGGCGGAGGTTGCGGAGGAAGGGAATCGCCAGCACCGTTTCGCCGATGTAGCGGTTGCGAACGACAAGGATGCGCGTCGCCATGGGGCTACCGGGCAAAGCCGACGAAGAAGCTGAAGATCTGCTCGGTGTCGCCCGGGGCGGCGACGACCGGGAAGGCGAAGTCGAGCGCGATCGGCGCCGGCCCCATCGCCGGCAGAGTGATCCGCATGCCGAATCCGGGCGCGACCCGCATATTGTCGACCGAGACGTTCGACTCGACGGTGCCGAAATCGGTGAACACCACGCCGCGGAGCGTGTCGTCGGCGGTGATCGGGAACAGGTACTCGACCGTGTTGAGCCACTGGAACGGACCGCCGACGATGGCGCCGAACTGCCGGGGGCTCGCCCCGCGGAACGTGAAGCCGCGAATCGTGTTGTAGCCGCCAGCGAAGAAGTTGTCGTAGGCGGGCGTGTCGGGGCCCGACATGCCGAGCACCGAGCCCACCGAGAGCACGTGCCGCCCGGAACCGTCCGGTCGCTCGTTGAGGAGGAAATACTGCCGGCCCTCGAGAACGCCGCGCGGGTATTGGAACGTGCCGACCACCTGCTCGAATTCGAACGTCACGAGGTGTCCTTGCGTGGCGAGAAACGGGCTGTCGCGGGTGTCGTGGACGATGCCGCCGCTGAATCCGTAGACGGAGTTCGTGCCGAGCATGTTCACGATCGCCGGCGCGAGCACGCGCGGGTTGTAGATGTCGACGCTCTCGCCGCGGAAGCCGGCGTTCACCGACAGGTCGGGGGCGAATGCGAACTGATAGCCGAGGCCGATGCGGCCACCGACGCGGGCCTCGGCCCAGTCGAAGAAGTAGCGGGTGAAGTAGGAGGCGCTCGTCGACAGGCCGATCCGCGTGTCGAAGAGGTAGGGCTCCTGGAACGTGGCCGTGTAGCGCTGGAGCTGCGTGCCCGGCGCGGCTTCCAGCCGAAACCGCTGGCCGGCGCCGCGGAACGCCGTGCCATTGCGGACGTCGTCCCAGCTCCGCGGCAGGCGGAAGAGATCGAAGTTCTGCTCGTCGATGACGATGTTGCCGACCAAGCCGGCGTTGGAGTTCACGCCGGCACCGATCATGAGCCGGCCCGTCTGCGTCTCCTCGGCATCGACGTCGAGAATTACATAGGGTTCGTTGCCGGGAAACACCTGCACCGGCTGGCCGAAGTTCGGCGGCACGACCGGCTGCCCGGGCATCATCGGCGGCGGCATCCCGGGCTGCGCGACCATGCCAGGCTGCATGGGCACGGGCTGGGGAAGCTGGCCCGGGAAGGGCTGCCCGCCGGCCACCGGCTGCTGGGCGACATACACCGGCTGCTGCGGTGGCGGGGCGACCGTCCGCGAGTAATCGAGGGCTTCAGGGCCGGTCGGCGCCAACGGCGCGCCGCCCCATGGCTGCTGCTGGGGCACGAACTGCTGCTGTTGCGGCTGGGCGAATTGCGGCTGCGGACTCTGGCCACGCCACACCGGCGCGGTCAGGCCAGGCCGACGTGGCGGCGCGGGCTCGGGCACCGGCGGCTGTGCCGGAGCCACGGCGGCGGGAGGCTGCTCCGCCGGAACAGGCTCACCGATCGTGCCCTCGAGAATCAGATTCAGCACGGCCTCATCGGCTGCCTGCGGGTCATCGGGGCTCTGGCCGCGGAAGCCGCGCTGCCCGGGCTCGGCCGCCACCTGCTGCTCCCCATCGTCCGGCTTGTTGAAGACGATCTTCGGCCCCTCCCCTTTGGCAGCATCGGCCAGGAACAGACCGCTCGACTTGAGCCGGCGTTCGTCGTCGCGGAGCTTGCGGATATCGAGGATGTCGCCGGGACGCAGCGAGAGACGGTTGAGGATCGTGCTGTGACGGGTGTGGGGGTGCTCGCCGCGGATCCGCACGTTGATCTGGCCGACCCGATACCGCTGACCCTCCGTGACGTTGTAGACCAGATCGAGCTGCCCCGGCTCCTCGAGGAAACGCGGGTCGGCCTTGATGTCGGCGAAAACGTAGCCGCGGCCGCCGTAAATGTCGCGGACCATGTTGAGGTCGGTTTCCATCTGCGACTGGTTGAACGACTCGCCGCTCTTGAGCTTCAGCTCTCGCTCGAGGAACTCGGTCTTGAACTTGCTGTTGCCGATGAAGGAGACGTTGCGAACCTTGTACCGCGGCCCCTCGTTGATCACGAACGTGAGCATCGTCCAGTCGCGGCCAGACCCGTTCACCACCTGCAGTTCGCGTCCCACCTTCGCCTGGAAGAAGCCCAGGCTGCGGTAGTAGGCGGTGAGCAGATCGACATCCTCGTCGATCTTCGCACGGTCGATGTCGCCGCCGATCATCCAGAACACGCCGGGCTTCGACTTGATCTGCGTGAGCAGGCGGGCGTCGCTGGCGATCGTGTTGCCCACGAAGCTGGTCCACAGCGACTTCTTGCTGCGGCCCTCGTCGATGAGAAAGACGGCACCCTTGTCTCCCGGCTTGCTTCCCTCGACCGCCTTCACGCGGGCGGCGTCGTAGCCCTTCTCGTGGTAATACGATTCGATCCGCCGCCGCGCTTCCTCCACGATGTAGGCGTCCATCGAGTCGCCCACCTCGATCTCCGCCTTCTTTTTCAGGGTCCGCGTGCTGACCCGTTCGTTGCCGATGTACTTCACGTAGCGGAGCATCGGACGCTCCACCACCTGGAAGATCACGACCACGCCTTCCTTCACACGGACGTATTTCGGGTGCACATCGACGAACTTGCGCGAGCGGTGGAGCGTCCGCACGTCTTCCTCGATCACCTGCGGATCGAAGATCTGGCCCGCGCGGGTGACGAGCTTCGGCAGTTTCGACACCTCGGTGGCCTGGTTGCCCTCGATCCGCACCTCGACGATGCGGTTCGCTTCGTCGACAACGCGTGGCGGCTCGGCCACCGGCTGCGCGGGCGGCTGAATCGGCTGCGGCACCGGCGGTTGGCCGTGGGCGGCGATGGTCCACGCCGCGGCACAGATGGCGACGACGCAGCGCTCCACGATGGGCATCGACATGATGGATGCGCGCGGGCGTCTCACTGGGTGCCGGTCCACGGGGATGTGACGGGGGAAGCCGAGGAGAAATAGCGGAGCCTGAACGGCGGTCACAAGGCGAAAACCTCCCCACGGCTCGAAGCTGCAAACAGTGCCCCGGGAGATGCCGCGGAGGGCTGCTTTTTCAGTGTTTTTGCCCTCCTCTCCCAGCCACCGTTCCTTGACTAGGCGGCGCAAAGTGCTGTATTTTTTCGGGTCTGGCCCCTCTTTATGCAGCCGCATGTCATCGATTTGCGCAAGTCGGACGATGCCCGTGATGTCGTGCATCGGGCCGTGCAGGCACTGGCCGAGGGCCGCGCTGTGGCGTTTCCCACGGAAACGGATTACGTCGTCGCGGCCAGCGCGCGTCGCGCCGATGCGATCGGCCGACTGGCGGCGGCCGTCGATGCCTTCGCTCACGAACCCCGTCTCGCGCTGGCGGTGAAGAGCGCGGCCGAGGCCCTCGACTGGGCGCCGCGGCTCAGCCCGCTGGGGCAGCGGATCGCCCGCCGCTGCTGGCCCGGGCCAGTGGCGATTGTCGTGGCCGACGACCATCCGGAGAGCCTGATCCATCGGTTGCCTGCGGAATCCCGCCGGCACTTGGTGGGCGACGGCCGCCTCCGGCTCCGCTCCCCGGGGCACGCCATGCTCGGCGAATGCATGCGGATGCTGGCCGGACCGGTGGCGCTCGCCGAGCCCGGGCTGCCCCGGGAGCTTCCCGCAGTGACGGCCGAGGAGATCGCTGCGCGGATGGCCGGGACGGTGGACCTGGTGATCGACGACGGGCGGGCCCGCTACGCCCAGCCCGCGACGACGATCGAGGTCGACGACGAGGGCTTCAGCCTGGTGCGGCCGGGGCTTGTCACCGAGGAGACCGTGCGGCGGCTCTCCAGCCTGATGGTGCTCTTCGTCTGCACCGGCAACACCTGCCGCAGCCCGATGGCGGAGGCGCTGTTCCGCCACATGGTGGCGGAGCGACTCGGGTGCCGGCCGGAGGAAATCGACGCCCACGGTGTGATCGTGGCCAGTGCGGGCACGTCGGCCTGGGGCGGGGGAGGTGCCAGCGCGGGCGCCGCGGCTGCGATGGCCGCCGCCGGAATCGACCTGTCGGCCCACGAGAGCCAGCCGCTTTCCGACACGCTCATCCGCCAGGCCGACGTCATCTGGACGATGACGGCGGGACACCGGGCCGCGATTCTGTCCCAGTTTCCCGAGGCCGGAGACCGAGTGGCCATGCTCTCCCCGGACCGCATCGACGTGGTCGATCCGATCGGCGGTCCGGTGGAGACGTACCGGGAATGCGCCCGCCAAATTCGCGCGCATTTGGAAACGAGAATCGATACACTCGGGCTGGGGTCCGGCACAGGCGGACCACGGTCACCCTGACGGTGCGGCGACGGAGTCATCATGCGGATTGCAATCGGCAGCGATCATCGGGGAGTGGCCTCGCGACTGCGTCTCATCGGCCTCCTCGAACGGATGGGGCATGACGTGGTCGATTGCGGCTGCCTCACCGAGACGCCCGTCGACTATCCCGACATCGCCGCCGACGTGGCCGTGCGCGTCAGCGAGGGCACCGTCGACCGGGGCATCCTCCTGTGTTGCACGGGCGTGGGCATGGCGATCGCAGCCAACAAGGTGCCGGGCGTCCGTGCCGCCACCTGCCACGACGAGGTGACGGCCGAAATGAGCCGCCGGCACAACGACCTAAACGTTCTCTGCCTGTCGGCCGAAATGATCGGTCCGGAAGTGCAGGACAAGATGATCCGCACCTGGCTGCAGACGCCGTTCGAAGGCGGCCGCCATGCCCGCCGGCTCGACAAGATCAAGGCCCTCGAACCCTGCCAGCAGCCCAAGCGGGGCTGATGCCGCCCGTCGCTGGCGGGGCCGGCAATCCGGGTCGGCATGGCAGGCGGCGAAAAGTCGTCGCTTCGTAGCGATCGTAGCGACCGCTCCGGGGAAAAACCCTGGAAAAACGCGGCTCGATTCGTTGAACGGCAGGCCGCCGTTGGTATCGTCGGAGGCATGTCGCTCACGCACCGCCCCGGCCCCGAAGAGATCGAGTGCCTGCTCCGCAACGCCGAGTTGCGCGATGCGATCGAGCCCTATCTCGACGAGTCCATTTTCGAAATCGACTTTCGCACCCTGCCGACGGAAACGGAGAATCGATTCCTCGAATCGATGCTCGCCTGGGAGCAGGCGCCACTGGTGCCGATCGCGCGGTGGTTCGAGCCGACGCTCGCCCTCCAGCCGGCCTGCACGCTCGACGACGAGCAGATCCGCGACCGCCTCTGGCAGACGATCGAGAAATTGTTCACCAAGCGGATCGTTCTCGACTTCACCGATCACCTCTCCGATCGGGAGCTCTACGCGCTCATCCGCCGCGACATCCTCCCCACGGCCGTGAAGCGGGTCGACGTGCCCGACAATTACTTCCACTGGGATTGCAGTGCCGGCGACGGCGACGATCCCACCGTATGGCTCGCCTTCTACGCCTCCGACGAGGAGCGGGAGCAGTGGAGCCTCGAGGAAGGCCGGGATCCGCCGCCCCGCCAGGTGCCCTCCTACCCGCGGGCCCTGCCCACGGCCCCGGTCTGACGCCCGCCGGGGAACACTTCCCCGCCGCCGGGGCGCCATTCACCTCCCCCGTGCAGCGTGCCGTGGAGACGCCGCGGCGATCCGGGATTCCCACAGGGCAGGGAAACGGCATGGCGTTTGCCAAACGACCATCACGCGAAGTGTTCCATACTGTTGACCGGGAGCCCGACCTTGATGACCCTCTGGAAACTGTCGCCGCGTGGTTCGCGGCCGCTGCGGGCGGCGAAGAGCGCCGCGCGTGGCTTCACCATCGTGGAGCTGCTCGTCGTGGTCGCGACCATCGGCATCCTTGTCGGGTTGCTGCTGCCCGCCATCCAGAGCGCTCGGGAATCGGCGCGACGGACTTCCTGTTCCAACAATCTGCGGCAACTCCCCCTCGCCTTTCAGAACTACGAAACCGCCAAGAAGTGCCTGCCACCGCTCAAGCGGCTGTACTCGGGAAGCCTTTCGCCGGCGGCGTTGAACTGCGAGCCGAACATGGCCCACCGCAGCTGGGCGCCGGATGTGCTGTCGTACCTCGAGGAAACGGCGCTGATGGCCACCTACAACCTCTCGCAGAACTGGTGGGAGAACGCGGACGGCACCGCCCCGAGCGGCGGAACGGTGGGCGTGCTCGATGAGTCGCCGACCGGCAACCGGGAACTCGCCCGCAACCATCTGAAAGTGCTGCAGTGCCCGTCGTCTCCCTTCCAGAATCGGATCCAGGACAAGATCGATACCCCGCGCAAGACCGGAGCGTGCGGCGATTACTTCTTGGTGGGGGGCGTCGGGGCGAGCTTCAACACCGCGGCGGGGTTGCCCCCTGGAACGGTCGCGGCGGGAGCAGGCCCGACGGAGACATGGAGCGGCTGCGCCACCTCAGGCACCTCTGTCGTACTGCGGCCGCGCAGCACGCTGGCCAAAATCACCGACGGCCTCTCGAAGACGATCCTCCTCGCGGAATGCGCCGGCCGCGAGGACGTGTGGCGCGAGCGTGTCCGCTATCCGGCCAATGCGGACAGCGTTTCGGGAAACAGGGCCTGCTCCAGGGCCCAGGGCGGCGCATGGGCGACGAACGACAATCCCTATTCCTTCGGCGAGAAAATAACGGGTTGGTGCGGGACCTCCACGAACAGCCCCACCTCGGGCGACATTCCAAAGCCGCTGATGAAGGTCAACGGCTCCAACGAGAACGGATGGCTCATCTACGCCTTCCACACCGGCGGGGCGAACGTCGCCATGGCCGACGGATCCGTGCACTTCATGGCGGCTGACACTTCCGTGCGCCTGCTTGGCGAACTCGCCACGCGGGCTGGCAACGAAGCGGCGTCCCTCCCCTGACGCAGCGTATACTTTTATCGGAGGTTTCCATGAATCCATTGCTGCACCGGCTTCCGCTCACGGGCATCGTGCTGGCGATCGCCTGCCTGGCTGCCTCCGCCCCGGCCGCCGACGATGTGGCGATCAAGGAGGCGGTTGCCAAGGCATCGGCCTATCTCGTGGGACAGGGCCAGGCGGAAGACGGCAGTTTCTCGTCGCAGGCCGGCCCGGCGATCACCGCACTGTGTGTGACAGCCCTCGTGAAGTCCGGCACCCCCGTCGACGCGCCCGTCATCCAGAAGGGGCTCGCGTACCTGCTGTCATTCAAGCGCGACGACGGAGGCATCCATCCCGAGAAGTCGCTCGTCGCCAATTATGAAACCGCCATCGCCATGATGGCCCTGGCCGCCTGCAACGCGGGCGGGAAATACGACGCCGACATCGAGGCCGCCGAAGCGTTCGTGAAGGGGCTGCAATGGGATGATGGCGAGGGGCCTGGCCCCGCCGACCCGGCCTTCGGCGGCGCCGGCTACGGCAAGAAGAATCGCCCCGATCTCTCGAACACTTCATTCCTGATCGAGGCCCTGCGCAGCGCGGGTGCGGGCGCCGACGATCCGGCCATCCAGCGGGCACTGGTCTTCGTGTCGCGGACGCAAAACCTCGAAGGCCCCCACAACACGCTTCCCTTCGCCGCCAAGAACCCCGATGGCGGCTTCTATTACACGCCGGCGGCCGGCGGCGAGAGCCAGGCGGGTACGACGCCCGAAGGCGGCCTGCGGAGCTATGGCTCGATGACCTACGCCGGGTTGAAGAGCATGATCTTCGCCGGGCTTGCCAAGGATGATCCCCGCGTGAAGGCGGCCGTCGCGTGGTTGGCCAAAAACTACACGTTCGAGCAGAACCCAGGCATGGGAGACGCCGGTCTCTATTACTATTTCCATACCGCCGCCAAGGCGCTCGACACGTTTGGCGAAGAGACGTTCACCGACGACAAGAGCGTGAAGCACGCCTGGCGCAGCGAACTCGCGGACTCAATCATCGGTCGCCAGCAGGCGGATGGCTCGTGGGTGAACGCGACGCCGCGGTGGATGGAGGGAGACCCGAACCTCGTCACGGCCTACGCGCTCCTCGCTCTTTCGCACTGCCTCGCGCCCACGCGCTGAATCGGCACGGCGTGAAGTGGACGTCAGTCCTTGAGATCGAAGAGCCGCTTCAGGGCGTCGAGCAGGCCGTGCGGCGGGCCGGAATGGCTCTCAGCGCGGAGCGACGTGAGCGGCGAGTGGAGCATTTTCGCCGCATACCGCTCGAAGGCCTGCCGGATCTCGGCGCGGGCTGCGTCGTCGAGCGCGGGGAGCCGGCGGAAAAGACGCTCCAGTTCCGCGTCGCCGGTCTCGGTCCAGCCGGCCCGCAACCGCGCGATCACGGGCGCCGATGAGCGGTGGTGGAGCTCTCCCATGAACCGCCGCGTCTCTTCCTCGACGATCGACACCGCTGCCGGCATCTCCCGCTGCCGGCTCTTGCGGTTGGCCTCGCAGGCTTTCGCCAGGTCGTCGATGGAATACAGCCACACGTCGGGCGCCGCACCGATCCGTGGATCGAAATCCCGGGGGATGGCCAGGTCGAGGATCACCAGCGGCCGCGCTCCCCGCCGCGACTCCACCTGCCGGTAGAGATCGAGCGTCACGACCGGATCGGTGGCCCCCGTCGTGCTCACGACCAGGTCGGCCGCCGTCAACTCGTCGGCCAACGCCGCAAATGACGCGGCCCGCGCCTGCAGCTCGGCCGCCAGGCCACGGGCCCGGTCGGCCGTGCGGTTCACGATGGCGACATCGCGGGCGCCTGCCTCGCGCACGTAGCGGAGCGTTTCCCGCGCCATCTTTCCCGCACCGATGAGCAGCACGCGCTTGTCGTCGAACCGCTCGAACACGCCGCTCACGAACTCGGTGACGGCGATGCTGGGGATGGAGAGCCGCTCCCGGCCGAGCGCCGTCTCCGTGGCCACCCGCTTGGCCGTGCGCAACGCGGCCTGAAACATCTCGCCGGTGAGCGGCCCGGTCGTCCGGCTTTCCTGCGCGATCGCCCAGGCCTGCTTCACCTGGGCCACGATCTGCGGCTCGCCGAGCACCATGCTGTCGAGCCCCGACGCTACGCTGAACAGGTGCCGCACCACGGCCTCGTCACTCTCGCCCGCGAGCACCGGCACGAGCAAGCCGGCATCGATGCCACGGCACTCGGCGAGGAACGACACGAGCTGCTCACGGGCGGGTGGCGCCGCGTCGCTTTCTCCGGCGGCGTACAACTCGACGCGGTTGCAGGTCGAAAGGAGCACGCCCTCGCGGCCGGGAAACCGGTCGCGAAAGCGGCGCAGGGCGTCGGCCGCCTGCTCTGCCGAAAAGGCCAGCCGCTCGCGCAGGGGCAGGGGCACGGTGCGGTGCGTTCCGCCAACGAAGGCCAGGGTCATTGCGCGGCCTCGCGGGTGGCAGCTTGGCCGGTGGGCGGCACACCATGCCGCGTCTGACCGAACACACCCCACAGGATCGATGCCGTGAGGAGCAGGAAGCTCGCCAGAGACATCCAGGCGAGCGTCCGCCCGGCCCCCGGCCGCCGGATGAGACCCCGGGCCGCCACCGCCGCGACCACCAGCCACGTGACGAGCGCCGCCATGCGCAGCACGACGGGATCGGTCCACGGCACGGTCTCGAGCAGGCCGCGCTGCTTGTTGACGGCGTTGAGGACGATGCCCGACGTGAAGCCGGCCGCGGCCGTCCACGCGGCGAGCGTCATCGTGTGCCGTGTGGTGTGCGACAGCCGCTCCAGGCTCGGCATGCGGAAGCCGCGCATCGGCGCTTCCTTGCGGGCCAGCCGCCCCGCCTGGATCAGCCACATGAGGCCGGCGATCGCGCCAAACGCCACGGCCACGCTCGCCGCCAGATTGAATCCACCGTGGATCATGCCCCACACCTGCGTCGCCGGGCTCTGCGGAAACGGCTCGCGGCTGGAAAGCACCGCGGCCCCGATGAGCCCGAGCACGACCGGGAGCATGAACAGCCCCACTGGCGTGCGCGGGCTCGAGAGCGTGAGGGCCAGAGACGTGAGGGCCAGCATCCAGGCGGCGAGCAGATACCAGTCGAACGGGCTGGAGAGCGGCACGGCCGCCTCCGTCGCCGCCCGCCAGCCGAGAAACGCCGTATGCGCGAGCACACCGGCGGCAGCGAAGCCCACCATCACCGCCCCGCGGATGCCGGAGCGAAACAACAGCCGCGATGCCTCGCACGCCAAGGCCACGGCATAGCTCGCGGCGAAGCAGACGACGGAGATCCGCGAGATGAAGTCGAGCATGCGATGGCCGTAAATCCGTCCCGGCATTCTAATCGCCCCGAACACGACGGGCGCATTTCGGCGGTATACTCGCCACGATGCCCACGCCGCCCCAGCCAGTCGCTCCGTCCACGGCCATGACGGCTCAGGAACGCCGCCGCCAATCGCTGATGATGCGGGCCTGCCGCATGGAGCCGGTGGAGCGGACGCCGGTGTGGCTGATGCGCCAGGCGGGCCGCTACCTCCCCGAATACCGGGCGGTGCGGGAAAAAGTCGGCTTCATGGAGCTGTGCAAGAACCCGCGGCTCTCCGCCGAGGTGATGATCGCCACGGTCGAGCGGCTGGGCGTCGACGCGGCGATCATCTTCAGCGACCTCCTCCCGCTGCTCGAGCCGATGGGGATGGACCTCGAATTCGCCGCGGGCGAAGGGCCCGTGATCCACAACCCACTCCGCGAGCCGGGCGACGTCGATCGGCTCCGCGAACTCGACGACGTCGGCCCCATGGGATTCGTGATGGACGTGGTGCAGGCCACCCGGGCGGGACTCGATGATGCCATTCCGGTGATCGGCTTCGCCGGCGCGCCCTTCACCCTCGCCAGTTACTGCGTGGAGGGAGGAACCAGCCGGGCCTGGCTGCACACGAAGGGGATGATGTATCGCCACGAGACCGCCTGGCACGACCTGATGGCGAAGCTGGCCCGCGCGGTCAGCCGCTATCTCGTGGCCCAAGTCGATGCCGGCGCCCAGATCGTGCAGCTCTTCGACAGCTGGGTGGGCTGCCTCGGACCCGACGATTACCGGCGCTACGTGCTCCCCCACAGCCGCACAGCGATCACCGAGGTGGCGAAGCGGGCCCCGGTGATCCATTTCGCCACGGGCAATCCCGCCCTCCTGCCCCTGCTCAAGGAAGCGGGAGGATCGGTGATCGGTGTCGACTGGCGCATCGATCTCGCCGATGCCTGGCGCATGATCGGAACCGACCGTGCAGTGCAGGGAAACCTGGAGCCCGCGGTGCTGCTCGCCGACCGCGGCACGGTCCACCGCCGGACCAAGGAGATTCTCGCCGGCGTCGCCGGCCGCCCGGGCCATATCTTCAACCTGGGCCACGGCGTGCTCCCCGGCACGCCGGTGGAGAACGTGCTCGAACTGATCGCGACGGTCAAGCAGGGCTGACGCGGCACCGCCGCAGCCCGCGAACCCGGTCGGTGTCCGCTCGGATGCGCGGCACTCGCAATCGGGCAGCGATCCACGATACACTGGCATGTTCGGCGCCGGCGGCCCTCCGGCACCCTGTCGTCGTGCGCAATGCACTCACCCCTGGCTCCCACCGCATGACGTCGCTCGAACGCCGCCTCTTCAAGCATTTCTCCGCGGCCGACATCGAGGCCGCCCGCGGCATCACCCCAACGCGGCTCTCCTGCCCGCGGGTCGGGCTGGTGCGGGCCATCTTCCGGCACGACTCAGGCGCGACCGACGAAGTCATGCTCGAACTCGCCGTCGGCCGCCGTGGCGGCATGACGCTCGAAAGCCGGTCGACGAGCGACCGCGGCCGCATGGGCAAGCCATGCCCCTTGCTTGCCGCCGCCCTGCTGGAGATCGATCGCCGGTCGCTGTTCTCCTCGATCCCGGACCAGGCGCCCGTGTCTCTCGAAATCGTCGCGGCCGACGACGCCGTGGAAGAACTGGCACAAGGCGAAGATAGGGTCGAAGACGACACTCCGGCTGCACCGTCTCCCGGGGGAGGCCGGGTGGCAGTGGCCCCGCGCCGCAGCGCCGGGCGGATGCCGGCCTGGGCGACCGAACTCGAAGACCGGCGCCGGCTGGTAGAGCCGGCGGTGCGGACCCGGGGCGTGGCGCTGGGAGACGCGCGCCGGCAGGCGGGGGCGCTGGTTTTCGTGCTTGACATCGCCGCCTCGCTCGAATCCCACGTGGCCGTGCTCGTTCCCAGCCGGATGCAACTCGACGTGGCCGGGCAGGCGACCGGCCGGCCGCGGCCGGTCATCATCGGCCCGGGGGACGTGGAGTTCGGGGATCTCGACAGCCAGGAACAGTCGATCGTGGCCCAGCTCATCGGCACGGTGGCGATCGACGAGATCGGCGCGGCGCGACCGCTGGAGCGACGCACGATCTCCCGCATCGCCGTGAGCCCGCAGTCGGCGGCGGCCGACCTGGCAATGCTCTGCGAGACCGGGAGGCTCGTCGTGCAGCCGGAGCCGCGCCGGCAGCCGGACCTCGTCGAGCCGCTGGCATGGGATGGCGGTCGGCCCTGGGAATTCGCCCTCGTGCTCGGTCCGGACGACGATGCGAGCCTCTCCGTGGCGATCGCGGATGACGGCCCGGCTGCCGGCCGCTCCCCACGCGTGCCCGCCAAGGCCTCGCTCCAGGGAATGCTCGTCCGCGGCAGTGAACGGCTGAGCCTCAAGGAACCGCGGGCCATCCTCCGCTCGGGGTTCATCGTGTTTCGCGATCGGCTGGCAAGGCTCGCCAGCGACGATGCGGCCGGCAGCGGGCTGGCGGCGGCCTGGATGGAGCAGTTCGAGCGCCGCGGCCCGATCGAACTCTCCGGCGCGCAGGTCGACGGCCTCGTGGAGCGGCTCGCCGGGCTGGCCGACTTGCCACGGCTCGTGCTCCCGGGATGGACAGGATGGCGGATCGAATCGGGCCTGCCGCGGCCAAAGCTCGTCTTGGGCGATGCCCCCGCGATCGCCGATAACGACGGCGACGCTGCCGATCGGGCCCGCCCTGGGCGACGCCGTATGACGCCGCGGGTGAACCTGGCAGGCACCGTGTGGTTCGACTACGCCGGCATGCAGATCGCCGCCGACGACCCTGCCGGCGGTGCCGCCGACGCGGCCCGGCGGGTGTTCGTGCGCCGCCACCGAACGGCCGAGCGCGACGCCTTGGCGGTGCTGCCTCGGCACGGCGCATCGGCAGCCAAGCCGCTCGACGACGCGGAGCCGTCGCCGCATCACGTGGAGATTCCCCGGGCCCGACTCGATGCCTCCGTGCCGCTGTTGGCGGCGGCAGGCTGGGCCGTGGAAGTGGCGGGGCGTCGCTACCGACCGGCCGGCAGCGTCGCCTGGAACGTCACCAGCGGCATCGACTGGTTCGAACTGTCTGGCACCGTCGATTTCGGAGGCGTCAGCGCAGGCATGCCGGAACTGCTCGAGGCCCTGGCTCGCGGCGACCGCTCCGTGGAACTCTCCGACGGCTCAGTGGGCATTCTTCCCGACGACCTCGCCGCGCAGTTCGAGCCGATGATCGCCCTGGCACAGAAACACGACGGGCGGCTGCGGTATGGACGGATCCAGGTCGCGCTGCTCGACGCCCTCCTCGCCAGCCAGCCCGCGTCGCACGTGGACGACGCCTTCGAGCGCATCCGCGAGGAGCTCGCCGCGGGCGAGCGGCCCGAAGCCGAGAATGAGCCGGCCGGTTTCGAGGGCACGCTGCGGCACTACCAGCGTGAAGGGCTCGGCTGGCTCGCCTTTCTCGAACGCATGGGGCTCGGCGGCTGCCTCGCCGACGACATGGGCCTCGGCAAGACGATCCAGGTGCTCGCCCTCCTGGTCCGCCGCCAGGGCGTCTTCGCGGAGTCGGGCATCGCCCACCGGCCATCCCTCGTGGTCGTGCCCAAGAGCCTGATCTTCAACTGGATCGACGAGGCACGCCGGTTCGCCCCGAGCCTCCGGGTGCTCAATCACACGGGCAACACCCGCCTGGAGGCGGCCGGCACGATCACCGAGTACGACATCGTGCTCACGACCTACGGCACGCTGCGCCGCGACGTGCTGCAGCATCGGAATGTCGAGTTCGACTACGTCGTTCTCGACGAAGCGCAGTCGATCAAGAATGCCTCCAGCCAGGCGGCCAAGGCGTGCCGGCTGCTCACCGCGCGGCATCGCCTGGCCGTCACGGGCACGCCCGTGGAGAACCACATCGGCGAACTGTGGAGCATTTTCGAGTTTCTCAATCCGGGCCAGCTTGGCAGCGCGGCACGGCTGAAGAAGTTCCTCACCGGCGGCCGCGGCCATGCCGCCGAGGTCGTGGCGCGGGCCGTGCGTCCCTACCTGCTCCGCCGCACCAAGGCGCAGGTGCTCGCCGATCTGCCGGAGAAGACCGAGCAGACGTTGTTCTGCGAGCTCGGGCCCGAGCAGCGGAAGGCCTACGACGAGCTCCGCGAGCACTACCGTCAGGAGCTGGCCAACCGGATCGGCCGGATGGGAATCGGCCGCTCGCGGATCGCCGTGCTGGAAGCGCTCTTGAGGCTGCGGCAAGCCGCCTGCCACCCGGGACTCATCGCCCACGACCGTGTCGACGAGCCGGGCGCCAAGCTGGAGACCCTTCTCGAACAGCTCGACGAGGTGCTCGACGAGGGGCACAAGGTGCTGATCTTCAGCCAGTTCACCAGCTTTCTCGCCATCCTCCGGCGGCAGCTCGACGCCCGGGGCACCGTCTACGAATACCTCGACGGCAAAACAACCGACAGGCAGGCCCGGGTGCAGCGGTTCCAGGAAGACCCCGACTGCCGGCTGTTTCTCATCTCGCTCAAGGCGGGCGGGCAGGGCCTCAACCTCACCGCAGCCGACTACATCTACATCCTCGACCCGTGGTGGAATCCGGCCGTCGAGGCCCAGGCTGTCGACCGGGCGCACCGCATCGGCCAAACGCGGCGCGTGTTCGCGTATCGGCTCATCGCCCGCGACACGGTCGAGGAGAAGATCCTCGCCCTCCAGGATCGCAAACGCGAGTTGGCCGAGTCGATCGTGCAGGCCGACGAGAGCATGATCTCGAGCCTCTCGCCCGAGGATGTCGAGCTGCTGCTGTCGTAGGCCCGCGGGAAGAGCCTCTGCGGCCTTTTCCGCCCGGTGGCCGAGCCGCTCCGCACGAGTGACGCACCTAACGTAAAACTAACGGGCATTCATCTGGCGGTCGGGCGATACACTCGGCCACCATGATCACCTCGATGTGTTCGACCGACGCGAGCCACGGAGCGGACGTGAAGCATTCGCCGGCAAAGACGAGACCGCTCGACCCGATGCCCGGACGTCAGATTCTCGTCGTCGATGACGAGGAAGACCTGCTGGAGCTCGTCCGCTACAACCTTCTCAAGGAAGGCTACCGCGTCACCTGCGTGACCACGGGGGACGAGGCTCTCAAGACCGCGCGGCGGCAGCCTCCCGACCTGATCGTGCTCGACCTCATGCTGCCCTTGATCGACGGGCTGGAGGTCTGCCGGCGGCTCAAGGGCGACTCGAAGACTCGCGACATCCCCATCATCATGCTCACGGCGAAGAGCGAGGAGAGCGACATGATCGCCGGGCTGGAGCGCGGGGCCGATGACTACGTCACCAAGCCCTTCAGCCCGCGGGTGCTGGCGGCGCGGATCAAGGCCCTGCTGCGGCGGAAGGAGGCCGAGCGTCAGGCCGACATGGAGGCCACGATCGCCGTCGCCGAACTCGTCATCCACCCCGGGCGTCATGAAGTGATGCTCGCCGGCCAGCCCCTCTCGCTCACCTACACGGAGTTCGCGCTCCTGCATTTTCTCGCCAAGCGGCCGGGTTGGGCCTTTTCGCGGACGCAGATCGTCGACGCGGTGAAGGGGGAGGATTATCCTGTGACGGAGCGTTCGGTCGACGTGCAAGTGGCCGGCCTGCGCAAGAAACTTGGGGCCTTCGGTCCCTACATTGAAACCGTCCGGGGCGTGGGATATCGATTCCGGGCGTGATCCGTCCACCTCCGGACTCGCCATGCCCCGCCTGCGGTTCATCTGGCAGATCTTCACCGCCCTGGCCGCGGTCACGGCCGCCGTCCTGGCTGGCTGCTTCTGGGTGGCTTCCGTGGAGGTCGCGCGGCTGGCAGACGCCAAGCTGCTGCGGCGGATGAGCGATGCCGCGGCGGCCATGCTCCCCGAAGGCGTCACCGCCCTGGATCCCGGCGGCTTCGCCTCCGCCGCCGACCCCGTCCAGCGGGCCGCGGGCGTCGACATGAGTCTCCTGGCACTTGACGGCACGGTGCTGGCCGCGCCGGGCACGGGCGACCGCGGCGTCACCCCCGGCATCCGCCTGCTCTCGGAGCCTGCGCTGGCGGACGCCCGTGCCGGCCGGTCGACGACGGCCAGCACCTACGATGTCGGCACCAGCCGCCGCCGCCTCACGATGGCCGTGCCCATCGGCAAGCCGCCCCGCACCTCGGGCATCCTCCTCCTGGTGAGCGACACCGGATCGTCCGACCTCGAGCTCGCAGCCGCGCAGCGATCGCTGCTCGCCGGCTGCTTGCTCTGCGGCGCCGGAGCCCTGGCCTTGGCGGCAGCTCTGGCAACGCGGGCGGTGCGGCCGGTGCGGGATCTCGCCCAGGCGGCGTCGCGGGTGGCGGCGGGCGATTTCAACGCGCCGCTTCCCACGCCTGAGGTCGATGAACTCGCGCAGCTCGCGTCTGCGGTGCACACGCTCCGCGAGCAGCTCGTGGAACGCGGCCTGACGATCGGCCGCCAGGATACGGAGCAGGAGGCCGTGCTCGACAGCATGATCGAGGGCGTGCTGGCCATCGACGCGCGGCAACGTGTCGTGGGCATCAATCGCGCGGCTGCCGACCTGCTCGGCCTCGATCTCGACGCCGTCGTCGGCCGGCCGATGCAGGACCTGATCCGCAATCCAGACCTTCGACGGTTCGCGCTCCGGGCCATCGACTGCCGCGAGCCGGTCGAGGACGACATCGTTCTCCCCGGCCCGCGCGACCGCACGATCCGGGTCCGTGGCACGGCGCTCCGCGACGTCTCGGGGGAGGGGGGGGCCGTGATCGTGCTCAATGACGTGACCGACCTCAAACGGCTCGAAACCGTGCGCCGCGACTTCGTGGCCAACGTGTCGCACGAACTGAAGACCCCGGTCGCCTCGATCAAGGGCTTTGTGGAGACGCTCCTGGACGGGGCGGCCGATGACCCGGAAGACTGCAGGCGGTTTCTGGGGATCATCGCCCGCCAGGCTGATCGCCTGGAGGCGATCATCGAGGACCTCCTGGCGTTGTCGCGGATCGAGCAGAGCGAGGGCGCCGGGGCCCTGCCTGTCGAACGAACCCCGATCGCCGCGGTGCTGCAGACCGCGGCCAACGACTGCCTCCCACGCGCCACGGACCGCCGGATCATGCTGGAAGTCGACTGCGACCCGGCGGTCGACGGGCTCGTCAACGCTCCGCTCCTCGAACAAGCCGTGATCAATCTCGTCGACAATGCCATTCACGCCAGAGAAGCAGGCGGCACGATCCGCGTCGCGGCGGCACGCGACGACGAATGGCTGCGGATCTCCGTCCACGACGAGGGCTGCGGCATCGCTCCCGAGCATCTCCCGCGGCTCTTCGAGCGGTTCTATCGCGTCGACAAAGGGCGCAGCCGAGTCCAAGGGGGCACCGGCCTGGGCCTGTCGATCGTGAAGCACATCGTCCAGGCCCACCAAGGCACCGTGTCCGTCGCGAGCACGCCCGGTGCGGGAAGCACCTTCACCCTCCGGCTGCCCGGCTGAGCCCGTTGGGCCGGTGGTGATCCCCGCTCAGTCCGCCGTGGCCTTCGCCCGGACGTGGAAGTCGAGAATCTGCTGCCACGCTTCCTCGGGAGTCTCCGCGTAGGAAAACAGGTCGAGATGCTCGTCGGTGATGACTCCCGAATCGGCCAGGAATTGGAAGTTGATCACCCGCGACCAATAGTCGCGGCCGAAGAGGATGATCGGCACCGGCTGCATGCGGTGCGTCTGCCGGAGCGTGAGCGTCTCGAACATCTCGTCCAGCGTGCCGAACCCGCCGGGAAAGAGCACCACGGCGACGGAGCGGAGGATGAAATGAAACTTCCGCAGGGCGAAATACTTGAACTGGAAGCACAGCTCGGGCGTGATGAACGGATTGGGCTGCTGCTCGGCCGGGAGCTTGATATTCAGCCCGATCGACTTGCAGCCGACATCGAAGGCGCCCCGGTTGGCGGCCTCCATGAGCCCCGGCCCACCGCCGGTCACGATGACGTAGTCGCGCTGGTCCTCGCACTGGTTGTCGATGGAGACGATGCGGGCGAACTCGCGGGCGGCGTCGTAATAGCCGCTCATCGCCAGCAGCCGTTCGCTCCGCTCCATCTCGCGCTTGAGTCTCTTGTCGCCGGGCCTGGCCTGTGCGGCGCGGCGGGACTCCGACAGGCGGCGTTCGGCGGCGTGCCGTTCCACGATCTGCGTTCCGCCGAAGACAATCACCGTCGAGACGATGTTGTCTTCGAGGAATGCCAGCTCCGGCTTGCCGAGCTCGAGCAGCATCCGCACGCCGCGCATCTCGACCCGCTCCAAGAGGCTGCGGTCCTCCTGGGCAAGGCTGTAGCTCGGCGACGAAAGGATCCGCTCCATGTTCTCGGCGACGAGCGCCACGTCGTCGCCAAGGACGGTGTCGGGAAGGATGTCGCAGACCTTGGGCCGCGCGGGGGGAGGGGTGGCCGGTTTTTCATGTTTTGACTTCTTCGCCATGGGCATCATCCGATGAGGTCGACCGTTTCCGTGAGCCTCGGCACGTGGACATCCCAGCCGCGGCTCTTCATCAAGAAGTCTGCCATGCCTTTCGCGGCGGGGGGCTCGCCATGGACGAGAAATGTCCGCCGCGGGGCCGGCATACCGCCGAGCCACCGGCCGATTTCGGTGCGGTCGGCATGCCCCGACAGGGCGTCGATGCGGCGGATGGCGGCCCGGACGGGGATGTCGCGGCCGTGGATCCGCAGGAAACGGGCGCCATCGACGAGCGTCCGCCCGCGGGTTCCCACCGCCTGGAAGCCCGCCACGAGCACCGTCGTCTGCGGGTCGGGGAGCCGCTGGGCGAGGTGGTGGAGGATGCGGCCGCCATTCATCATGCCGCTGGAGGCGATGATCACGCCGGGCCCGTCGTGGGCATTGATGGCCTTGGATTCGTTGGCCGTCTTTGCGAGCCGCGCGAACGGCGCTGCCATCGCCTCGGCCACGCCCTGCGCCAGTGCCTCGCTGAAATCGTGTTCCGCCGCATGGCGGCGAAAGACTTCCATGGCATCGACGGCCATCGGCGAATCCACCCACACCGGCACCTCCGGTATCCGCCGGGCCGCGATCAGGGTGCGCAGCAGGTAGACCAGTTGCTGGGCACGGCCCACGGCGAACGACGCGACGAGCATCATGCCGCCGCGCTCGATCGCCTCCTTCGTGACAGCCTCCAATTCCTCCAGCGGCCGGCTGGGAGGATGGTTGCGGTCGCCATACGTGCTCTCGCAGACGAGGTAATCGCAGGCGGGCGGAGCCGCGGGATCGTGGAGCAGGGGGGCGTCATACCGGCCGACGTCGCCGGAAAAGACGATCCGCCTTGTTCCCGCGGCCGCCCGGGCCTCCACCTCCACGAACGAACTGCCGAGCATGTGGCCCGCGTCGTGGAATCGGCACCGGACACCAGCCGCCGCCTCGAACCATTCTCCGCGGGGCACATCCCGCACCAGCCGCAGGGCGCGGTCCACGTCGCGCTCGTCGAAGAGCGGCAGCGCGGGCCGGTGCTTGGCATAGCCCTTGCGGTTGGCGTAAAGGGCATCCTCCTCCTGGCATTTGGCGGCATCGTAGAGCAACAAGCCGAGGAGGTCGGCTGCGGCGGGGGACGTGTAGATTCGCCCCTTGAAACCCTCCCGCGACAGCCGGGGCAGCCAGCCCGAATGGTCGATGTGGGCATGGGTGAGCACGACGGCGTCGATCGATTCCGCCGGCACGGGAAAGCGATCCCAGTTCAGCTCCCGGAGCCGTTTGTCGCCCTGGAAAAGGCCGCAATCGAATAGCACCCTCGCGCCATCGACCTCGAGGAGGTGCCGCGACCCCGAGACCATCCCTGCGGCGCCGAGAAATCGCAGCTGCATCATTTCCGTTCGGCTCCGTTGCGGCCGGGCCCGCCGCCCGCGAGCAGCAACTCGCCGTCGCCGACTGCGAGCATCTCCAGGCGGGCTCCCGGTGCGGCATCGTAGGTGGCCGGTGCGGAGACGACCAGCAGCGGCCCGCTTTCTCCCCAGCGCAGGTCCGTCACCAGCCCAAGGGCGTGGAGCTGCCGGGCGAGTTCCCGGATGAGCGCGGCACGCGGCAGGGGGAGGCTCCCCAGGCGGGCGTCGACGAGGCCGAGGCCGACCTGGTTGACACCGCAGAGCCGCACCTCGGCATCGACCCACGCCACCGCGGAGAACACCCCAGAACCGAGCCGCACGCCCGCCAGCACGCGGTGGGGCGCGAAGGCGACCCGCAGGGCCGACGTGTTGGCGGGCAGGAGCTGGGAGTGGTTGCGGGGCAGGTCGACCGCCAGCCAGGCATTGACTTCATCCGCTGTGATCACCGCATCCCACGGGGCCGCACTCCGGATCGCTGCGTGCATTGAGGACGCCTTCGACAACATCCGCCTGGCATTCAACTCCACCGCCGCCGAGGCGGCCGCCACCGCGGCGGACCCGTAGAAGGCAGGTTCGTGGCGGGCCAGCAAGCCGAGCACCAGGATCGCCAGCACCGTGGCCGCACCACTCGCGGCGGCCAACCGTCGCGGCCACCTCGCGGCACCGGACGCCGCGGCCGGCTTCATGGAAACGCCCTGCTTCATGCCGGCATTGTGAATCCGAGTGCTGCAACCCGGCAAACCGGGTAACGGCCACACGCCCGATCAGCCCGTGAAGCCGAGCATCCGCGGCAAGGGCAGGTCGTCTGAAAGAATCAGCTGTACCTCGCCGAGAGATTCATCCTCCAGCTCATCCCGCAGCACCCGCACGTTCGGCGGCGCCTCGATTCCGATCCGCACCTTGTCGCCGCTGACGCGGACCACCGTCACCACCACCGAATCGCCGACACGAATCCGTTCATTCTGCTTGCGGGAAAGGACCAGCATGAGAGCCTCCGTAATGAATGGGGAAATAATAGAGCGGAGATACTGTACGCTTGTCAACTTCCTGCGGCCGGTGGCAGTTTCACACGACTGCGGGTTGGGAAAGATGTGAGCCACAGGGAACATCGTCCGGTCCGGCAGACTTTCTTGGGGGCCCGCTGCGAGGGGCCACCTGCGCGCGTTGTGCCGACGGGCGGGCTGGTGCCGGCAGGGCCGGTTCAGGACACCCGGCTCACCCCGAGAACACGCTTCAGGAACCACGCCTCGCCACCTCATCGGTGGCTCGGCGGTCGATGAATCCGGCGAGATCGAGCTCTTCGGCCACGGCCATCAGCGCAGCGGCATCGTCGATCTGCCTGCGATCGGCGTCGGTGATTCCCGACAGTGTGCGGTGCACGCTGCGCAGCGTGGCGGACGATGCCCCGAGCAGCGGAAGGGGGCCGCCGAGTTCCAGCCTCACCTCGCTGGGAATCCCGCCGGTGGCGGCCACATGGCGATTGATCGCCAGCCGGGGGAAGGGCGGCAGGCCGCCGGGCTGGAGGAGCGCCTTGAGCAGGATCGCGGTGTCGGCGAAGCCACGGTAGGCATCTGCCGCCGCGGGGCTCGGCGCATCGGCATACTCCACCGTGTAGCAGACCCGGGGCCCCTTCAATTCGATGGCGCCATCGCGGGCGACGATGCCGCTGCCGATATCGACGTCGCCCGCCCAGCGGATGAGCTTGTCATCAGCCGACCGGGCCCACTTGCCGAGCGAGGCGCTGAGTCGCTCCAGCCGCAGGCAATCGATCTGCGTCTTCACCTTGAGCCGTGGGTCGAGCGCGACCAAGCGTTCGCGCGCCGGATCGTGAAGGATGATCTGCCGACAGCCGGCGACTCCTGCGGCGGCCTCGTCCTTGCCAGCGGACGCCGCCAGAAAATCCCAGGTCGTCTCACCGTCAAAGAGCGTCAGGCTGCGCGATGCAGGCTCACCCGTATCGTCGACGAACACCTCGCTCTCCACCCGCAGCGCGACCCCATCGGCCGCATGCCCGGCACCAACGGCGAAGAGTCCGCAGCCGACGACCGCAGAGACGATTCGAAACAGCGCACGCATGAGCAGGCAACCCCGCGGGAAACAGGATAGGGAAAGGGACATTACCAAAGCCCTGCCCGCCGAAAGAAGGCGAAAAGCGGCCGCACTATCAGCCCCCGCCGAGCAATTTCAGGCTGGCGAAGCCGAGCACGCCCGCAAGCACGAGCCGCAGCGCTTGCGCCGGCATCCGGAAGGCTCCGAGTTGCGCGCCCACCGCCCCCCCCACGATCGCCGCCCCGATCACGGGCAGGCTGACGGCTGCGAGCCCCCGGCCGGCCACGATTCCGCCGGCGAGTCCCGACAGGGAATTGACGAGGATGAACGGGGCCGTGATTGCCGCAATCTCCTTGATGGGCGCGGCACGGAGTAGGAGCAACGTCGGCGTGAGAAACACGCCTCCCCCCACTCCCGTGAGCCCGGACAAGAGACCGATGGCACCCCCCAGCGCGGCCAGGCCCGCGGACGGCACCTGGCGGCCTTCTCCTGTCGAGTCCGCCTCGCGGCCCCCGAGCACGGCGATGCCGCCGATCTGCACGGCCGAGAACAGCAGCACGATGCCGACAACCTGCTCGAAGACCCGCATCGGCAAATCGATCGCGCCGCCGAGCGCTGCGCACGGCACGCTGGCGACGGCCAGCGGCCAGAGGAGACGGCCGCGGAAATGACCCGCCCGGAAGAACTGCACCGTCGCGATCGTGGCCACGAGCACATTGAGCGAGAGCGCCGTCGGGCGAATGACCGGCTGCGGCAGCCCGAGCAGGGTCATGACGGCGATGTAGCCGGTGGCACCGGCATGCCCCACCGCCGCGTAGAGCAACGCCACGATGCCGACCGCAACGGGCAGAACGAGATGCATCACGGAGCGAAGGCATGCTCCTGGAGCATCGCGAGCGGCACGACGGCGAGCGCCTTTTCGTGCGTGGCCTCCAGAATCACGGGTGGCGCGCGACCCGCCTGCGCCGCTTCCAGCCACCGCGCGGCGCAGAGGCACCAGCGGTCGCCGGCGACGAGGCCCGCGAAGGCGTATTCGGGCCGCGGGGTGACCAGGTCGTTGCCGGCGGCCACGGTGAACTCGAGAAACTCCTTCGTCATCATCGCGCAGACCGTGTGCACGCCGACGTCGGCCGGCCCCGTGCGACAGCACCCATCGCGGAAGAAACCCGTGAGCGGCTCCCGCGAACAGGCGACGAGCGGGCCTCCCAGGACGTTGCGGTCCGTGGCTCGGGCGGACTCGTCGGCGGGGCGGTCAAATGCGATCATCGCGTTCTCGCGGCGCACGGATCGGACGCGGACGAGTATCATGCCCGCCGCGGAACCACTCCGCAATTCACCCCTATGCTCAGCCTCCATTCCGCCTCCGCGCAGCGCTGGCTCGACCAGGTCGATGCCGGCCTCGACGAGATCCTGATCGACCACGCCCACTGCGAGAAGAAGGCCGCGGGCGTGGCCATGAACCTGCTCTTCTCCTACGTCGACGACGTGGCTCTGGCCCGTGCCATGGCGGAGATCGTGAACGAGGAACTGGAGCATTTCCGGCTCGTGCTCGACCTCCTGGAGCGGCGCGGCATTCCGTTTCGTAAGCTCAAGCCGAGCAGCTACGGGCAGCGTCTCCACGAGCTGATCCGCAAGGACGAGCCGGCCCGGGCGGTGGACCGGCTGCTTGTTGCGGGCCTCATCGAGGCCCGCAGCTGCGAGCGGTTTTCCACGCTCGCCGAGCACGTGACGGATCCCGAGCTGCGCGGCTTCT
>JBIIIP010000059.1:0-17882 GCA_044234625.1 Pirellulales bacterium | reverse complement strand
GCCGCCACCACCGCGCGGCCCCCTCGCATCCGTCGATTCATGACCGTCATGTGATGCTCCACGTGTCGTTCATTCGCCCGCCTGCGCGGCCGCCTCCTCGTTGGCTTCCTCGTTGCCTTCTTCCATCGCCGCCAACCCCTTCACCTCGTCGCCGCGGGCCTCTTGGATTTGCCGCAGCAGATCGTCGAACCGCTTCTTCATCGCCTCGCCCCCCAGGCCGGGATAGAGCTTGAAGGTGACGGCGATGTCGTTGGTGGCCATGTCGAGGAGCTTCGCCCGCTCCTGCCCGGGCAGTTTTGCCCGCTCGAAACGGCAGTGGGCCACGTTGTAGCGGGCGTCGAAAAACAACTCCTGCCCCTTGAGGGCCTTTTCGTCGTTGCCGGCGAAGGCCTGCCGCGCGAGCCTGTTCGCCATCGCCGCCCAGCCCCAGATCTTGGCCTCGCCTTTCTTGCGGCCCTGGATCGCCTGCTTGAGGTAGTCCGCCGCCTGCGCTGCGTCATCGGCGTTCTCTCCGGCGGCCTGCAACAACTCCGCCGCCTGCACCTGGACGTTGGTAAAATTCTGCCGGGCCGGGTCGCCGAGAATCCATTCCAGATGGACCAGAGCCTCCTCCCACTTGCCACGCTCGCGGTGGATGTCGGCGCTCTTCAGGCGGATGGCGGACTCGAATTTGGCGATCTCCTCGCCTCCCTTGGCCAGCAGTTTCTCATACAACTCCGCAGCCTTCCCGAGATACCCGCCGGCCCTCTCCTTCGACACCACCTTGCCGACGCCCTGGCCGGAGCCGAGCGCGAGGTAGGTCGCGGCGACCCACATCTGGGACGT
This sequence comes from Pirellulales bacterium, assembly GCA_044234625.1. Classification (GTDB taxonomy): domain Bacteria; phylum Planctomycetota; class Planctomycetia; order Pirellulales; family UBA1268; genus CACORA01. Next base: position 17,057 of record JBIIIP010000059.1, on the reverse strand, counting down.
GATTTTCTGGTCCCGGTTTCCCACCCGCTCCAGAAACTTCTCGAAACCGCCGAGGATCTTGTCGGCCTTGGCCTGGGCCTCCGGCGAGCCCGCGGTTTCATCCGTGCTCAGTGCCACGAGCTGGCCCTGCAGATCGCGTCCCATCACCAAATACATCGCCGTCAACCTGGCCGACGCCTCTTCCCCCTCACCCGCGAGGGCCTCCAGTCGGTCCATCGCCTGGTCGGCCTCCTGCAGTTTGTCGGCGCCGATGAAATACCGCAGCGCCAGGCTGAGAGCCCCGTTGGCGAGAGGCCCGTCGGTGAACTGCTTGTCGTCTCCCTGAACCACCGCCCAAGGACCGTATTCCTTGGCCTCGAGAATCCGGCCCACCTTCTCCTGATCGCCGGATTCCATGGCCAATTGGGCGCGGGCCAGGGCGGCGGCGACGGCCACCGGCGTGGGAGCCGCGCCCGCGGGAATGGCGGCGAGCCCCTCGTCAAGGGCGGCGATGGCCTTGTCGCGCCAAGCGTCGAGCGTCGCGACGGCCGGACGCTCCGATTCCTCGGCGCGCCGGGCATCCTGCAACTCACGGCACAGCAACGTGCCGGCACGCAGGAGGGCTTCGCCACGCCGCGGCCCCTCCCGGGGCAACTGATCGATGATGGCCAGCAGCTGTTCGGGCTGGTGGGCGGCGCCCGCCGCGGCAATCGCCACCATGGCGGCATCGATGGTTTCCGGCTCTTCCGGCCAGGTGCGCATGATCACGCCCGCAACCCTCACGGCCTGGGCCCGGGCGTTCTGCGACCACTCGGGCGACGCCTGCATCTGGAGTTGCTGCCAGCTGGCGATCGCTATCTTCGCGGACTGACGGCTTCCCTTCGCATTGGGATACCGCTCGGCCAGAAAGGTTCCCAACGTGGCGGAATCGTGAAATCGCTTGGCATCGTAGAGCAGGAAGGTGAGGAGATTCCGAGCCTGATTCACAGCCAGCAGTTCTTCTTCGGTCGCCAGCGGCAGCGCGGCACGCAGGCTTTCGATCGTTTTCTGGCGGGCTTCCGCGACCGCCGCCAAGGCGGCCTTCGCCGCCTCCTCGTCGTTCGCCGCCTGCTTGGCCTCCACTTTCTTCGCTTCCATCGTGGCCAGCGTCACCTTGGCCTCGTCCATGAGCAACTCAAACGACGCCTTTCCGGCGGCGTCGCCCACCACTTCCTTGCCCAGCAGACCCAGCAGATCGCGGGCCTCCTTGGCGAACTCCTGGTTTGCCTTGGCGACTTCCAAGGCCAGCTTTTTCGCATCGCGTTGGTAGATCGCCGCCTTGTTCCGCTCGTTTGCGGCCAGGCCCGCAGCCCGCTTTTGCAGGATCGCGGCCGCCCGGTATTTCATTCCCAGGAAGTCGGCATCCAGTTGCTCCGGCGACGCGGGCACGAGGGCCGACTTGAGCATCGTGTCGCTGAAGTCGGCGAACTTCGTCTCCTTGTCGTTCGCCAGCCAGCATTGCAGCGTGGTGTTGATCGCCTTGGCCCGCAGGTCGGGCACGCCCTCGAGGTCGCACAACTCGGCCAGCGTCGTCACCGCCTCCTCGTACTTCTTGGGGTCGGCCACGGCGAGCTCGGCGTAGTTCCGGCCCTGGAAATACCGGGCATACAGCCCGGCCGCGAGGGTGGGGTATTTTTCAGACAACTCCGCGTATTTCTTGGTCGAGGTGGTGAGAGCGTCGGTCCAAGCCTTGGATTTCGGCTCCGCGGCTCGCGACTTCTCGAAGTACACGCCCGCCACCATCATCCGCACCTGGAGCAGCCGCCCGCGCAGGGCGTCACGCTCCTCCTCGAGCGCTTCCACGAGCTTCGGGTCGGCCCGCGGCGCCGGCTTCCTTTGCTGCCGCTGTTCCTTGCCTTCTCCATTGCCGTCCTTCTCGGATGCCGGGCCCACGCCGAGCTTCTTCAACTCGTCGCCCACCTCGCGCAGCGACTTGAGCACGGCATCCTCGGCATTTGTCACGTCTGTGATCGGATCCTTTTCGCCCCGTGGCTTGCCTTCGATCGCCTTGATGGCTTCGTTGAAAAAGCCCAGAGCCTCGGCCAGCAGCGGCTTGGCATCCACGCCCGGGCGTTTCGCCTGCTCCACCTTCCCGCGGCCGCGGTCGACGAGCAGGTTTGCCTTCTGCATGGAGGCCGAAATCGCGGCGTCGACCGGGGGCTTGGATGCCAGGAAGGTGTCGATGTCTTTCTCGGCACGGTCGTAGATGGCTTCCTTTTTCGCGGCATCCGTCTCTTTCCGGCTGACCGCCACGAGCGCCTTCGACCGGCGATACGGCACCTCGCGCTTCAACTCCGCCGCCGCGTCAGCCTGGGCCTCGACGCGATCGAGGATCGCGAGCACCACGTCGGGCATCTGCTTGATCGGCGGCAACTCTTCGAGCGCATCGAGCAGCCGCCTCGTGGATTCGTCCGAAACAGAGAGCCGCTCGTCGGCGAGGAGGCCGCCGCACGCGCACGCCACAACCCACCAGAAGGCGACACGGAGAAGGGGAGCTTTCATGCTGTTCATCAGGTTCGATCGCCGGCTGCAAGAGAGTGTCTTCACCCTTCCATCTGTATTGTGGGAGGCGCCTCATGGCCCGTCAAACGTGGCGGCGTTGGCCCGCGCTCCGCTCCGGCTCAGCTCCAGGCATGCCGACACGTCGAGCCCGAAAGGCGTGATGTCGCCCCGGCCCCGCCAGGCCCGGAGCAGTTCCGAGACAGCCCGCGGGGCGCGGCGATCGGCGGCCGCATGGATGGATCCCGCGAGCGCTTCGCCCAGTTCCTGCGAAAGAATGATCTCACAGCCCCGCGGCGAGGGGAGCGAACCAACGGGCTCCACGGCCCCGGGGCCGAGCTCGGCCCGCTGGTGCACCACGTCACCCGGCGATGCCACGGGGGAGCGGCCGGCGGCGGTGGCCCGGACGATCCACGACGGGCCCGGGTTCGAGCCCGCGACGGGTTTCAGCACCAATTCGTACACGGCGTGAACCGTTTCACCGGCGAGCAGCTCGGCCGGGGCCACGTCCCCAGGCGCGACCGACTCGATCGCGGAATGCCGGTGGCCGACGAGCCGGTACGACGCCACCGCGGCGGGATTCATGGTGACCGTGAGCCGGCACTCGCGCACGGCGATCGCCGGACTGCCGAACAGGGCTTCGACGAGCCCGCGCCGGATGGCGACGGATTCGCGACTGACTTCGCCCCCTCGTGATCCGGCGCCGGGAGCCGAGCCCTCCCCGGAAGACCCCCCCACGAGCATGAACGCCACAGGCAGGCCGTTTGCGAGATCTCGACCAGCTGACAGCTCCTGTTGCCAAGCGGCGAGGGCATCCGCGATCTCTCCGGTGGCCCGGTCGAGCGAATCGCGCGACGACACCACCACGCACGACTCCCGCGCCCGACGCCCCCCGTCTTTCCCCCTGGCGAAGCGGAAAGCGGCGTCGAGATCCACGTCTGTGGCGTCCGGCATCGCCGCCAGCGACCGCCACCGCGCCCGCAAGGCCGCCGCATCGCCACGGTCGATGACGCACGCCGGCTCGCCGGCCGCCACGATCACCGTCACTCTGTCGGCGGGCCGCAGCAGGGCGGCGATGAGTTCCAGACTGCGGCACGTGCTCCACCACACCGCGGACTGGCCGCCGGCGGCGGAGCGGTCGAAGATGACCGTGGCCTCGAGCGGAGCGGCACCGCGACCGCCGATCGTGGGGGCGGTGACCGCCACATCGACGAGGATGGATGTGGGGGCCCGGCGGAGCGATTGCACTCCGTGCAGAGTCACGACCGGCGCCGGGCCCACGGCCGGCACCGCACCGGTCATCGCGGCCACGACATGCTCGGCCCGGACTTCGTCGCCGCGGACGCGATCCCCGGCCGCGGTGGCTTCCAGAACCGCGTCGAACGAGTCGGTGGCGGCCGCGAGCGGCGGCGTGTCGACGGCCAGGGAGGGGGCGGAGGGATCGATGAACGGCGACTCGCCGTGCTGAATCTCGAAGGCCAGGTCGAAGCCGCGCTCGCGCGGCACCCGGCGCCGGTTGATGGCGTTCGCCGGCGCGCCCCGCATGCCCCTGTCGATCGCGCCGTCTCGCGACGCGACGGCGAGCGACCCGCGGATGGCCGGCGGATGGACCGGGCCGCGGTTTCCGCTGAATCCAGAAAGCGGGCCCGCGGCGACGAGGGGCGACTGCGCGTCTTGTGGCGACAATGTTTTTTGTGGCGACACCACGTCTTGTCGCGACAAGGCGTCTTGCGGCACTTCCCCCCGCGGTGCGACCACCGGAGAGCCGGCGGCCTCCACTGCCCGCTCCTGACGCGGCCGTGCCGGAACGTCGGCCACCGCGGGCCGCGTTCCGGCGGCTGCCGGCGGCCGTGAGGCCTGGGAAACGGGGCTGGCCAACCGGTCCGACAGGGCCATGCCCACCCCGAACAAGCCCGCCAACGCGAGAATCGCCACGGCCACGGCCGTCACATCGCGTGCGACATGCGCCATCAAACGGCCCGCTGCGCGGCCCCACGCAGCGGGCCGCCGCCCCGGGATGGCGGAAGCGACCGGGGCGGGCGAAGCCGCTCGACCGCCGGCCGCCGACAGCCTGTCGAGATCCACGCCACGGACGACGCCGCGGCCCGCCATGGCGGGCCGGAGTCGGTCCACGAGCCCGACGGGAACCACAACGGACGACAGAAGCCGGTCGATGGCCGCGTCGGAAAACAGCGCGGCCGGCACCACCCGGCTATGCTTCGCCACGGGGCCGTCCACGTGCCGCAAAGCCCGGTCGATGGCGTCGTCACTCGGATGCAAGGAGTGGGTATCCATGAACCTGCCTCAACGCGCTCGCTTCACGGCCGGGGGGTCGGCGAGAAGGTGTTCCCGCAGGCGCTTCCGCGCCCGGCTGACTCGCGAAAGCACGGTGCCGAGGGGCACGTCCAGCAGGTCGGCGGCCTCCTGGTGGGTGAGTTCACCGACGACGACCAGGAGCAGCGTCTCCCGCAACTCCGCCGGTAGCCGAGCGAGCGCCTGCTGCATCGCGGCAGACAATTCGTCGGCGAAGGGCTCCGGCTCTGACCGCCGCGGGGCGAGCCGCTCGTCGATTTCGATCGCGGCTGGAACCCGCTCCGCGGCGCGCCACCGGTCGGCCACCCGCCGCCGCAGGATGGCCAACAGCCAGGCCCGCTCACTGCGGGCCGGGTCGTACAGGTGGCGGCTGATCCACGCCGAACGGAGCGTGTCCTGGAGCGCGTCCTCCGCGTCGTGGACGTTGCCGAGCATTCGGAAGGCGACGCGATACAGCACCACGACATGGCCATCGACCCAGCGACTGAAGACGTCGTCGAGCGAGTGAGGGGCGGGCATGACAGGGGCTTTCCGCCGCGGGGTTCACCGGAACCCTCCAGAAACCATTCCGCGGCCGCCGCCCGGATTATTGCCGACCCACGGGCTGGCGGGCGGGCGACCGGGCCGCCGCCGAGGAGGCCGCCAGCCAGAGGGGCAACTGACCGGCAGGCGGCAGCTTCACCACTCGGGCGGAACGGATCCCCGGGCAGGCCAGCACATCCGCCACCGCGGCCGGGGACGGGGTCTGGTCGAGGTTGAGGACGCCGATCGCGTCTCCCCCCGGAGCCGCACGGCCGACCGTCATCTGGGCGATGTTCACGCCCATGGCGCCGAACGCCGTGCCGACGCGGCCGATGATGCCCGGCACGTCCTGGTGCGTGAAGACGAGCAACACACCGTCCAGATAGGCCTCCAGCCGATGCCCCTCGAGCTGCACCAGCCGCGGCATCGAATGGCCGAAGAGCGTGCCGGCGGCGCGGTGCACCTTGTCGCCGGCCACGAAGTCGACCGCCACGACGGAGCTGAACGCCCCCGGGTCGGTGCGGCTCTGTTCGACCAGCTCGATGCCCCGGTCGCGGAGCAGCACCTCCGCGTTAACGATGTTCACGTCTTCCATTGCCGACTCCAGCAGGCCCGCGGCGAACGCGGCCGTCACGAGCCTCGTGTTCCGTGAGGCGATCTCGCCGCGGTAGGCGATGGAGCACGACCGCGGCGGGCCGTCGTCGAGCTGCGAGAGCAGGAGGCCGAGCCGCCAGGCGAGGTCGAGGAAGCCGCGCACGCCCTCGAGGGCGGCCGGATCGATGGAGCTCGCATTCACCGCGTGCCGGACGGCCCCCGTGGTGAGGAAATCGACGAGCAGCCCCACGCCCTCCACCGCCACCTGCGATTGGGCCTCCTCCGTGCTGGCGCCGAGATGCGGGGTGACGAGCACGCCCGGCATGTCGAAGAGCGGGCTTTCCGTGCATGGCTCCTTCTCGAACACGTCGAGGGCCACGCCGGCGATCACGCCGCTCTTCAAGCCCTCGGCGAGGGCCTTTTCGTCGTAGATGCCGCCCCGGGCGCAGTTGACCAGCCGCACGCCGGGCTTGAGCTTCGCCAGCTCCGCCTTCCCGACGAGGTATTTCGTCTCGGCGGTGAGCGGCGTGTGGACGGTGAGATAGTCGACGTGCGGCAGCATCGCCTCGACGCTGGGCAGAAGCTCGATACCCAGTTCGGCCGCGCGGTCGGGGGCCAGGAAGGGGTCGTAGCCGATGACCCGCATGTCGAAGGCCCGGGCGCGCTGGGCGACGGCCTGCCCGATGCGGCCCAGGCCCACGATGCCGAGAGTCTTGCCGGCGAGCTGCACGCCCATGAATTTGTTGCGATCCCAGCGGTGGGCCCGCAGGCTGGCGTCGGCGGCGGCCACGTTGCGCGACAAGGCGAGGATCAGGGCGAACGCATGCTCGGCCGTGCTCACCGTGTTGCCGGCGGGCGTGTTCATCACCACGATGCCCTGCCGGGTGGCGGCCTCCTTGTCGATGTTGTCGGTGCCGACACCGGCGCGAACGATCGCCTTGAGCCGCTGGTTGCCGGCCAGGGCATCGGCCGTGATCTTCACGCCGCTGCGGCAGATCGCGCCGTCGTGGGCCGTCAGGGCCTCGCGCAGGGCCTCGCCGGCAAGCCCGGTCACGACCTCGTAGGTGATGCCGTGCGGCGCCGCGGCGTCGAGCAGGGCGAGGCCATCGGGGCTCAGCGTGTCGAGGACGATGATGGAGGGCATGGCGAATCCTTCAGAAACTGCGAGGCGACGCCGACTGGCTCACGCCTGATGACCGCTTTGAAAGTCGAGCATGAACTGCCGCAACGCCTCGACACCCTCCACGGGCATGGCATTGTAGATGCTGGCGCGGATGCCCCCCACGGAGCGGTGCCCCTTGAGGTCGACGAGGCCGTGCGCGGCCGCCTTCTTGGCGAACTCCTTCTCCAGGTCTTCGGTCGGGAGGCGGAACGTGACGTTCATGTCGGATCGGCATTCGGGGCGGGCGTGGCCGGCGTAGAACCCGCCCGACGCGTCGATGACGTCATACAGCAGACGGGACTTGGCCGCGTTGTGGCGGTGCATCGCCTCCAGCCCCCCCACGGTGTCGCGCACCCAACGGCACACGAGGCCGAACACGTACACCGCGAACACGGGAGGCGTGTTCGCCCGCGACCCGTTCTTGGCGTGCGTGCGGTAGTCGAGCATCGTGGGAAGGTCGTCGCGGCTCCGCTCGAGAAGGTCCTTGCGGATGATCACCGCGGTGACGCCCGCGATGCCGGCGTTCTTCTGGGCACAGGCATAGATGAGGCCGTATTTCGCCACGTCGATCGGCCGGGAGAGGAAATCGCTGGAGCAGTCGCACACCAGCGGCGCGGAGCCGACGGCCGGCTCGCGCTTCCACTGCACGCCCTGAATCGTCTCGTTGCTCGTCACATGGACGTAGGCAGCGTGTGGCGAAAGGGCGATCTCGGCGTCGCTCGGCAGACGGTCGTAGTTGGACGCCGCGCCATCCCAGGCCACGTGCACGGCTCCTTCGCGCCGCGCCTCCTTGGCTCCGGTCACGCCCCACGTGCCCGTGAGCACGTAATCGGCGGGGGCCGACTGCCCGCGGAGCAGGTTCATGGGCACCATGGAAAACTGCAGGCTCGCGCCCCCTTGCAGCAGGAGCACCTCGTAGTCGGCCCCGATGCCGACGAGGTCGCGGAGGTCGGCGAGAGTCCGCTCCAGGATCACGTCGAAGGCCGGACTGCGATGGCTGATCTCCAGCACCGACATGCCCACGCCCGGAAGGGACAGCATCTCCTCCTGGGCCTGCTCCAGCACCGGCAGCGGCAGCACGGCCGGACCCGGGGAAAAATTGAAGACGCGTTCCGTCACCGAGCCGATCGCGCGATCCATCACAGCGTGTCTCCCACGTGAAGAGCCGGTTCGGCGTGCCGTTCGAGCGGCCCGGCCGAAGGCGAGAATAAAAGCCGCCACCGGCATGGTCAACGGGCCCGCGTCCCGGAGGCCGCCGGGGGCGGCGCGGCGGCCTGCACCGCCGACGGAGCGGCATACGAAGCCGGCATCACGGGTGCCGCCGCCATGCGCGTGGCGTTCAGCGACGCCACCTTGGCCGACACCGTCGGCTGCCGCGGATCGATGGCCAGCGCCCGGGAGTAATTGGCCAACGCCTGCGCGGGGTCGCCCGAGAGCTCCCGCAGCTGCCCCAGGGCCACGAGGGCCCGCGTGTTCTGGGGATCAATCGTCAACGCGTCGATGAGGTGGTTTTCCGCCATCCGCGGATCCCCATGCTCTTGGCAAAGGCGGGCCATTTCGATCTGTGGCGTGGGATCCGCCGGCCGCCGACGCGCCCAGGCCTCGAGCCCCGCGACCGCCTCGTTGCCACGATTTTCCTCCACGAGCAATACCGCCAGCGCCCGCTGGCAGGCGGCATGATCCGGGTTGCGGGCCAGGCAGAGATGGTAGTACTGCTCCGCGATCTGCAGGTCGGCAGGTCGCTCGAACACCTTGGCCTGCTGATGGTAGGTGGCCCCCAGGTTGTAAAAGCAGTCCGGATTACCCGGCTGCCGGTTGAGCGCCTGCTGGAATTGGTTTACGGCACCGAGATAGTTGCCCTGCTGGTAGAGCCTCACGCCCTCCGCATTCTCGTTCGTGGCGATCGATCCGCAGCCGCATGCCGCCGCAAGAAGCGCGGCCAGCACGACGGGCCCGGAAGCGGCCGTGCGGACGAAGGCGACGACGATCGGAAAAGACTGCTCCATGGGGCCGGAACCGTACCCGCCCCTGCCGCCCGGCAACAAGCCCGCCTTGGCCGCCTGCCGCACGTCCGACTGTGGCGGCGCACCGGCTGCGGGGCGGCAAAAGTCTCGTCGCGTGGGCAGGATAGCCCAGAGCTCCTCGAGCTTTCACCGACCCCTTCGCCTCGGCCACCTGGTTTGCCAGGTCGGAGCGAGGGTTCTCTCGAATACGGTCTAGCAGACTGTGGAACAAGTCTGCCTGAGCAGGATGCGATAGCCGTCGACCCAGAAAACCCTCGGCGTTTTTTGCGGTCTTCCAAGTGGAAAAAGGCCATGGATGGCTTTTTCCACGAACAGCTAGTGTGCGCCATCCGCCATGCGGACGTAGCCCAGCGACCGCACCACTTCCAGAATCTCGCTGCAGGTGGGAAACATCCGGCCATTGGCCCGCTTGTAGCGCTCGAGGGCCTGCATGAACTCGACTTCCTCCGGCTGGTAGTCGCGTTCGCAGGTGGTGGGGTCGATGAGACGGCGGCGTTCCCGACGGGCAGCCGGGGCGGGGCGGCGGGGGGCGGTGGTGGTGGCCATGGGTGGCTCCGGTGCGAGGAAAGGTCTGCCGGAAGTATTCCCGCTGCCTGCGGCGCAAAGGCTGCCGACAGGGCAATTTTTCCCGGCCTTCCGCGTCGTCCGCCCTGCGCAAACCATGCGGCCGGGCGCCGCCGTCACAACCCGCACGAGCGTCGTGCCGATCAGCGGTTGCCGAAGAACTTCTTGAGGGCTTCCGCGGCGGCGTCCCGCGACGAGTCGTTGCCTTTCCTCGGTCCCACGGGAAGCATGCCCGGGCTCCCCTTCGAGGCCTTCAACGCTTCGATCGCGAGCCTCGTGACCGTCGAACCGCTTTCCGACGTCGGAATCGACTCCTGCACTGCGGCTGCCGGAGCGGAGGATGGATCGCCCGCCGGCGTGCGGATCGTCTGCGTGGTGTCGAACATGCCGGCCGGCGGCGCGTCGGCCATCAGCCAACGCGACACATCCTCTTCACCCCGCGGAGCAGCGGCCGGAGCGGCGCAGGAGACCTTCAGCTCCAGTGCCCCGACCCGCACCATGTCGCCGTCGGCGACCTTCACCTTCCCCGTGATCCGCTCGCCGTTGACGAACGTGCCATTGCGGCTGCCCAGGTCTTCCACCCAGACGTCCGCCGGCCCGGCATGGATGGCACAATGCCGCCGGCTGACATCCTCGCTCAACGGCCGCACGTCGCACTCCTCCGCCCGACCGATGAGCAGCGTGGGCCGCTTCATGGAAATCGCGCGGCCGGCGCTTTTCCCAGACGAAATGACGAGCTTGACGTTCATGGCAACGGTCCCGCAAGGAGCCAAGATCCATCTTACCCAAAGGCTGATGCCACCGGGAGATCCCGTTCCATGGTCTGCTCACGCTATCGGCGGCACGTCCAGGCGTCGTCGGCGAACCGCTGCCGAACGCCGGCCACCGCCGCGGACCGCGTCGTCGTGAAGGAAACCGCCTGGACTACGATCTTCGCCCCCAAGGCGACGGCCACCCGCTCCAGCCAGGCGGTGGCGAGGCGTCGGCTCCCATCGGCCGCGGCTCCGGGCACGAGGTTTTCGAGGCCCGCGTGGGCCGCGTCGCCAGCCACGGCCGGATTCCGTCCGATGAGCAGGCTGCCGTGCTGCAGCACCGCCGCGGCCAAGCGCCGCTGGGCGCTGCCCATCAGTTTCACGCCTGCCGGATCTGCGCCGACGACGACATCTCCCGGCGCCCGGCGGTCGAAGCAGAGAAACGGCGCCGCCTCTCCGTCGTCACCGGCCACGGCGCACAGCCGCGCATCGACGCCCCGCTCGCGGAGCACCGCGACCATGGCCGCATGCAGGGCATCGTAGAGGATCTGGGCGGTGGCCCCCCACGCGTGCCGCTTGGGCACCGCTGCCGCGTAGGTGAGATCGCTCCCGTGGATGATCGCCCCGCCGCCGCTGGGCCGGCGGACCACCGGAAGCGCCGCGATGCCAGGCGTCGACCGCGCCTCCTCGATCCGCTGGAACGCGCCCAAGGAGACGGTCGGGGATGTCCACCCATAGAACCGCATGCACAGGCAGTCGCCATCCGTGGCGGCATCGGCGAGGCACTCGTCGGCGGCCATGTTCGTGGCCCCGTCGGCAGCGTCGTCCCACCACACGTACACGCTGTTCACGACTCGTCCATCGGCGGGCCGGAGCCACGCCCCCGTGATCAGTGTGCCTGGCTCGCCACGAGCGCGTCGTAGGCGGCGCGGTCGAGGAGGCTATCGACGTCGGCAGGGTTGTCGGGCCTGATCCGCATGATCCAGCCGGTGCCGAACGGATCCTTGCCGAGCGTCTCGAGGCTGCCGGGCAGGGCCGTGTTCACCGCCACGACCTCGCCCGACACGGGCGCGTAGAGGTCGCTCACCGCCTTCACGCTCTCGATCTCGCCGAACGATTCTCCGGCCTTCACTTTCCTGCCGACCGCCGGCAACTGCATGAAGACCAAGTCGGTGAGCGCTGCCACCGCGTATGCGGAAATGCCGACAGTCGCCGTGCCGTCGGCCTCGGGCCGAATCCATTCGTGCGACTTGGCGAACCTGACTTCGGAAGCCATCGATCTCTCCGTGGGAAGGGGAAGTGGGCAGGATACCCGATTCGCCTCACGGGCGATTTTTTTCGCGGCGGTAAAAGGGGAGGCCGACGACGCGGGCCGACTGACGCGACTCGCGGATGACCACGTCGACGGGCGTCCCCGCCGCCGCGACCTCCCGGTCGACCAGGGCCATGGCCACGGCCGTGCCGATCGTGGGCGCGAAACTGCCGCTCGTCACCACCCCCACGCAACGCTCGCCGACGACCACGGCATGCCCCTCGCGGGCGGATCGCTTCGAGTCGAAGACCAGCCCGACGCGAACCTGCGCCGCAGGCCGATCACGCATGGCGGCGAAGCGATCGGCTCCGGGAAACCTGCGTCCATCGAGATTCATCGCCAGGCGCAGACCGATGGCGAAGGGGTCGGAGTCGGCGCGGAGTTCGTGGCCGTAGAGGGGCATGCCCGCCTCGAGCCGCAGCGTGTCGCGGGCTCCAAGCCCGCAGGCCCGTAGGCCGCGGGGCTCGCCCGCCGCATGGACCGCCATCCACACCGCCTCGGCCGCCGCCGCCGGCACCACGAGTTCCACGCCGTCCTCGCCGGTGTAGCCGGTGCGGCTCACGGCCGCCGGCGTGCCGGCCACGGTGGCGGTCGTGGCCGTGTAGTTCTTGAGGGCCGCGATCCGGGTGGCATCGGCCGCGGAGCAGAGGCCGGTGACGATCTCGATCGCCCGCGGCCCTTGCACGGCGATCATGGCCGTGTCAAGCGTGCGGTCAGCGAACGTCACGCCACTGGCCGGCAGCCGGCTCTCGAGCCAGGCCACGACCCGCCCGCGGTTGCTGGCGTTGACGACCATCGCCATCTGCGGCGAGCCATCGGCCGCATCGGCCTCGCGGCTCACGAGCGCGTCGTCGAGGATCGTGGCCTCGTCGGTGATGAGTGTGTAGCGGCAGCGGCCGATCTCCATACCCGCCACCGTCCGCGTGAGCAACGAATCGAGCCAGTCCTGCGCGGCCGCCCCTTGGATCGTCAGCCGCCCCATGTGCGACACGTCGAACATGCCGGCGGCGGTGCGGGCGGCCAGGTGCTCGTCTACGATCGACGCATACTGTACCGGCATCTTCCAGCCGGCGAAGTCCACCATCCGCCCACCGTGGGCCTCGTGCCAGCGGGCGAGCGGAGTCTCGAGAAGCGTCTGTGCCATGGATCGGAATCCGTTCCGTGGGTTGGGAAGGGGGAAGCGGCCGTAGTGTAATGCGCCTCACTCTCGACCGCGGCGCTTCTTGCCTTTCTTTTTCGCCGCCGACGTGTGCTTCTGCTTTTTCTTCGGCCGAGGCTTTTTCGGAAGCCGCGCCGGCCTCTCCCGGCGGCCGCGTTCCACGAGCCGCAGTTCGAGCAGGCGCCTGTCGAGATCGACCCGCGCCACGACCACCCGCACCCGATCGCCGAGCCGAAACGTGTTGCCGGCCCGGCGTCCGGCCAGCACGTGGCTCGCGCGGTCGTAGCGGTAGGTGTCACCGGGAAGCGAGTCGAGCGCCACGAGCCCCTCCGCCGGCAGGTCGAGGCCCTGCACGAACAGGCCGAACGACTCGACGCCCGTCACGACGCCATCCATCTCCATGCCGATCCGCCCGCTCATGTACAGCAGCAGCTTGAGCTTCACGAGCTCCCGTTCCGCCGACTCCGCCCGTCGCTCCAGCTGCGAGCAGTCCTCGCCGAGCTGCTGCAGCCCGGCGACCGGCGTGCGGTGGCCCGCGGCGAGCTCGTCGAGCGCCCGATGCACCGTGAGATCCGGATACCGCCTGATGGGCGAGGTGAAGTGGCAGTAGCAGTCGCTGGCCAGGGCGAAGTGGCCTTCTTCCTGTGGCCCGTAGCAGGCGCGCGTCAGGCTGCGGAGCACGGCGTAATGGACCGCGTGTTCCTCCGGCCGGCCGCGGGCCATGTGGAGCAGCCTCTGCAATTCGAACCGGCTTTCCAGCGAATCGATCTCAAACCCCAATTCCGTGACGAACTCGGTGAGCTGCCGCAGCTTCCGCAGATCGGGAGCCGCGTGGATTCGCCGCAGGAAGCCGCTGCCGGCCCCGGCGAGCGTCCGGGCCACGGCCTCGTTGGCCGACAGCATGAACTCCTCGATGATCTGATGGCTCTCCGTGTTCTCCACGACATGCGCGCCGGTCACCCTTCCCGAACGATCGAGGGCGATCTTCACTTCGGGCATCACCAGTTCGAGCGACCCGCGAGCCGTTCGCCGGCCGCGGAGTAGACGGGCGAGATCGCGCATGCGGCCGAGCAGGGCACGCACCTCGTCGGTCATCTCCACCGCGCGGGTCTGGGGATCGGCGAGGAAGACGTCGACCTCCTCGTAGGTGAACCGCCGCGCGCTCCTGATCGCCGACCGCTCGACCGAGGCCTCGATCGGGATGCCTTCGGCGGAGAATTCGATCCAGCAGGTGCGGGCGAACCGCACCCGGCCCGGTTGCAGGCTGGCGAGATTGTTCGACACCACCTCCGGCAGCATGGGAATGACACGGTCGGGCAGGTAGACGCTCGTGCCGCGGGCCCGGGCCTCCTGGTCGAGCGGCGAGCCCTCGCGGACGAAATGGCAGACGTCGGCGATGTGCACGCCGAGCCGCCAGTGGCCGCGCTCGATCCGCTCGAGCGAGATGGCGTCGTCGAAGTCGCGGGCATCGATCGGGTCGATCGTGACGATCACCCGCGTGGTCAGGTCGGCCCGGTCGGCGGGCACGTCTTCCGTGAACCGACCGGCCTGTCGGCGGGCGTCGTCGAGCACCGACTCGGGGAAGGGGCCGGGCAGGCCAAACTCGTTGATCACCGTGAGCGTGTCCACGCCGGCCGCACCGGCCGGCCCGAGCACCTCCACGATGACCCCTTCGCCATCCCGGCCGTGCCGCGGAAACCGCACCATCTCCACGACGACCTTGTCGTTTTCCTGCACGCCCTTGGCACCGGGATCGCCCACCGCCACCGGCTTGGCGAAGACCGTGCCGTCGATCCGCGCCCAACCCGTCTTGGCCGCCTCGAAGTAGCGGCCGACGAACCGCGTCGTGCGGCGGGAGACGACCTCGATGATCTCGCCGGCCGGGCCCGGCCGGCGCACGTCGCGGGCCTTCGACACCCGCACCCTCACGGTGTCGCCCGAGGCGGCGTCGAGCGACGCATGGGCGCCGATGTGGATATCGGCCGAGCGGTCGCCGGCCACGGCCCCCTCCGGCCGCACGAAGCCATAGCCCGCCGCCGCCCGCTTGAAGACGCCGACGACGGTGCCGTCGCGGCCGGGCTGCTTCGGTGGCTTGGGCCGCTGGCGGGTCATGGACGCCGTCTATCCGTGGGTGGGTGAACTCGCGCCGCAGACGGTCACCGCGAGCGCCCTCTGAAAAACTTGCGGCCCAGGTTGGCGTGGTACTGCGTCCACCCACCGTCGAGGGCGGCCTCGTTTTGCAGCAACTGCACCGTCGCAGCCATGCGCGCATCGAGCTGGTCGATGTGGTGCAGGGCCACCGCCTCCAGTGTCATCGGCAGCTTCGGGGCCCCAAACTCGTATTCGCCGTGATGACTGGCCACCATGTGCTTGAGCCGGGTCGCAATCTCGTCGTCGAACGGCCGGCCGGTGCGGTCCTCCACGACCCGGATCTTCGTGTCGACGATCTCCAGACCGAGGAGGACGTGGCCCAGGAGCTGGCCCGCATCGGTGTAGGAAAACCCGCGTTCGCTCTCCAACTCCACCGTCTTGCCGATGTCGTGGAAGAGGACGCCGGCCAGCAGCAGGTCGCGGTCGAGGGCGGGGTAGAGCGGGGCCACGCGGTCGGCCAGTCGGGCGAGCGACACGACGTGTTCGAGCAGCCCGCCCGCGTAGGCATGGTGCTGCTTCACTCCGGCCGGGCTGCGGGCGAAGGCCGCCATCAGCTCCTCGTCGGCGAGCGTCTCCGCGATCAGCTCGCGGAGCGGCTCGCAGCGCACGCTGCCGACGAGCGACTCCAGCTCGCGGCGGAGGGAGGCGATTTCAGCCGTGGCCAGCACACGAAACTCGGCTTCGTCGATGGTCCGCGGATCGGCCCGGCTGATGGCGGTGATGATGATCTGGAGATTGCCCGAATAGAGCTGCGTCGTGCCCTCGACGTGCACGAAGTCGCCGTCGTCGAAGGCCTCCAGCTGGAAGTCGGAGGCGTTCCACATCCGGCCGGTGATCGAGCCGGTGCGGTCGGCCAGTTCCACCTGCAGGTAGAGCTGGCCGTTGCGATTCGGACGCAGTTGCTTCCGCGTGGCGAGAAACACCTGGTCGATCTGCCCCTGCGCCGGCAGTTCCGTCACGAAGCGGCGGCCCGGGGAACGCGGGGGCTGGGCACCGCCGCCGGGCGGCTGGAAATGGTCACGACGGGGAGACGGCGCGGTCGACATGCGTTTCACTGAGTGTAGCGCGGCGTTGCCATGACTCACAAGCGACCGACTACAATCCGCCCGTTCAGGACCGCGGCTGACGAGAGCCGCGGCCACCGTGTCCCCGCCACCATGGAGCCCCTGATGCCCGCCACCGCAATCTCGCCGACCCGCGCCGAAGACTATCCGGAGTGGTACCAGCAGGTGGTGCGCGCGGCCGAACTCGCCGAGCAGTCCCCCGTCCGCGGCTGCATGGTGATCAAGCCCCATGGCTACGCGATCTGGGAACTGATGCAGGGCATCCTCGATCGGATGTTCAAGGCGACGGGCCACAGGAACGCCTACTTCCCCCTCTTCATTCCGGTGTCGTATCTCGAGCAGGAGGCGAAGCACGTCGAGGGATTCGCCAAGGAGTGCGCCGTGGTCACGCACCACCGGCTGGAGCTCAGCCCCGACGGCAAGCTCGTGCCCACCGGCAAGCTGGAGGAGCCGCTGGTCGTGCGGCCGACGAGCGAGACGATCATCGGCGCCATGTACGCCAAGTGGATCCAGTCGTGGCGCGACCTCCCCGTGCTGATCAACCAGTGGGCCAACGTCGTCCGCTGGGAGATGCGGCCGCGGGTGTTCCTGCGGACGGCGGAGTTTCTCTGGCAGGAAGGGCACACCGCCCACGCCACCCAGGAGGAGGCCGTCGAGGAGACGATGCGGATGATCGACATCTACGCCACCTTCGCCGAGCGCGACCTGGCCATGCCGGTGATCAAGGGACCGAAGCCCTCCGGCGAGCGGTTTCCCGGCGCGGTCGACACCTATTCGATCGAGGCCATGATGCAGGACGGCAAGGCGCTGCAGGCCGGCACGTCCCACTTCCTCGGCCAGAATTTCGCCAAGGGCCAGGGGATCAAGTTCGCGAATACCAGCGGCGTCGAGGAGTTCTGCTGGACGACGTCGTGGGGGGTGTC
>JBIIIP010000058.1:0-17934 GCA_044234625.1 Pirellulales bacterium | reverse complement strand
CGGCAACATCTCGCTCGTCTACGAGGCGATGGGGTTCGGCGCCCTCGACGCCGTCGACACCCCGATGCTCGGCCCGGCGGGCGAGGTGACGGGAGCCGGTGCCCTCGTGGAGAAGATCGGCGTGATCGCCAAGCTGGTGGGTGCGACCGGCGACACGCGCACGGCGGCCAGACCCGCGCCGAGCGGCGCGGCCCCCCGGCTGCTGGTTGTCGGCGCTTCCACGGGCGGACCGAAGGCGCTTTCCGACCTGCTCGTGCCACTGCCCGTCGAATGGAACGTCGCCACCGTGATCGTGCAGCACGTCGACGTGGCCTTCTCGCAAGGGCTGGCCAAGTGGCTCGGGGATCGCACCGGCCGGGCCGTCCGCGTCGCCGAGCATGGTCACCCGCCACGGGCCGGCGACATCCTTCTCGCAGGCACCAACGACCACCTCGTGTTCTCCAAGGGCAAGACGCTCGAATACTGCGTCGAGCCGCGGGATGTATTCTTCCGCCCCAGCGTGGACGTGTTCTTCGAAAGTGTGGCCGACCACTGGCCACAGCCGGGCGTGGCCCTGCTGCTCACGGGCATGGGCAAGGACGGCGCCAAGGGCCTCCTCAAACTTCGCACCCGGGGATGGCACACCATCGCGCAGGACGAGGCCACGAGCGTGGTGTGGAGCATGCCGAAGGCGGGCATCGACATCGGCGCCGCATGCGAGGTGCTCGGCATCGACCAGATGCCGCGGTCGCTCACTGCGCGGCTCCCGTCCTGACGGATCAGGCCGTGCCCTTCAGAAAGGCGACGTCGGGGCGCGGCCGAGCGTCGCCATGATGTCGAGGACGAGCCGCTCGCCGACGCCGGGCGTGGTCTCGAGGCCGATCACCTGCACGCCCACAGGAAGCCCCGCACTGCCCCTGTCGGTGTCGGCCGCGAGCTGGGCGACGGGATCGCGCGACGAGTCGCGGCCGGCCTCCTCGTCGGGCCGAACCCGCGCGACAGCCACAGCCCCGGCGGGCAGGTCGAGGAGATTCGCGAGCATGCACGGCGCCTGGGCCACGAGGAGCCGTGCCGCCGTGCCATGCCGCAGCGCCGGCACTGCGGAGACCGGGCAGATGACGGCGTCGAACTCGGCTGCCCACGCCCGCACGCGTGCGGCGATCGCTTCCCGGGCGACGACGAGACCCTGCCAGGCCGCGCCCCGGCGCGGGCCGGTGGCGCACAGGCCCTGGGCCTCGATCCGTCTCCCGGCGAAGGCGGCCAGTGCGCCCAACAGCGGCCGCACGCACCGCGGCACTCGGGCCAGCCGCAAGAGCCGCGCGACTTCGGGCATCGGCCGGTCGCCCGCGAACAGATTCCGCACATCCGTGCCGCCATCGGCCGAGAGAATCGCCAGGTGCAGCCACGCCGCCTCGGCGGCAAGGCCGCCAGGCAGTTCGCACACCACCGCTCCCGCCGCGGCAAGGCATGCAACGGCCTCGCGGACCGCACGGCGCACGGCGGGTGAGGGCTCGAGCGGGCCACAGTCATCCCACCAGCCGATCCGCCAGGCCAGACGCGGCCCTGCGGCACGGGGGGCGACGGCGGCCAACGGCTCGAGGCCGGCCACGAGATTGTCGACATGGGCGGCGAGCAGACCGGCACGTGGCCGCACGAGCGCGAGATGAGGGAGCGTGTCGAAGCCGCCACCTTCGCCGAGCGTGGCCGACCGTGGCACGATGCCGGCGACCCCGCAGGCATGGGCCGGCTGGCGGATGCTGCCTGCCAGGTCGGTGCCCACCGCCAGCGGCACGACCCCGGCGGCCACGAGGGCCGCATCGCCGCCACTGGATCCGCCCGGATTGCGGTCCGGCCGCTGCGGATGGTTGGTGCGGCCCCACACGGGATTATCGGTCTCGTGAAGGTACATCGCCTGCGGGACGTTCGCCTTGCCTATCACCACCGCACCGGCGGCGCGAAGCCGGACGACGATTTCGGCGTCGGCCTCATCGATGGCATGCCGCCGGGCCCTGACGCCCAGCGTGGTCGTCATGCCACGCACCGCGAAGCATTCCTTGACGCTCACCGGAACCCCCGCGAGCGGTCGCGAGCCGTCGACGCCAGCCGCTTCTCTCGCCGCGTCCGGCCACCGCGGCTGCACCAGCGCGTTGAGCGCCGCGTGGGACGCTTCGTGCCGATCGCGGCAGGCTGCGAGCACGTCGCCGGCGTTGGCGCCGCCGCGGATCGCCCGCCTGATTGCTTCGACCGTCGTCGGTTCGCCCTCGTGCTCGGATTCCGCCATGAGCCGCGCCGGCTAAAAAACACCGCCGCCGGCCACGGCGTCAACGCTCCGGCAATCGGTGGCCCACACCACGTCGTCGCCGAAGACGACACCCGCCACGACGGCACGGTCGCCTGCCGCCGCCCGCGGCTCGATCCGCGAGAGCACCGACACCTTCTTCTCGGAGCCGTCGGCCATCGTCACCGATGCCGTCGAGGACCAGTACGGCCCCACCTTCCGCACGTCGTCGAGTTTCGCGACGAGCAGCACTCCGTTCGCAGGCCGCTTGCGGTAGCTCAGCCAGTCGCGGCAGACCCGCTCCAGGTCGTCGAACAGGCCTTCGGCTCTGCCGATCCGCTCATAGAGCGCATCGACCGCCTTCGGGGCCGCGGCGAGCGGCCGGCCGACGTCGCTGGCAGTGGCTTCGAGGACCGCGAGTTCTTCGCCGACTTCAACCAGTTTCAAATAACAATTCTTCAAGAGTTTCTTCCGGCCAGAATCGGCGGTGTCGGCCGCAGCGACGGCGTCGATGGCCTCGCCGGCCGCCGACACGGCCCGCTCGACGGCGGACACATCGAGCGGCGGAGGCGCAGGGGGCTCTGGAGGCTGCGGAGGAACGACGGGCTCGACTGGTTCCGCCGGCGCGTTCTCCGTGGCCGCCACGTCGGCCGGATCAGGCACCGCAGGCTCAGCCGGCGCGGAGTTCTCAGGCTCTTCCGCCAGTGGCTCCGGGACGGCGATGTCGTCGAGCCGCGGGAGGCCCGCGGGGCGGAAGCCGGGCTGGAACTTTTCCGGCAACAGAAACGCCAGTTCGGCGGGAATTTTTTTCGTAAGTTTGAACGGGTCCTTGCCGAATCCCCAGACGAGGATGGCGTAGGTGATCGGCAAAGCCATGAGGCCGCCGAGGACCACGCCCACGAGCTGCCCGATCGCGCCTGGCTTCTTCCGCGTCGGCTTCACGGGCGTGCGGCCTCGCTTCGCCGGCGCCGGGGCTGCCACCGCCGCGGCTCCCCCGAGTGTCGCGGCGACTTCCGCAACGCCTGCGGCCTCTCCTTCGCCCGCGGGGCCATCGTCACCCTCCGCCATCGGCCACTGCGACTGCTCCTCATCGGAGGAGAGCACGGCGGATGCCTCCGCTTCCTCGCCCACGCCCGCGGCCGAATCGGCACCGGTCACGATGTCGCTTTCGGACACCACTCCCGACTCCCCGGTGCCGATCTCGACCGTCGAGGAGCCGGCGGCCAGCGATGCCTCGACTTCCGCACCCGCCGCGGCATCCCGATCGGTGGTGACGAACGCAAAGGGATCGTCGTCGGAGATGGCGGCCGCAGGGTCGTCAGCCGGGGTGCCGGTGGCTGCGGAAGTCTCGGGGGCGGCTGCCAGCCAGTCAGACGCCAAGTCGTCGAGCGTGGCATCGTCGGCGGACGCCCCGGGGCTTTTCGTGGCGTCGGCCGCGAACATGTCGGCGGCGATGAGATCCGCGTCGTCGGTGGTCAGGGAGAAGCCTTCCGCGGCGGCCGGCTCGTCTGCGGGCTGCTCTTCGACCGCGTCGAACGAAAAGGAGAACCCGTCACCCGCGTCGCCCCCCTCCCCGGAGTCGAGGTCGGCCCAGGGATCGGGCGCTGTCCCATCTTTGTCGTCTGCCATGAAACCCTCCTCACTGCCGGGCTGCGATCCACCTCTCAAGTCTACCATCGCGATTTCGCCGGCTTCCAGCGACGGCCGGGGCCGATTCACGCGTGGGCTGCCAGGTACCGCGAGCGGAGGCTGTCGATCAGCCAGCGGGCAGATACCGCCTCGCCGGTCGCGTGGGCCACCAGCGGCCCCGACTCCATCGTTCGCCCGCACGCATGGACATGCCGGTGCAGCCAGCCGAGCAGCTCCCCGAACCGGCCGGTGGCGATCTGCCGCCAGAGGTCTGGCATCTGCCGCGTGGCAGCCGCCATCAACTGGGCGGCGAAGACATTGCCGAGGGTGTAGGTGGGAAAGTAGCCGATCAGGCCGGCGCTCCAGTGGATGTCCTGCAGGACGCCCTCGGCCGCGGTCGGCGGCCGCCGGCCGAAATCCTTTTCAAACCGGTCGTTCCACGCCGCGGGCAGATCAGCCACGGGGAGGTCGCCGTGGACCACGGCCCGTTCGAGATCGAACCTCAGCATCACGTGGAGATTGTAGGTGACCTCGTCGGCCTCGACGCGGATGAACGATGGCTCGACCACGAGCAACGACCGATGGACGTCGGCCACGGTGGCGTCGGCCAGAGCCTGCGGAAATGCCTCCTGCGCCAGCGGCAGGCACCATTCCCAGAACTCGGCGGAGCGGCCGACGAGGTTTTCCCACAATCGCGACTGCGATTCGTGAATCCCCAGCGACGCCGCTTCGCCCGGAGGGAGGCCGAACCAGTCCCGCGGCAGCCCCTGCTCGTAGAGACCGTGGCCGGCCTCGTGGAGCACACCGAACAGCGCCGTGGGCAGGAAATGCTCGTCCCAGCGGGTTGTGATCCGACAGTCATCCGGCCCCATCGTCGAGCAGAATGGGTGGTCGGTGGTGTCGAGTCGGCCACGGTCGAAGTCGAAGCCGATCCGCTCCGCCACCGCCCGCACGAACCGCTGCTGGGCTCCGAGCGGATACGACCGCCGCAGGATCGCATCGCTCGGCCGTCGCGCCGCCCCAACGCACTCCTGCGCGAGGGGCACGATCGCTTCGCCGAGCTCGCCGAACGTGCGCTCGACAACGGGCCACCGCGCGCCCGGCTCGTAGTCGTCGAGCAGGGAATCGTAGGGATCGAGATCGGGCCGTTGGCAGGCGGCCTGCTCCCGCTTGAGGGCGAACACGCGATCCAGCCATGGCTCGAGCGTCGGCCAGGAAGACGCGGCCCGGGCGGCGGCCCAGGCCTGCTGTGCGTCGACGCATGTCTTCGCAAGTTCGGCCACGAGCCGTTCCGGGATCCGCGTCTGCTTCACATGATCGTCGACCATCAGGCGGATCGCGGCCCGCACGTCGGGCGGGCCCTCTGCCGCGAGGCGGCTCCCCGCGAGGCGGGCCAGGAGCTCTCCTCGGGCGGGGTCGGTGCGGCGCCGGTGCACGAGCGAAGCCAGCGCCGCCGCCTGCTCGCCGCGGTAGGCGGCCGCCCGCAGGGGCATGAGCGTGCGTTCGTCCCAACCGAGCAGGGCCTCCACCGACGCGAGCACGGCCGCATCCCGCGCCCCGGCGCACGCCGCGGCAAAGAGGGTGGATTCTTCGGAAGCGGGGTCGGTGCCGCCGGCCGCTGGCTGCTGCATGCCGCAGAGTATGCTGGTCTCCGTCGCCTGGGGCAACGGGCCGGCATCTCCCGCGCGGGAAACATTTCATGCTCGACGCTCTCGTGATCGCTCCACACCCTGACGACGCCGAGCTGGGCATGGGTGGAACGATCGCGCTCATGCTCGCGCAGGGGCTGTCGGTCGGCGTCCTCGACCTCACGGATGGCGAGCCGACGCCCCGCGGCTCGCCGGAGATCCGGGCCGCGGAAACGGCGGCGGCCTCCCGGGTCCTCGGCCTCCCGTGGCGGGAAAACCTCGGCCTCCCCAACCGCCGCCTCCGCGCCACGCTCGCCGCCCGCGGGCAGCTCGCCGGCGTGATCCGACGCGTGCGCCCGCGGTGGCTCTTCGCCCCCTACTGGATCGACGCCCACCCCGATCACGTCGCCGCCACGCGGCTGGTGGAGGGGGCGCGATTCTGGGCGAAGCTCACGAAATGCGATCTCCCGGGCGAACCGTGGCATCCCGAGCGGATCTTCTGCTACTGGTGCGTGCACCTGAAGCTGGTGCGGCGGCCGGCTTTCGTCGTTGACATCTCCTCCACATGGGAAATCAAGCAGCGAGCGCTGGCGTGCTACGCCAGCCAGTTTCCTGCCGATGCGGCGCGGCCGACCGTCCTGGAGCGGGTCGAGGCCTCGGCCGCGTGGTGGGGATCGGTGATCGGGGCGCGGCATGGCGAGGCCTTTTTTTCGCGGGAGCCAGTGGCGATCCGCGGGTTTCGGGATTTGACGTAACCCGCCCCCCCTGCCCGGACGCGGGCCCCGACGTGCCGGTCTGGCCCGATCGCACAGAGTTGGGGGGCCCGCTGCGGAAGGCTCGTGCCGAAGCCGCTCCCCCGCCGATACCTCCCCAGGGCCGGCGGCGAGTCCGGTGTGCTTCTCGGGTGGCTCGATGCCTTCACGCGACATTAACGTTATCGCGCTGGTCAAGGGGGGCGAACGGTACGTGTACCTCTACGACGACGACAGCCGCGCCGAGGCCCTCCGCGTGCTCGGCCGTCATGCGGCCAACCCCGACCTGAGTTTCTCCTGGTATGACGCCGCCGTGCTCGGCCAGAAAGTGCGGCTCAACACACCCCGGTCCCAGCGGGCCGGGTTCGTGCCCCGCGCGGACCGCCAGCCGGAGTAGCGGCGGCACTGCGAGCGAGGGCGCACGTGGCCACGGCATCCGATCTGGCGGCGGCGGGCGAACGGTTTCTGCGGTTCATGGCAGCGGAGCGCGGCGCCTCCCCGCTGACCCTGAAGAGTTACCGCGAGGACTTTCTCCAACTCGAGGAGTTTCTCCGTTCGGCGGGCTGCCGCACGCCGGATGAGGTGTCGAGCGTGCTGCTGCGGCGGTTCGCCGCCGGGCTTCACGCCACCGGCTACGCCGCCTCGACGGTGGCCCGCAAACTGGCGAGCATGCGCAGTTTCTTCGCCTTCTGCCAGCGCGAGGGCTGGGCACGATCCAATCCCGCCAAGCCGCTGCGGAGTCCGAAGCGGGCACGCACGCTGCCCAAGTTTCTCACCGGCAACGAGATCGCGAGGCTCTTGGCCGCACCGCAAGGGAGCGACGCGGCTTCCCTCCGCGACCGGGCGATCCTGGAAGTGATGTATTCGTCAGGCGTCCGCGTGCAGGAACTGGTCAATCTCGACGAGTCCGATCTCGATCTCCGCGGCGGCACCATCCGGGTCCGCGGCAAGGGCCGCCGCGAGCGCTACGGCATCATCGGATCCCACGCCCAAGCGGCCCTCCGCGACTGGCTGGCCGCGCGGCCCCGCGCCGCGGCGCCCACGGGCAAGCGGAAGGCCCGGGCGGTCTTCACCAACAAGTTTGGCGCCCGTCTCTCGGTGCGGGGCGTGGCCCGCCTGCTCGAAAAGCACCTGGCGACGGCCGGGCTGGCCCGCCGTGCCAGCCCGCACACCCTGCGGCACAGCTTCGCCACGCATCTCCTCGACGCCGGCGCCGACATCCGCAGCGTGCAGGAACTGCTCGGCCACAAGAGCCTGGTGACCACGCAGATCTACACGCACGTCACCACGTCGCGGCTTCTCGAAGCCTTCGACAAAGCCCACCCCCGGGCCCGCTAGACTCTCTATACGTGGAAAAAGCCATCCATGGCCCCGGCTGCGAAGCAGCCGCCACATTCGTCCACTTGGTCGACCGCAGGCAACGCCGAGGGGCTGCCGGTGCCCCGGGAGCCGGGCTATGGGAGCAAGCGAAGGCATGGATGCCGAAGCGCAGCGGACATGCAGGGCGCGTCAGGCAGGATGCATGACGCGAACGTCCGGCGACGGGGCATTGGCAGCCCCGTGCGTGGACCTACACCAAGCCGCGACGCACGGCCCACACGGCCGCTTGCGTGCGATCGGTGACGGCGATCTTGCGGAGAATGTTCTGCACGTGCTCCTTCACCGTCTCCACGCTGATGGTCAGTGACTGGGCGATCTCCTTGTTGGAAAGGCCCAGGGCCATGTGCCGCAGCACCTGCGTTTCCCGCTGCGTCAGCGGGATGTCGGGATCGGGGGTGGCGATGCGGTTGGCCATGGTCGTGGCCACCCGCCGCAGTTCCCCCGCCCGCATCGGCAGCTGGCCGGCGGCGGCGCCCGTGATCGAATTGATCAGCTCGGATCGGGAGGAGCCCTTGAGCATGTAGTCGTGTGCACCTGCGGCAACTGCCCGGGCCACGTACGTCGGATTGTCGAACGTCGAGAGCATGACCACGCGCACTCCAGGCATGTCGGACCGGATCTTCTCCAGCGCGGCCAGGCCGTCCTTCCCAGGCATGCGGATGTCGAGAAGAACGACATCGGGCTTGAGTTTGCGGGTCATCTTCACCGCCTCGTCGCCGCTGGCCGCCTCTCCGACGACCTTGACGTCGGACCCGGCCAGAAGGCTGACGAGCCCGCGACGCACCACCTCGTGATCGTCCGCGATCACCACTTTGACAGCCATGATTTTCCGATGTCTCGCTGGGTGCCAGGGAAGCTCCACCGGGACGAGTGGAGGCGCGGGGAACCGCGGCCCTGCCACTCCCCCGAACTGGGGAACTGTATCAACTCAACATTTTTGATTCAAGCGGCCATGCCATGCGTCGGCGGGGCGTTCCGTCAGCCACCCCGCATTCCGGTGCGCAGGCAGCCGAATCCCGCGATCACGGGCGGCCTCAGCGCGTGGGCGGCCGCAGCGCGGGCGGAGTGTCGACACCTTCGGCAGCCCGCATGCGGGCGAGCATCGCCGATGCTCCGCGAGCCAGGAGCTGCTCGGCCACCGCGCGGCCAAGGGCGGTGGGGCATTCACCCGCCGGCGTGGTGGCGTCGACGTGGAGCGCGGTCACGCCGGCCGCGTTGGCCTCGAAAACGCACGCGTCGAGTCGCAGCGTGCCGGAATCGTCTTCCCGCGCCCAGGCGGCGATGGGCGCGAGGCAGCCACCGGCCAAGGCGGCGAGGCAGCCGCGCTCGGCATGGGTGGCGCGGTGCGTGGCCGCGTCATCGAGCGGGACCAACAGCGCACGCGTGCGCGTGTCGTCGGCCCGGGTCTGGATCGCCAGCGCTCCCTGGGCGACCGCCGGCCAGAAACGGGGGGGCTCGAGCACCTGCGTCACCCGGTCGCCACGCCCGAGCCGCTCCAGCCCGGCGCCGGCCAGGACGAGGCAGTCGTATTCGCCCGCATCGAGCTTGCGCAGGCGGGTGTCGACGTTCCCACGCACCGGCCGTACATCGAGATCACTCCGCCACGCCTTCACCTGCACGATGCGGCGGATACTCGACGTGCCCACCACGGCCTGCGGGGGAAGTTGCTCGAGCGTCGGCGCCGTGCGGCCGACGAGCACGTCGAACGGCGTGGCTCGCCGCGGCACGCAGGCGATCACGAGCCCCGCCGTCTCGGCGGTGGGAAGGTCTTTCATGCTGTGCACAGCGACGTCGATCCGGCCCTCGATCAGGCCACGCTCCAACTCGCGGACGAACACCCCATCGCCGCCGATCTTGTCGATCGCGAGATCGACGCGGGCGTCCCCGCGGGTCTCGATGAGGAGGATCTCGACGGGTATCCCCCGGGCCCGCAACTGGCCCGCCACCCAATCGGTCTGCGCGCGGGCCAGGGCGCTGGCCCGCGTGCCGATCCGCACCACGCCGTGAGCCGGCGGAGGGGTTCCAAGCGATTCATGCTCAGCCATCGACGGCATCCGGGGGTTCGGGGGCGTCGTCGCTGGAGGCAGGCTCGGCCCGTGCGACGACGGCAGCGTACACGGCGGCCGCGCCGCCGGCCGAGAGGAGGCGACGGCAGGCCGCGAGGGTCGCCCCCGTGGTGCACACATCGTCGACAAGAAGCACCCGCCGGCCGCGCACCGACCGCCGCAGTGCGAAGGCATCTTGCACGTTCGCACGTCGCTCCCCGACGGGAAGCTCGTTCTGCATCCGCGTCGCGTGGCGGCGACGCAGGGACCGCTCGCACCACACGTGCAACCCCGCCGCAACGGCCTGCGCGATCTCGTCGGCAGCGCTGGTGCCTCGCAAGGCCCGTCGACACCAGTGCATCGGCACCGGCACGACTCGGTCGATGCCCCACGCCCTGAATGTGGTTCCATGAACGGCGATGAGGGCGTCGGCAAGCCCGCGGGCGAGGAACTCTCCGGGTGGGCGTTTGCAGCGGAGGACCGCCTCGCGCAGGCGATCGCCGTAGCCGCCCAACACCGCCAAGCCGTCCCAGTCCGCCGCCTGGCGGCCGCCGCGGCAGGGCTGCCCTCGCCCGTGGCGCCCTCCGCACTGCAGGCACCGGCCCCCATCGGCGGTGAGTTCGTGGAAACACACCGCGCAGAACGCGGCAGGCCGGCCCTCGGCTGGTTCTCGCTCCCGTCCCCCCGTATCGGCCTGGCAGAACGCACAGCGCGGCGGGAACAGGAGATCCAGGCACACGGCCCAGCCGACCCGCGGCTGCTGCACGATCTGGGCCCATGCCATCGGTTTTTCACGGCTCCGAGCCCGATTGACGTCGGATCGCCGTCCTCCTCATGATTGCCGGGTTTCTGCCCCCCCATCGTCACCGGCCGCCGCGGCGAGTCAAGCGATCATGCTCATCGACCGCTACCTCACCAGGGCACAACTCCACGCCTTCGTCATCGTGTTCGTGAGCCTCGCCGGCCTCACGGCCGTGGTCGATGCTTTCGCACACATCGAGGAGTTCCTGGCCCACGCCGCCGAGTCCGGCGGCCTGGTTCCCCTGCTGGGCACCTACTACGGCTATCGCCTGATCTCCTTTTTCGACGCCACGAGCGCCGTGATCGCGTTGGCCAGCGCGATGTTCGCGCTCTCGTGGCTGGAGCGACACAACGAACTCACGGCGCTGCTGGCCGCCGGCGTCACGCGGTGGCGGATCGCGCGGCCCACCATCGTCTTCGCCGCCATCGTCAGCCTCGTGGCCGCGACCAGCCGGGAGGTGGTCATTCCGGCGATCCGCCACCACTTCGCCCGCGACGCCGAGAACCTGCGGGGAGACGCGGAGAGGCCATTCGAGGCCCGCTACGACCACCGCACGGAAATACTCTTCCGTGGCCGGACGGCCCGCATGGATGCCCAGCGAATCATGGGGGCCAGCCTGCTCCTGCCCCCGACGCTCGCCGAATACGGGCCCCAGATCGATGCCGATGAGATGCATTGGAAGCCCCCCACGGACCAGCACCCAGCCGGATACCTGCTGACCGGCGTCCGCGAGCCGGCCGACATCGACCGTCTCGTGCCCGTCGAGGCTGGCGGCGGGCCCGTGGTGATCACCCGGGCCATGGCCCCGTGGCTGGAGCCCCGGCAGTGCCTGGTGGCCAGCGACGTGAACTTCGAGCAGATGATCGGCTCGGCCAACTGGAGCCACTACTCGTCGACGCCCGACCTGGTGCGGGCGATCGCCAACCCTAGCCTCGGCGCGGGGCCGGACATCCCGCTGCGGGTCCATGCCCGCTTCGTTGCGCCGCTTCTCGACATGGCCCTGGCACTGCTGGGAATCCCGCTGGTGCTCGGCCCCACCCGCCGC
The DNA here is from genome assembly GCA_044234625.1 of Pirellulales bacterium. Classification (GTDB taxonomy): domain Bacteria; phylum Planctomycetota; class Planctomycetia; order Pirellulales; family UBA1268; genus CACORA01. The sequence goes on along the minus strand of JBIIIP010000058.1, from coordinate 6,396 downwards.
GGCATTTTCGTGGCCGTCGGGGCCTGCGTCGCCATGACGGTCGTCTTCTTTCTCATCGTGTTCGGCAGCCACGCGCTGGCCGCGGCGGATGTCGTCAGCCCGTCGCTCGGGGCGTGGTTGCCGCTGCTAATCCTCGGGCCCGTGGCCGCATGGCGCACCCAACCCATGTGGCAGTGACATGGCCGGTCGGCGACCCGCCATGAGGATGCTGCCGACTTTACGGATCGTGCGGCCCGCCGCACAGAGCCCGCATTTCTCCCCAACTCCGCCAGCCGCAAGGGCTTCCGTATCCTTCTTTTTTCTCCAGACCTTTTTTCTCTACCCGAAGCCCCCCGCCGACCGATCACTCACAGTACGAACGGGAGTTCGTCCGGTGGCTGCGGCTGCCGGGAGGATGGTGAGGCGAAGGAGTGCCACGGTCATGCGTATCAACACCACCAGATTCGGCCGCATCGATGTCGACGCGGCCGACGTTCTCGTCTTTCCGAGCGGCCTGCCGGGCCTGGAAGACTGCCGTGAATGGGCCCTGCTGGCCGACGCCAGCAACGACGCCCTCGGCTGGCTGCAAAGCACGTCGCGCGGCGACGTGGCCCTGGCCGTCGTCAGCCCCCGCCGCTTCGTGCCCGAATACCAAGTGCGGATCCCGCGGAGCGAGTTGACGCCGCTCGCGATCACCGACATCCGTCAGGCTCAGGTCGTGGTCGTCGTCGGCCAAAACGCTACAGGCCTCACGCTCAATCTGAAGGCGCCAATCGTCATTAATCTTGAAGCCCGCACCGGTCGTCAGGTCGTGGCCAGCGGCGAGCTTTCCATGCAACACGAACTTTCGACCGCCCGACCGCCACTCAAAAAGAGTGCATAATTCAAGTGACCACCGCCGTCGGATCGGCGGTGCCACGACAAGATCAGGAAGGAGCCACCGATGCTCGTACTCTCCAGACAACGTGATGAAAGCATCATGATCGGCGACACGATCGTGGTGACGATCGTGGATATTCGGGGAGACAAGGTCCGCCTTGGCATCAACGCTCCGGCCGAGATTCCCGTGCACCGCCAGGAGGTGTACGAGGCCATCCAGCGGGAGAACCTCCGGGCCTCACGGCTCGAGCCGGGCGACACCCAGGATCTCGGCCGAATGGCCGGCCGTGGCGGGCAGCCCCGTCCGGGCGACAACGGCCGGCGGCAGTAAGCGGCGGCGGCGTTTCGCCGCTCCGGCGGCTCGTTTCACGAAGCCTTTCGCCATCGTGGCTCAGGTCTCTCCCCTCGGTGGCGACAGACCTCCGGTCTGTCGAACTTCCTAGTCACAGACCGGAGGTCTATGCCACGTAGGACCATGTGGGACCACTGGGCGACATCGCAGCCCCCTGCCCAATGTGGCGACAGACCTCCGGTCCGTCGAGAAAAATCCTCTAGCCCGAAGTCTTCCAGTAGACAGGCTCATTGCCCGCCTTCCACTTGATGTTGCACCCCAGGCTCGGGATCTGCTGTGCCACGGGTGGCTTGCCGGCCAGCAGCGCGTCGATCGCGGCCCGCAGATCACGGCCCGTCACGGGCACGTCATTACCCGGACGGCTCGGGTCCAGCTGACCCCGGTATACCAGCCTCCCCGCGGCGTCGAAAAGGTAAAAGTCGGGCGTGCAGGCTGCATGGTAGGCCTGCGCCACCTGCTGCGTGTCGTCATAGAGATACGGAAACGGATAGCCGCGCTCCTCCGCCTCCCACACCATCTGCTCGGGCGAGTCGGCCGGATGGGTGGATACGTCGTTGGCGCTGATGGCCACGAAGCCCACGCCCCGCGAGAGGTAGTCGCGGCCGAGAAGGGCGAGCTGGCCGGCAACGTGCTTCACGTAAGGGCAGTGGTTGCAGATGAACATCACGACCGTGCCCTCCGTGCCCGCCACGTCGGCGAAGGAGAGCGTGCGGCCATCGACGTTGACGAGGCTGAAGTCGGGGGCGCTGGTGCCGAGAGGCAGCATGGTGCTGGGAGTTCGAACCATCGGAGAGTTCTCCGGGGAGTCAGGGGGCGAGAAACACCCGACGGGCATTCTCGGTGGTGAAGGAGGCCAGTTTTTCCAGTGGTTCGCCGCGGGCGATCGCCAGGCAGCGGGCGGTGTGTACGACGTTGGCCGGCTCGTTGCGCCGGCCACGGTGCGGTTCCGGTGCGAGGAACGGGCTGTCAGTCTCGATGAGAAGCCGCTCCGCCGGAACAGTCTTGGCGACATCGCGGAGGTTTTGTGCCGAGCGAAACGTGACCATGCCGGCGAAACCCAGCCAGCAGCCCAGGTCCACCGCCTCCGCCGCCTCGGCCACGGTGCCCGTGAAGGAATGGAGCACGGCCGTCAGCGGCGCCCGAGCGATCGCCTCGCGGATCATGTCGAGGGCGTCACGGATGCTGTCGCGCGTGTGCACCACAACGGGTCGCCGCGCACCCTGCGCCAGCCGCAGATGCCGATCGAAGAAGTCTCGCTGCAGGTCGCGGGGGGCGGCGTCTCGATACCAATCGAGGCCGGTCTCCCCGACCGCCGCGGCCCGCCCCGACGAGACAAGGAGGCGCACGCGATCCCACTCGTCGGGAGCGATTTCGGCCACGTCGTTGGGATGGATACCGGCGGCCGCCACAACGTCAGGCTCCCGCGCGGCCAGCGCCGCGGCGGCCTCGCTGTCTGCCGCCCGCGTGCCGATCACCGCCAACCCGACGAGACCGGCCGCTCGGGCACGGTCGAGCACGTGCGGCAGTTCACCGCCGTATCGCATCGGATCGAGATGGCAGTGGCTGTCGAAATACGCCATGCGATGAAACCGCGGCTTAGGCAGGCGCGGACGTGCGTCGCAAGCGGCCTGCCACCTGCTCGAGCACGTCGATGTGGCCGGTCGTGGCCGTCATCGCCTCGCGGGCCAATTCCACGGCCGCCCGATCGGCAGGGCAGGAGGCGACGATCGCCTCCAACTGCCCGACCTGCCGCTTCATACCGGCGATGATTCGCGTCAGCAGAAACGAGAGGTCGAGATCATGCCAGGCGGAATAGGCCAGCGGGTAGCCGGTCTGCGGCGCGGTCACCTCCCGGTCGGCGAGGATCGCCGCAGCCCGATCGAGAATGCTCCGCTGGCCAGCAACCACGTCGGCCAGCGCCAGTTTCAGAGCCTCGTCTCCGGGATACGACCAGATGCCGGAGTCGGCGACGTACAGCGCCGGCGAGGCCTCGAGAATGGCCACGAGCGAGACGAGCGCATCAGCGGGCATGGGGGACGATTCCAAAGGCTAGGAAGCGAAGGTGCCGGCGAACGAGGCGACGGCATAAAGACCCGACCAGAAGAGGCCGAGCAAGAAGACGGGCAATGCCAGCGCCGTGACGAGAGCCCCCGGCAGGGAGACGAGCGGAAACGCAGCCGCTGCCCGGTTTTCGGGGGCCGGGTCAAAGATCATCACCTTCAGCACACGGAGATAATAGAACAGGCTGATCACGGTGTTCAGGCCGCCGACGACGAGCAGCGTGAGCATCAGCGGCCGCTCGATGCCCGCCATCGCCGCCTCCACGAGCGACGAAAAGACGAGAAACTTGGAAACGAAGCCGGCCAGCGGCGGCAGGCCGATGAGGCTGACGAGCACCACGCCCGCGGCCACCACGATTCCGGGGCTCGTCCGCACCAGCCCGGCATAGGCCGAAATTTCCTCACTCCGCAGCGTGTTTCGCAACACCGCGACGATGGCGAATGCCGCGAGATTCATGAACAGGTACGTGCCCAGGTAGAACGTGACCGCGCCGATCGCCGCTCGGGCGCCCTCGGGTCGGCCGCCCAGCATCGCGACCGCGGCAGCGACGCCCATCATGAGGTAGCCGGCATGGGCGATCGTCGAGTAGGCGAGCAGCCGCTTCATGTTGGTCTGCCCGTAGGCGGCGAGGTTGCCCAGCGTGCAGGTGACGGCCGCCATCAGGCCGATCACCGCCACGCTGAAATGCCGCGTCGATGCCAGATCAGCGACCGCCTGGGCCGCGTCAGCGCCCGCCGGCATGCCAAATCCGTAGACCACGCGCACCAGCAACGCCACGGCCGCGGCCTTGCTGGCGACCGAGAGAAAGCCGCCCACTTCCGCGGCCGCTCCCTCGAACACGTCGGGGCACCAGAAGTGAAACGGCACCGCCGACAGCTTGAATGCCAGGCCCACTGCGAGCATCAGGCCGCCGAGGCACAATACCATCACCTCGCCGCCGGCCAGCCCGACGCGGGCCACCCGGGCCAACTCCAGCGCCATGCTGGGGAGGTGGCAACTGCCGAGCACGCCGGCCAGCAGGCTGATGCCATAGAGCATGATGCCGGCTGCGCCGGCCCCGTAAACGGCGTATTTGATCGCCGCCTCGGACGCCGCCCGACGGCCCTTGAGCACACCCGCCAACGCATATGAAGGCACGCTCGCCATCTCCACCGCCATGAAGATCATCAGCAGGTGATTCGCCGACGCCATCAGGCACATGCCGAGCGTCGAGCCGAACACGAGCGTGTAGAAGTCGGCGGCATCCTCGCGGTCGGGGATGCCCGTGATCTTCGTGAACACGACGTACAACACGAGGAAGGCCGCCAATAGAAAGCGGATCGTGGCGGTGAAGGAATCAAACACGAGCAGGCCCGAGAAGAGCTCGGTGCGCACCGCTTCCGCGCCGGCCGCGGCGGTGGTCCATGGCGATCCGGGCAGGCCTTTTAGGTCGCTCCACGCATACCAGGTGGCAAAGGCGGCGCCGCCGAGGGCGACGGCGGCCGAGTCCACCCACCGCAGCACCGGCAGCATGCGACACAGCAGGAGCAGCACGGCCGTGGCCGCCAGGGCCAATTCGGGCCGAAACAGCGGCAGCGACACGGCGAGCGTGTCATTCAAGGTGCCGGTCAGCAGCGTGCCGAGGTTCATCGGGACGCCTCCGCAACCGCCGCCGCTGCCGGGGCGTCGTGCACGGTGCGGGTCCATTCGGCGAGCGTCTTCACCTGCCGGTTGACGGTCGGCGTCACGTAGGTGAAGAGAATCTGCGGGGCCACCCCGAAGAGGATCGCGAAAAACACCAACGGCGCTGCGATCGACAGCTCGCGGCCCGTGATCGGCGTGAGGTGGTCGCCGTGCGGGCCCTTGTATTCGGCGCCGAGGTACACCCGCTGGATGGCCCACAGGATGTAGGCCGCCGTGAGGATCACGGTGAACGCCGACACCACCGCCAGCACGCGGCTGTAGTTCCACGAGGAGAGCGTTACCAGCACCTCGCCGATGAAGCCGCAGAGCCCCGGCAGGCCCAACCCCGCGAAGAACACGGCCACGGCCAGCCCCGCATACACCGGCATCCGGTTGAAGATCCCGCCGAACTCATCGAGGTTGCGGTGGTGGACCCGGTCGTAGAGCACGCCGACCATGAAGAACATCCCGGCTGACGAGATGCCGTGCGCCAGCATCTGGAACATCGCCCCGTTGACGCCCTGCGCCCAGGCATCCCACCGGTATTCCTGCCCGGCCACGGCGCTCCACACGCCGAGCCCGAGCATCACGTAGCCCATGTGGCTGACGGAGCTGTAGGCCACCATCCGCTTGAAGTCCTTCTGGGCCAGGGCGGCGAAAGCGCCGTACACCATCGACAGCACGCCGAGCCCGCAGACCAGCCACGCCAGCGAGAGGCCCGCGCCCGGGCAGATCGGATAGCAGATGCGGAGGATGCCGTAGCCACCGAGTTTGAGGAGCACACCCGCCAGGATCATCGAGATCGGCGTCGGCGCCTCGACGTGCGCGTCGGGCAGCCAGGTGTGCACCGGCACCACCGGCACCTTGATCACGAAACCCACGAGGAGAAGAAGGAACGCCCAAGTCTCCAGGCTCGCGCCCCACACGCGTGCCGCGGCGAAGGGCGAGTTTGGCAGCTGCCCGAGTTCAGCGAGGGCCAGCAGGTTGAAGGTGTGCACCGGGTCGGCGGCATTCTTAATGGCGGCCACGGCCTCCGCGTGGGCGGCAGCATCGACCGCCGGGCTCACCACGTGCGCGGCGGCCAGCTGCTCCGGCGAAAGCATCCGCAGGTCGCTGGTGAAATAGAGCATCAGGATCGCGATCAGCATCAGCACGCTGCCCAACAGCGTGTAGAGGAAGAACTTGATCGCCGCATACTCCCGCCGTGGCCCGCCCCAGATGCCGATGAGGAAATACATCGGCAGCAGCATCACTTCCCAGAACACGTAGAACAGGAAGAAATCGAGCGACACGAACACGCCGAGCATGCCCGTCACGAGGAGCAGAAAGAGGACGTGGTAGGCCTTCACATGCTTGGTGATCGGCCAACTGGCAGCGGCGGCCAACACCGACAGGAACGTCGTCAGCACGACCAACGGCAGGCTGATGCCGTCGATGCCGAGGAGGTATTCGATGCCGAAGGC
>JBIIIP010000056.1:0-19085 GCA_044234625.1 Pirellulales bacterium | reverse complement strand
CGACAGGAGCACGTGGCTCGGCCGGGGGCTTTCCGACGAGCACGCGCTGCCGGAGCTCACGGCCAGCCCATCACCGGCAAGCGTCTCCAGCAGCGTCTGCCCGTCCACGCCCGGCACCCGTACGTTGAGATTGTTCACGAGCCGCAGCCGGCCGTCGTCGAGTGACGGGCCGTTGAGGGCGATGCCCGGCACCGACCGGGCGAGCTGGTTCCACAGCCGGTCCCGCAGCAGCCGCATCAGCCCGCGATCCGTCTCCAGCCCTTCCTCCGCCAGCCGCGCCGCGGCGGCCATGCCCACGATGCCCGGCACGTCGAGCGTGCCGCTGCGCAGGCCGCGCTCCTGCCCGCCGCCGAAGATCAGCGGATCGAGCCGCACGGCCCGCTCGCGCCGCCGCACGAACAGCCAGCCGGCGCCTTTCGGTCCGTGGCATTTGTGCGCGGAAAAGCTCGCCAGGTCGGCACCCAGCGCATCGACCCGCAGGGCCATTCTCCCCGGCGCCTGCGCGCAGTCGACGTGCAGCGCCGCGCCGTGGGCATGCACCGCATCCGCGATCGCCGGGATGTCGTGAATCACGCCGATCTCGTTGTTGGCGAGCATCACCGACACGAGAAACGTGTCGGGCCGGAACGCCGCGGCCACGGCATCGGCCGCCACGAGGCCCGTGCCCGCCGCGACAGGCAGCCGCGTGACGGCGAATCCTCCGCGCTCCAGGTGCTCGATCGGGTCGAGCACGGCATGGTGCTCCGTGGCCACCGTCACCACATGGCCGCGGGCCGGGCCGCGCCGCGCCGCCATGCCGAGGATGGCGAGGTTGTTGCTCTCCGTGGCGCCGCTTGTGAACACGATCTCGCGGGCAGTGGCCCCGACCGCGGCAGCGATGGTTTCGCGGGCCGTTTCCACCGCCGCGCGGGCCTCGCGGCCCATCTCGTGCGTCACGCTCCCCGCATTGCCGTAGTGGTCGGTGAGCCACGGCAGCATCGCGTCGAGCACCCGCGGATCGAGCCGCGTGGTCGCGTGGTTGTCGAGGTAGATCGTCACACCGCGATCATACCGTCGCGGAGCGCGTCGAGGGCGATCTGCGACCACGTCTCGAACCGCTCGCGGGCGGCCAGCAGCGCAGCGAGCTCTTCGAAACCGCAGTCGGCCACCGCGGTCTCCCGCGACGCCACCCGCGGCTGCTCCAGTTCGAGGAGATGCACGACCCCGAGGTGCACGCTGCCCACGGCGTTGGAATCGTCGTTGATGAGGCCCACGCAGCGGCTCGTCCAGCCGCCTGCGATGGCGATCTCCTCGGCGATCTCCCGGCGCATGCCGGCCTCATACGACGTGTCGTCTCCGTGCTCACCGTCGGTGCTGGAGATGTGGCCGCCGATGCCCACCGATCGCTTGGCGCGGAGCCGGGCCTCGCTCTGCCCGCCGCCGCGGGTGTAGGAGAAATAGTGGGCCGCCCCAGCGGCATCCTTCCAGGTGAGCACGCAGTAGGGGATGAGTTGCTTGAACGACGGATCCTCCTCCACCGCGGCCCGCGGCCGCCACGACGTGTGCCGCGGGTCAAGGAGGAGCGGCAGATAGGCGGCCGTGTCGCCGCAGAAGCCCTGGAAGGCTCCCGCTTTTTCGAAGAGCGCGCGGGAAACCACGAGCACATCTTCCTGGGGAATCACCGACATCGCGGGCTCCTATTCGATGAGCATGGCATCGCCGTAGCTCAAAAACCGATACCGCTCGCGAACCGCCTCCTCGTAGCCGCGCCGGATGAGACCGTGGGAGGCGAACGCGCTCACAAGCACCATGAGGGTTGTCCGCGGCATGTGGAAATTCGTCAACAGGCAGTCAACCACGCGGAATGAAAACCCGGGTTTGATGAACAGGTCGGTCGGGCCGCGCCAGGCCGAGAGCGTGCCGGAGGGCGACCGCGCCGCCGCCGTCTCCAGCGTGCGCACGGCCGTGGTGCCGATCGCCACCACGCGGCCGCCGCGGGCCTTCGTCTCGACGATGGCGGCCACCGTCTCCTCCGGGCAAACGCACCATTCCTTGTGCATCGGATGGTCGTCGATGCGGTCGGCCGTGATCGGCCGGAAGGTGTCGAGCCCCACGTGCAGCGTCACCTCGGCCCGCCCGATACCGCGGTCGGCGAGCGCCGCGAGGAGCTCCTCCGTGAAATGCAGGCCCGCCGTCGGCGCCGCGGCCGACCCGCTCTCCCGGGCGAACACGGTCTGGTAGCGGTCTGCATCCCCCGCCCGCTCCCGGCCGCCCCGGATGTAGCCCGGCAGGGGCACGCGGCCCACCCGCTCGAGCACCGCGGCGAACGGGGCGACGGTGTCGGGGCGGACGATCCACGTGCCGCCCGACCCGCGGTCGACGAGCTCGAGCGTGGCGGCATCGAGGCCGTCGCGGTCGACGAGCACGATCCGCTCCCCGGGCTGCGGCCGGCCGCGGGTGTGGGCGAGGATTCGCCATGTGCCAGCCGTCTCCTCCTGAAGAAAGAGCCCTTCCCAGACCCCGCCCGTGGCGGCCCGGCGGCCGACGAGCCGCGCAGGCACGACCCGCGTGTCGTTGGCGATGACGAGGTCGCCGGCGCGGAGCAACGCGGGCAGGTCGCGCACGTGGCGGTGCATAATCGCGCCATCCGCGCGGCGCAGGTGCAGCAGCCGGGCGGCGGTGCGGCATGCGATCGCTTCCTGCGCGATCAGCTCCGGCGGCAGATCGTAGTCGTAGAGATCGGCCTCGCTCATGCCGGCAATGTAGCCGCTCGGCCGGCTACTGGCGCGGCACCAGCCGCGGCCAGGCGGTGGCCAGTTGCGCACGCGTGGGCAGCTGCAGTGGCGTGCCCGCCACCAGCGAAACCCGCGGATCGATCGCGCGATTCCACGCATAGAGCGCGCGGTAGAGACGCCCGTCGCCGTAGGTGCGCTCGGCGAGCGACCACCACGAGTCGCCGGCCGCCGCCACATACGTTCCGCCGGCCGTCGCGGGCATTGCCGCGGGGACGTAGCTGGTCGCCGCCACGGGAGCGGCGGCGGCGGCGGGAGCTGCGAGAGGAGCGGGTGTTGTCGCGATCGGCAGGGCGCGGCCCACGGTCTCCGCGGCGAGCGGGTCTGGCTCGGCGAATGCGGCCGGGGCCACGGCCGCATCGTCCACGTCCACGGTCGCCTCGCTTGCCGGGGGCTCTTCGGCGGGCTGGTCGAGGGCGGCCCCCGCGAACCGGCTTCCGGATGCGTAGCGGTCTGAATGGTCTGCCGCCTGGGCTGGCTCCGCCGCTGGTGGTGAGAGTTGCGGTGGCTCCACGATCTCCGCCGGAGTGGCCGCGGAAATCTCGCCGTGGATATCGGGGCCGGCGCCGGCGGGCGGCCGCGGCACGAGCAGTTTCATCGACAAGACGCCGACGAACACGCCGACCAGCAGGCCGAGCATGGCCAGGAGGATTTTCGTTTCGCGTCCCATCGCTCGCCGAGTCCGAGGCAGCGTTCCTTCCGGCACCACAAGAGGGGCGGGATTCTGCTGAAACGGCCCAGGTTTTGCCAGAGGGAAAACGCCCCTAGCTGTCCGTGGAAAAAGCCGTCCATGGCCCCGGCTGCGAAGCAGCCGCCACGTTGCTCCACTTGGTCGACCGCAAAAAACGCCGAGGGTTTTCTGGGTCGACGGCTATCGCATCCTGCTCAGGCAGACTTGTTCCACAGTCTGCTAGGGAAGGGGCTGGAGGGGAAGTGGCGGATGCTTCACGAAAACCGCGCCATCGTGGCCTCGGTTTTCTCGGCGGGCTCCGCCCGCTGGTGGTAACCCGGCCCGCTCGCTTCACGAAAACCTCGCCATCGTGGCCTCGGTTTTCTTGGCGGGCTCCGCCCGCTGGTGGTAACCCGGCCCGCTCGCTTCACGAAAACCTCGCCATCGTGGCCTCGGTTTTCTTGGCGGGCTCCGCCCGCTGGTGGTAACCCGGCCCTCCGGGCCTGGCGCGGATGGTGGGGTGATGAGGACGTGGCGACAGACCCCTTCCCCACGTGGCGACAGACCTCCGGTCTGTCGAGAAAACTTAGTCACAGACCGGAGGTCTATGCCACGTTGGTAAACGGTGAGGCTTCGGGCTCCCCGTGCCCCGGGAGCCGGGCTGAGGGAGCAAGCGCAGGCAGGATGCCGAAGCGCAGCGGACGCGCAGAGAGCAGATGCCTGGAGGGCATCTGCGAACGTCCGGCGACGGGGTACGGGGAGCCCGAAGCCGGGTTGAGCCCAGAGACCACAAGCCGCCGCCAACGCCGCGCGGTTGCCTCACCCGCGCCGCGCGGCCACCCGCAGCTTGGCCGACCGGCTGCGCGGATTCCTCTGCACCTCCTCGGCGCCGGCCTCCACCGGCGATCGCGTCAGGCATTCCCACACCTGCGGGCTGCGAAACGCCTCCTTCACCAGCCGGTCCTCCAGGGAATGAAACGAAATCACCGCGCACCTCCCTCCCGGCACCAGCCGCGTGGGAATCCTCTCCAAAGCGATCCGCAGAGACTTCAACTCGTGGTTCACCGCGATGCGCAGGGCCTGAAACGTGCGCGTGGCGGGGTGGATCCGCGACGGCGGCTTTTGCCGCGGAATGGCCGAGGCCACCAGGCGGGCGAATTCGCGGGCCGACCGGATCGGCGCCTTCTCGCGCACCGCGGCGATCTTCCGGGCGATCCGCCGGCTGTAGCGCTCCTCGCCGAACTCGAAGATGATGTCGGCGAGGCTCTCCGGCTTCATGCGACTGATCAGCCGCCAGGCCGGCTCGCCCTCCGTGGGGTCGAACCGCAGGTCGAGCGGGCCGTCGGCGTCGAAGGAGAACCCGCGCGAGGCGTCGGCCAACTGGTCGCTCGACAGGCCCACGTCGAGCAGCACGGCGTCCACCGCATCGATCGCCACGGCGTCGAGCACCTCGGGCAGGTCGCAGTAATTTGCCTGCGCGAACCGCACGGGCAGCCCCGCCAGCTCCCGCGCGCCGCGGTCGATGGCCGCGGGATCGCGGTCAATCGCGATCACCAGGCCCGTCGGTCCCACAGCCTCGGCGAGGAGCCGCGTGTGGCCGCCGCCGCCGAGCGTGCCATCCACCACCCGCATGCCCGGGCGGATGGCGAGAAAAGACAGCACTTCTGCCGGCAAGACGCTCGTATGCACACTGGAGGAACTCACGCCCCCAGTATGCCCGCGCGGTCACTTCGCCCCAAACTTGTAAGACGGATTTTTCGGGTCGAAGTCGGCGTCGGTGAAGCCCTGATTGATCTTCACGTTCATGTAGGTGTATTCCTCCATGAGCACCGGATCGCCGCCGGCCTCGTGCGGCCAGTCGTAGGCTTCATAACGTACCGGAACCAGCAGCTCATCGTCGATGAAGACGCGGGCCAGGTGGAAGCGAAAATTCCGCCGCGGCACCGGATGTACCACCTGCACGCAGGTGCAGATCCGGCCGTTCACCTTGGCGTTGGGGAAGAAGTTCACCTCGCACTCGCCAAACTGCTTGTCGTGCTCGGCCACTTCCACGAGCCGCTTGGCGAGGTTCTCCACGCCGAGCTCGGTGATCGGATAGCGGTTACCCTGCATCGCCAGCATGCTCTGCGGCTTGAGAGACACGGTGCCCACCATGGCCCGCACGCCACTGCCGGCGTGGGCCAGCATGTTGCCGTCGTTCTGGCCATTGACGAAAATCACTTCCTGCCCCTTCACCGCATCCGGACCGAGGAAATAGAGATAGACGCTGAAGGGCTGCTGGCGGATCTTGGCAAACATGTACTCGTGTTCGCCGAGCTTCCCGTCGATCCGCTCGCGCTTCACGACGGTGCATGAATAGTCCTTGATGTTGGTGCGGATCGAGGCCAGGCCCCTGGCGGCCAACTGCAGCGCGGGCTCGAGCGGATGCTCGCCCGCCACGCTGGCCGCCGCATCACCGGCGGTGGCATTGCCTTGGGCGGTGTCGCCATTGGGAATGAGGCCCGGGCCCGGCTGCTGGGCGGCCGCGGGCAGGCTGGCCAGGAGCACGGGGACCATCACCAGCAAGCCCCGACCAAACCATATCGACCAATGCGAGCCGACCATCACACCCTCCATGGCGCCAGCGCTCCGGACCCGATCGCGTTGCGGCAGGCATCCATGCCGCCGAGACGAGCAAGACGAGCAGTCACTCCGAGCGTCGCTACCTGTGTTGAGTTCATCGCCCCCGCCACGGGCGGGCATGAGCGGCCCACGGCACGTCGTCATGGCCCGCAGAGACGGAAGCCTCGCCGGCGGCCGGAGCGGGCGGAGTCTAACGACCCCCCAGGTCGCCGGCTATGCCATCTTTCCGCGGTTTTCCCCGAGAAATGGCGGCCGCTTGCCGGCCGTCGGCCGCGAAACGATGCTCCCTCCATGGCATCCTCGGAAACGCTCGACACTCCCGCCGGACTGCGGGTCATCCGCATCGAGTCGACGCCCTTCGGCGAAAACTCCTACATCGTCCACCACGCCGGGGCGCGGGCGTGCCTGGTGGTCGATCCGGGCTTCGAGCCGGAGGCCATCATCGCGGCGGTCGAGGAGGCGGGTCTCAAGCCGGAGGCGATCCTCCTCACACATGGCCATTCCGACCACATCGCAGGGAATGCCGCCCTGAGGAAAGTCTGGGCCGGACTGCCGATCCTCATCGGACGCCACGACGCCGATAAGCTCCAGGACCCGGCCAGAAACCTCTCCGGCGCCTTCGGTTTCCTCGTGAAGAGCCCGCCCGCCGATCGGCTCCTCGACCATGGCGAAACCCTCGACCTCGCGGGGCTGCGGCTGGTCGTGCACGAGATCCCGGGCCATTCGCGGGGCCACGTCGTGTTTCGCGTCGCCGGCTGCACGCCGCCGCTGGTGTTCGCCGGCGACGTGCTCTTCCGCGAGGGCGTGGGCCGCACCGATTTCGCCGACGGCGATTTCGCCTCGCTGGCACGCGGGATCACCCGCGAGCTCTACACACTCCCCGACGACACGCTCGTGTTTCCCGGGCATGGCCCGGAGACCACGGTGGGCCACGAGCGGCGACACAACCCGTTCGTGCCCGACCGGCTGGACCGCGGGGAAACAGGGCCATGAGCGGTCCCGTGCAGGCATCTGATCCCCGCCGCCGCCGGGCGGACGGCCGCGGATTGACCCGTCGGCCGGAGTCGGCGGAAGATGCTCGCATGCTTTCGCCAGCCGATCTTCCCGACCGCTCTCCCGCGGCCCCCGCCGCCGCGACGCCGCGATCGCCGCTGTGCCGGCTGGCGGGGCTCACGCTGGCCGGGCTGGCCCGGCTGCTTTCCGGGGCGAGCGTCCGCTGGATCGCCAGCCAGCCTGACACCTGCCAGCGGGTCTATTTCGCAAATCACACGAGCCATCTCGACGCCATCGTGATCTGGTCGTCGCTGCCGCCGGCGGTCCGCGAGATCACCCGCCCCGTGGCGGCCAAGGATTATTGGTCGCGCGGCATGGTGCGGCGGTGGCTCGCCAACGACGTCTTCGACGCGCTGCTCATCGACCGCACCGACATCAAGGTGCACCAGAGCCCCGTCGACCTGATGCTCCGGGAGATTGGCACGACGAAATCCCTGATCGTGTTTCCCGAAGGCGGCCGGAGCATCACCGGCGAGGTGGGCGAGTTCAAGAGTGGCCTCTATTACCTCGCCAAGAAGCGGCCCGACATCGAGCTCGTGCCGGTGTACATCGACAACCTCAATCGCGTGCTGCCGCGAGGCGAGTTTCTTCCCGTGCCGCTGCTGTCGTGCATCAGCTTCGGGCCGCCTTTGTGGCTGGAGCGCGGCGAGGCGAAGGTCGATTTCCTGGCCCGGGCCCGGCGGGCCGTGCTGGCGCTCAAGGAATAGCCGGCATGAACGACCTGCGGACGATCGTGCTGGTGACGGGTGTGCTCGCGCTGCTGACGGCCGCCACGGTGGTGGGGCAGTTTCTCCGCCGCCATCCCGACCGCGGCCTCGATCCGGCGGCGGTGCGCACGTTCAACCGCCGGCTCCGCGGCTGGTGGATCTTGTGCACAGTGCTGGCGGCGGCCTTCTGGCTCGGCACGGTTGCCACAGTCGTGCTCTTCGGGCTGGTGTCGTTCTGGGCGCTCCGCGAGTTCATCACGCTCACACCCACCCGCAAGGGCGACCACCGGGCCCTGTTCTGGGTGTTTCTCCTCTTCATGCCCCTGCACTACTTCCTCGTGGGCAAGAACCGCTACGACATGTTCAGCGTGTTCCTGCCGGTGTACGGCACGCTCTTTGTGCTCGCCCGCGTGGCGATCGCTGGAGACTCGCGCCGGTTTCTGGAGCGCACGGCCAAAATCCAGGCCGGGCTGATGGTCTGCGTCTACTGCCTGTCGTTCGCCCCGGCCCTGCTGCAGATCCCCATCGAGGAGGCGGGGGCCGGCGGCCGGAGCGCGAATTTCCGCCTCCTCTTCTTCCTCATCCTCCTCGTGCAGTTCGCCGACTGCATGCAATACGTGTTCAGCCGGATGCTGGGCCGGCGGCTGGTGGCCTCGGCGGTGAGCTCGAACCGCACCTGGGAGGGCCTCCTGGGCAGCGCGGCGAGCACGGCGCTCTTGGGGGCGGCCTTGTGGTGGGCCGCGCCACCCTTCGAGTTCTGGCAGGCGGCGCTCGCCGGCCTGGTGGTGGCGATCATGGGCTTCGCGGGCGGCATGACGATGTCGGCGATCAAGCGTGACCGTGGCGTGAAGGACTATGGAACGTTGGTGGCCGGCCACGGCGGCGTGCTCGACCGGATCGATTCGATGTGTTTCGCCGCGCCGGTCTTCTACCACATCACGCTGCTGGTGACGGGCGTGCGGATGTGATCGCGCTCAACCCGGCTTCGGGCTGCCCATGCCCCGTGAGCCGGGCTATGGAAGCAAGCGCAGGCACGATGCCGAAGCGCAGAGGACATGCAGAGACCAGATGCCTGGAGGGCATCTGCGAACGTCCGGCGATGGGGCGTGGGCAGCTCCGTGCCGGGTTGAGCCAGTTGGCTCTCGACGCGGGGATCACTGCCGCAGGTAGATCGACTTCCGCCCCTTCACGGGCGTGGCCGCCGGGCCTTGCGGGATGTCGACGGGCACGATGCCCGTGTCGGGGCTCTGGCCTCGCGGCTGCGACGACGCGGCCAAGGACGCCATCGACGGCACGGCGGCAGCGATCGCCGCCGGCGGGGCCGGGCAGCCCCGTTTCACCCATTCGAGCCATACCTGCTGCAACTGCGCCAGATCGCCCATGCCGTAGTGCCGCATGAGCGCGGCCTGCCAGTCGTCGGTGGCCAGGCCATCTCCCACGAATGCCACATACCGATGCCGCCCACCGCGCTCGATGAGAAACCGCGCCAGTGAATAGCCCTGCGAGTAGAGCGGGAGCACGTCCTGCGGATACTCGCGCATGGCGAACATGGCGGGGAAGGCGATGCCGCGGCCCGTGGTCAGGAATTCGATCAGCAGGCGGTGCTGCCGGGCCCGCTCCACGGGATGCTCGACGGTGGTGCAGGCCCCTTCGTCAGCCCACCGCGGGAGCGGCTGGCGGAAGTGGCTGGCGAAGATCGTGTGCGTGACCTCGTGCGGCAGAACCGAATCGAGGATGCGCTCCTCGCTGCCCTGGATCGTCATCGTCCAGTTGAACACCTCTCCCTTGTCAAACACAAAGCTCGTGGCCCCACCGGCGCCGAGATGCGGCGCCACCTGCGCCGAGATCGGGCAGGGGCGGCTCCACCGTGGCAAGGGCTGGCCGAGCCATTCCACGGCCAGATCGTGCCGATACTGTTCGGCTGCCTCGCCGATCCGTCGGGCAAGTAGGTCGGTGGGCGCCTCGACCACGAAGTTCGCGGTCCGATGGCCGGCCGCCGTCGCGGGCAGCGTTGCCAACGCCATGCCGAGCGCGACCCAGCCACGCAGTCCCGCCGCGATCCAGCGCCCCGTGTCGACACGTCGTCCGTTTGCCATGCGCGGCTGCCTCCGTGTGCCTGTGTCGTCTGCCGATCCGATTCCTGCCGTGCGGCCGGTTCGTCACCGACCGCCTCGCTCGCGCACGACACTTCGCCCCGGAACACCGTGCATGCAGGTGCCTGCCACCTGAGAGCGGGCGGACACTAGCGGCCGCGCCGCGGCGGAGCCAGAGCGGTTTGGCCCAGGTTTCACGCGTCCGGCGGCAGGAACGTGCGGGTCGTCGTCGCGCCCCATGACGACGCGGCAGGAGAGGCGAATTGCGTGAGCGTGCTCTCGTCGGCAACGTGCTCGCCGCCTTGCCCCCGCTGATGCCACGCGACCAAGGCGGACGCGGCAGCGAGGAAGACCCAGCCCGGCCATGCCGGATCGAGCAGCAGAAGCCAGATGACACCCGCGAACCCGACTGCCACGGGCAGGGCCCAGGCGGCCGAGCGGTGGGGGCCCAGTGGCCAACGCGCGGCCAGCCGCCATGCGCCCGCACACGCCGCGATCACGCCAAGTGTGGCAAGGGCACGGGCTGCGGCGGTCGGATCGGCGGCCCTGCCGACCCGCACGGCAAGCGATGGCCAGCCGCCGGCGCCGGGCGGGATGTCGACCAACGCGTGCACCATCTCCTGCCCGGCCGCCGCTTCGGTCGACCGCAGCCAAGCCTCCTCGGCCGGCAGCGGCGCACCACTGCGGCGCAGCCGCGCGAAGTCGGTTATCCTCGCTCGCTCGGCGGGGTCGCTCTCCTCGACAGCGCGGATGAAATCGTCTTCCAGCCGCTCGGCGGCCGCCTGCCGGGCGGCGGCGAGGGCGGCGGCGGTGGCCCGCAACGGGGCGTCGACGCTGACAGTCAGCCCCGGAGCCACGCGGAGCGTCCAGGCCAACTCCCGGCACGGGAGGCCGACGAGTGACGGCGGCTCGATGGCCACCGGCGCGCCATCGATGCGGCCGGCCGCGGCCTCGCCGGCGAACACGGCCACCACGGACCGCGGCCAACGCATGCCAAACAGCGACACGAGCCACGTGCCGTCGTCCTGCGGCGTCACGGCCACGGCTCGGCCGTCCACCTGCACCTCGAACAGCCGCAGGCCTTTCGGCAACGCGAGCCGCACCGTCGAAACCTCCGCGACGACGTCGAACCGCACCGTGCCCCATGCCCGTCCGCGGCCATCCACGTCAAGAAAGACATCGGCCCACTCCACGCGGGCGTCGCGGGCCGCTGCCGGGGCAACCCCGGCAGCGGCGGCCTCCGTGACGGCCGGCGGCGCGGCCGGTTCGACGGCGCCAAACTCATACACCAGCGCCGTCTCGCCACCGGCCAGTTCCAGCGTGCCGGCTGCGGCGCGTTCACTGGCTGGCACAGGCACGCGCTCGACTTCGAAAACCTCTCCGTACGCCGCCCGGAGCACGGCGCCGCGGTCGGCCGCGGCTTGCCACTCCACCTTCATCGGCACGTTTCCCGCGAGTGCGGCCCGCATCACCGGCAGCGCACCGCGGGCCGGGAGGCGGTCCGGCAGACGGGCGTCGACTTCCAGGCGAAACCGCCCCGAGCGGGGCCGCTGCGCCACCACGCGGAGGGTGTCCGGTGCGACCCGCGTCCAGCGCATGTCGACGGGGCTGCGGCCTGCCCCCTCCGCCTGCAAGCTGTCGTCTTCACGGAGTTCCACGCGGTCGATCACGCTCTCGGCGGGCAGGTCGATCGTCAGTTCGGCCAATGCCGTCGACGTGGCATCGATCCGCGCCTGGAGGCCGAGCCGCACCTGGTCGAGTCCGAAGTCGACCGCCAGTTGCTGCACCGCGCGGGGCCGCGTGACCCGCCGCTCCACCCGCACCACGGGTCGGCTCGTGAGCCGCAGCGACGCGGCCAGCCACTCTTCTTTTTTCTTACCCGCGACGGTGAGGGGCCCGCCGACATCAGCCCGCCAAGCGAAGCCCGGCAGGGCCGGCTCGGCCTCCCGTGGCGCCGCGGTCATGCCGTCGGGCAGCGTGACACTCATGGAGAGATTGGGCGCGGACACCAGCCGTGTGGTCCGCGCGTCGGCCGCGGCGTTGGCGACCCAGGCGCCGGGCACCGTGAACGCGCCGACGGGGGCGGAGAGTGGCATGCGGAAGTGGATCTGCACGGTCCAGCGACCGCGGATAGGGGCCGCGCGCTCCACGAGGTATCGGTGGGGACCGATCGCCCGCAGGCTGGGCCGCATCTCCGTCGGTGCGAGGCCGGGATCCACGTCCACCACGAGCGAGCGCACGACCTCGTCCCCCGCATCGACATCGAATGTGGCGATCACGCGGCAGGCGTCGAGATCCCAGAACACGTCGTTGCGGCTGACCACCGACCGCGGCCCCTGGGCCAGGCGCAGCCGTGGGTCCGCCGGCCGCGAGAGCCTCACGGCCGTCGCCCGTGACACGTCGTACGAGAGCGTCGCAGCTGGCAGATCCGCAAGGCGGGCCGCGGGGTGGAAGACGCCGGATGCAGAGGCCGCCTCGCAGACGATCGCCGCCGCATCCTCCGCCGCCGTGAGGGCGAGCCGCCCCACCGCCGCGCAGGGAACCATCGCCACCGCTTCTTCGATGTCACCCCGGCGGGTCACGGCGGGCCGCACCGAGAACTCGAGTCGATGCCGGCCGGCGCCGGGCATGGCCACCCGGGCCGCGCGGCCGTCCTGTTCGAGGAGCAGCGGCTGCTGCCCGCCGTCGATGATGGCGTGGGATCCCATGACCAGGCCGCCCGACTCGGCCTGGTCGAGAACGAACACGCCCCCGGCATCGGCGTCGACGTCGACCGTGAGTTTCCATGCCCAGGCCGCGGCCTCTTCCACCGACGCGGGCATGCGGGCCGCGATACTGCAGGCCACGACCCGCACGCCGGCCGGCTCCACGGTGGCCCGCGAGAGGGCGCGAAACAGGGGTTCGGGAACGAGCGCCGTCTCGCCCGCTGCGCCGCCGGCGTCGAGCGGCGTGATGTAGACCCGCAGCGGCTCGGCAGCGGCGGCGGAAGGCCCGCATGCCGCCAGCGCCATGAAAGCCACCGCGGCCCCCGATCGCAGGCCGGCCGTACGCAGCACCAGGGCCGCCATCCCCGCCCAGCAGGCCGCGCGGAAGACGGCGTCGAAGGGCACGGCGGCCCACAGGGCGCCGGCTGCCGCCAGCCCGCATGCCCACGGCACGATCCATCCGCGTGCCGCCGGCAGGAAGAGGATTCCGAGAAAGGTGATCGCGGCGGCCAGGATCGACGCCCCCTGCACGACCGCGCCGCGGACCAGCAGCACGCCCCCGCCGGCCCGCTGGCCGACGACCGGCACGAGCACCCGCGGGCGGTAGCCCTCGACGACGTTTCCGGAGGGCGAAAGGCCAGCGGCTCGGCTGTCGCTCCTCTCCACGACGGCTTCCGCCACCTGCTCGGCCGGCCGCAGCGATCCGCCCACCAGCCGCTCCACCCAGCCCACGCTCCCGGTCGTCCGATCATCGACCACACGGTAGGCCCCCGCGACGCGGGCGATCGCGACGTCGGGCGCCAGGAGCAGCAGGCTCGACCGCTGCAGCACCGGAACGTCGAGCGTGGCCACCCGCGGATCGACCTGCCAGATCCCGGGCCGCGAGTCGCACATGGCCAGCGACTGCACAACGATCTCCACGAACCGCTCCCCCACCGGTAGCTCCACCGATATCTGCCCGCCGGGGTCGCCGCCCCCGCCGGCCACCAGTTCGCCATCGACCGCAACCCCCTGCACGCGCAGCGTTTCCGGCACCGACAACGTGATCGACGAGCGGCCGTGATTCTCCAACTGGAACCGCGTCTCGAATTCGATGGCGCCGGAAGCATGGCACCACATCGTGTTTTCCTCGCGCCATGCCCAGGCGCGGGCATCGTCGCCGATGCCGCTGCCGCCGGGCACGATCTCGGCTGCGGCGAGCGCATCGTCGGCATGGCCCCGGGCCGGGTCAAAGGCGAATTCGGCAACCGTCGCGAAGGCCTGACCGCCACCGTCGGCCACGGGAGGCAGTTCCTCCAGCCGCCGGTTGAGCACCAGCGGCCGAAACCGCCCGGCCTCGCGGATGCTGACGACGCCCGCCTGCCGGGTGGCACCTTCGACCCATGCCAGGGGCACGGGTGTGGAGCCGGTGAACGGCACCGTGGCAGCCGCCCGCACCGTGACGGTATCGCGGGCCGGCGTCGAAAGCTCCACGATCCACGAATCGGCGATCGGCTCGCCAGCGCGGCCCTCGCGGCGGTCGGGCGGATCGATGCGGCGGGCCACGAGCGTGCCCGTGGCCGGCGGCAGCAGCGACCATTCGAGCCGGTCGTCCATCACGGTGGAGAAGTGGACGACGAGGGCATCGATGTCGGACCGCTGCGGCATGCATTCGAACGTGAATGATTCCGTGAGCCGGCCGTCGCGCGAGGTGATCCGCACCTGCGTGCGGGCGTCGATCGGTGGCCTGCGCCGCACCAGCCGCATGGTGGATCCAGAGGCCTGGCTGCCGGCTGGCAGCCGCACGCGGATCGCGGAGTCGGTCGCCAGCGTGGCCAGCGCCGCATCGGCGGCCGCCAGCCGCGGCTCCTCGCCATCGAGGTCGATCGTCATGTCCGGCCCGGTCCTCACGGCGAGCATGCTGCTCGTCCCTTCCCCTTCGAGCCGCACCATGTCGAGCTCCGGAGACGTGATGTCGACCCCGGGTGGCACGCCCGCGCGATGCCCGGTGATCCGCAGCGTGATGCGGCGCTGCGGGGTCACGGCCGCCGCGAAGGCGATCCGCATCACGTCATCGGTGCCGTCGCGGCCCACCCTCCACTCGGGCGACTCGGCCATCGAGCCGGTGGGCGTGACGGCCTCGACGGTGTCGAGCACCCATCCCTTCGCCAAGCGGCCGCGGACCTCGAAGGCCTCGCCCCGCGCCACGCTCAGCTCGCAGGTCGCCTTCCCGAGAACGGCACCCGGTGAAACATCGACCACGGTGACGCGATTGACGGCCACCGTCGCGACCCGCGGCTCGAGCGCGACCCGCACGGCATGCGTCGCCTCCTGGTGTTCAATGAAAAGGCGGGCCGGCCGCACGCCCGGCTGCGTTTCGTCTTCCCGCCCCGCCCCGGGCGGGGCGGGCCATGATGCCGCCGCTTCCGGCGGAACGACGGCAGAGCGGCTCGTCTCCACACCGGTGATGGCGAGCGCCGCATCGACGTTCAGCACCATGCCTCCGCCGGCCCAGTCCGCGGCGGCCACGCCGATCGCAGGGAGCGGCTCGGCCGCCCCCCACGCCATCGGGGCCACGGCCTCCACGACGAGGGCATCACGGCTTCCCACCGACCGGGCCGGCACGATCACCTCGGCATCGTCGGCGGTGGCCGGACGCGTCCAGTCGGCCGGCGTCTCAGCGCCGGTGTCCGCATCGCGCATGCGTACGGCGACGACGATCGCCTCCCGCGGCACTGCGAGCCGAACGCGGATGCCGTCGGCGGCGGACGGGGCCGCCCGGCCTGGCTGCCATTCCGCCACCGGCTCGACGAGCGCCGTGAGCCGGGCTTCCCGACCGCGGACCGACACGTCGTGCCACACCCGCAGCCGCGGCTGCGCGGCGGCCTCGCCCGCCGCAGGGAGGATCACGATGGTGACGTCGCGCCGGGGCCCGAGATCGATCCGCCAGGTGGTCGCGGCAGCCGCCGCCTCGCTGCCGCCTGCCGGCAGTACGGTGGCGTCGGCCACGAGCGGCCGCAGGCCAGCGGGCAGCCGCAATTCAATGGCAGTCGAGAGAGCCGGCACGAGCGGCAGGCGGAAGGTCCACCCGCCATCCGCGGCGGCCGCGGCAGCGCACCGCCATTCGCAGTCGTAGTCCCCGGGCTCGGGCGTGGCGATGCCGAGCCCGCCGTCGGCCTTGCCGAACACGAGCGCCTCGCCCGTGCCCGCGGCCGTTCGCATCGACGCCCGACCGACCTGCAGGCTTCCCACCGAGATCGATCGTGACGCCGCCAGCTCGCGCAGCGTCCACGAAGCCGTTCCGGTGAGCACCGGCTGGCCACCGGCGAGCTCTTCGCGGGAATCCCCCTCGAGAATGGCCACATACCGCGCCGTGTCGGCAAGGCCACCCAGTGCCGCGGGGCCGATGGCCGATCGGTCGCGTCCCGTCAGCTTGGCCACGGCGGCGGCGAACTTGTCGGCCGACATCGGCACATACCGTTCGCTTCCCAGATCGACCTCCCCGATTTTGCCGTGCGGCACATGCACGCGCAGAAACTGCAGGCCAACGCGATCCGCATCGCCGGAGGCGGCCTCTTCGGCGCCGGCTGTGGCGGCCGCGATGCCGAGCAACCAGGCCGCGCACAGGGTTCGCCAGCGGCTCATGACGCGGTCCGTCCTGGGGAACTCACGCTCTCGGCGGAACGCGCCGCCGAGGTCGCGACGATAATCGAAGGCTGCGGCGCCTCGCGGGTCAGCGAGCTGGCAGGGGCCGGCCAGGGCCGCGGTGCACGCGGCCGCGAGAATGCGGCACGCATGAGGCCGGCCAGCGCCGCCAGGGCCGCCCCGGGCAGGGCCGCCTGCACGATCAGCGGCGCGAGGCCGGGCGCCGCCGTCGCGGCCACCACCAGCCCGCCGGCAACGAGCAGCACCAGCGGCACGCGGCGGACGGTGCGCGAATAAACGAGTGCCAGCCCCCAGGCGAGGATCGGCCCCGAGGCGATGAGCACGACGAGCCAGGTGGGGGCCACCCAGATCGATTCGCTGCCCGGCGGCCCCACGCCGGAGTAGACGGCCCGCCGGCCGACGAGCGACGCATCGAGGTCGCTCTCCTCGTCACCGCGACGGCCGGCATTGCCAAGCACCCAGCCGTCGAGCACGCCGCGCGAAACCACGGGCACCCGCTCGAGCCCCAACGGCCCCCACTGCCACCGCTGCTGGGCCGTCCATGCCGCGGGCGGCACGACCACATGCACGTCGGTGGCGAACTGCACGTCCCAGTAGAACCGCCGCTGCTGCTGGCCCTCGGCGAATAGCGGCGCCTCGAGCGCCACCCGCTCCGGCAGGATCATGCGGCTGGCGGCGGCAGACCGCGGCTGGCGGGCGGACACTTCCAGCAGATAGGCCTTGCGGCCGCGGCCGGCCGGCAGGTCGACGCTCACGCGGCCGTCCGACCGCACCGCGCCCTTGAGAGGCCGGCCGTCGAGCCGCACCTCAACCCGGCCAGGATCGGTCGGGGCGGTGTCGGCACCGAGCAGGGCCACAGGCAGGACGAGCGACAGCCGCTCCCCGGCCGTGCTGATGGCGTAGCGATAGACATCTTCGCGCCGGTCGGAGAGCAGCCGCGTCTGCAGCCACGCCGCCTCGACGACGGTCGCACTGGTGGTTTCCTGCCGCCGCGCCGCGAGAGCCAGCGGCACCACGTCCTGAAGCCGCGGGCTCGTCCACGTGCGGCCCGCCGTGGCCGCCGACGCGGCGGCGTCGCGCTTCCACGCCTCGCCGCGCACGTCGACGGCGAGCGTTTCCGCAGCCACGACCTGCAGCGACTGTCGCCCCACCCGCGCGTCCGACGGCGTCACCAGCGGCACATCCTCGGCCACGGTCGTCTCCGGGGGGACCGACGGCGTCGGCAGCCGGTAGTTGATCGTGAGTTCGCCGCTGCCGAGCAGCGGCACCGGGAGCAGCGCCCGGAGCCGCTGCCCTCCTGCGGCGGCTGGCTCACCATCCAACGCGCCGCCGACCTCCGGCCGCGGGTTGAGCAGTTGCCCGCCCTGCCGCACCTCGAGCGTGCCGCTCCGGCCCACTGCGTCGGGCACGACCAACTCCACGAATTCAAGCGGGAGGTGCGACACGGTGAACCGCAGCGACTCGGTGACGGCCGTGGTCGATTCGTCGACTTCCACCTTCGTGGAGACGGCCGCGTCGACGCGCCGCGGGAGAAACCGCCGCTGCGCAACGAATTCCCCCTCGCCGCCGTCGAGGCGGTAGGCGAGCACGAGCCGGTCGACGTCGCCGCGCACAGGGCCGGGCGCCACCTGGCGCACGAGGCCGCGGATGGCCGCGGCGTCGGGGATCAGTTCGATCTCGCTGTCGGCCACCACGAGCACGGCCGCCGGCCCCACGAGACCCGTCTGGGGAACGGGCAACTTCCAGGCCACGCGGCCGGCATCGCGATCGAGCGGCCGCCCGCAACGGAAATCGATCACCGCCTCGCCCGACAGCCCTTGGAGGAAGGGAATCACGAGCCCCTTCTCCCGCACGACCACGGCGGCGGTATCGACGGTGCCCGCCGGCCCCACCTCCTCCACCTCCCAGCCGTCGACGTCGACGATCAGCCGCGACACGGGAGCTCCGCTCACCGACACGCGAAGCCGGGCGTCGAGCGCGACCCGCGTGGCCGAAACGTCATACCGATACTCCGGCTCGATCACCATCCGGCTGCCGCGCGGCCGCACGCGCAGTGGCAGCGACGCCGGCTGCGCGTCGAAGGCGAAGGCCGCCACGAAGCCCGGCCGCCGCGTTGCCAGCGGCGGATCGATCCGCCGCGCAGCGCCGTCGTCGGCCCACTCCACCTGCCAGTCGCCGTCTACCAGCAGGCTCACGCGGCCGCGCTGCCTCCAGGTTGGCACATCGGCCACGGCGAAGCCGAACGACTCGAAGGCGGCCGCTCCGGTGGAGTCGACGGCCTGTTCGCAGACGAGTTCCAGCGTCGCCGACCCGGCCTTCGCTTCGCCGAGCCGCACGACTGCTTCCGGCGCCTCGGGCGTGCCTGTCCGCTCCACGAGGGTCGCAGGCGGACGCACCTCGCGGAGCGTGGCCTTCGCGGGGAGCCGCACCCGCACGGCGTCCATGTCGGCCGGCAGCTGGTCGAGCCGCACGACGGTCTCGAGGACGGCCGTCTTACCGTCGATCCGCACGATGCTTTCTGCCAGCGCCTCCGGCACGGCATCGACGGGCGCGGCCGGCGCGGCCCGATCGCCGATGCGAATCTGCAGCGGCCCCGACGCGCCCTCCACCGCCACGCTCGTGCGGATCGATGGATCGACGCCCGGCTCGGCCGCGGTGACCTGCGCGGGAATCGCGGCGGGGCGAACGGCGACGGCGGGGTCGGAGCGGGGAGTGCGCACCTCGACCCGCGATGCTGTGGCGGGAGGGAGCACGAGCGACACGGTTTCGTGGGTGCCCGATGCCTCGATCGGCAGCCGGCCCTTGATCGTGACGGCATG
>JBIIIP010000016.1:0-35992 GCA_044234625.1 Pirellulales bacterium | reverse complement strand
CCAGAGGCGATACCCGAGAGGCTCACGTTCATGGGCTGCTCCCGCACCACGGCCGGCCTCGTTCGCCGTCACCACGGCCTGCCCCGGTCCTTCATGCCGCGGCGGCCCGGCGACGACGAGCCCTGGCAACTCGATGGGCAGGCTCGCCCAGCCGGCGCGGGTCTGGCGGACCGTGAGTTCGATCACCGCATCGCACATCCGCTGCGGCGCGCCGCCCGGCGACGGCGGTGCAGGGAGCGTGGCCATGACACGGATCGTCTCCAGCACCGCCGCCGGCGGCTCCGGCTGGCCGGGGAGGCCTTCCTTGAGCCGCATGAGATCGACGAAATCGCGGTACCGAAATCCGGGCACGGGCACGAGCCGCCCCGCCTCGTTCTCCAGGTAGAAGAGATCGGGAGCCACCGCCTCGAACGGTTCGTCGCCGCGGGCCGTTCCCCCGACGAGGGCCAACGCGATGAGGGTGAACCGCAGCCACAAGCCGGCTTTCGCCGACCTTGCCGATTGCGCAAGGAGGGAAGGAATCGTCACCACGACCTTCAAGACTAGTCCGCCACCCGACAATCTTTGTAGACCCGTGGCCGAATTTATGCACGCCTCGGCGGCGGCAGGATCGGCAGAATCCGCACCGCCGTCGCCAACGGCAGGCTCACTGGCCCGTCGTCAGCCCCGCGAGTATCCGCTGGAGGTCGGCGTAGAGTTCGCCGGTGCAGGCGACGATGAAGGCCGGCGTGTCCATGGAAACTGGCACGGCCGTGTCGCCGGCGAACGACCCGATCGA
Organism: Pirellulales bacterium; assembly: GCA_044234625.1. GTDB lineage: Bacteria > Planctomycetota > Planctomycetia > Pirellulales > UBA1268 > CACORA01. The sequence continues at coordinate 35,214 of JBIIIP010000016.1, read as the reverse complement.
GGCCCCCGCCTCGCGGGCGATCAGCAGCCCCGCCGCCACGTCCCAGCAGGCGATCCGTCGCACCCAGAAGGCATCCAGTCGGCCGCACGCCACATACGCCAGGTTGAGGGCCGTCGATCCCGTCCGCCGCACGGAGTGCACGTGCGGCAACACGGCCAGGAAGTCGGCGACCGCCTGCGCTTCGCGGGTGACGTTGGGCGGCAAGCTCACCGCCACCAGCGCCATGCCCGGGTCGGTCTTCGTGGCGGCCTTGATGGGCCTGCCGTTGCAGGCCGCACCGCCCCCGCGCCACGCCGTGAAGAGCTCGTCGCGCAGAGGGTCGAAGATCGCCCCCACGAGCAGGTCGTCGCCCTGGGCAAGCCCGATCGAGACGCAGTAGGCCGGGAAGCCGTGGACGTAGTTCGACGTGCCGTCGAGCGGATCGACGATCCACCGCAGCCCGTTCCCTGCGGCCGCTCGCTCCTCAGCCGAGGCTTCCTCGCCGATGAAGCCGTGATCGGGAAAAGCCGCGGCGAGGATCTGTCTGATTGCTCGCTGCGACGCGAGGTCGGCTTCCGTGACAAGGTCTCGCGGCCCCTTGGCACTGGCGGTGAACCTTCCCAGCCATTCCGTGAGCACGCGACCGCCGGCCCGGGCCGCGTCCGCGCAGACCGCCAGCGCGCGGGTGGTGAACGCGTCTGCGGCGGCGGTCGGCGGGGGCATGCGGACAGTGTATCGCATCGCCCCTCGCAGGAATCGGCTCCGCCGCTACACTCGGCCGCATGATGTCGAACTTCCCGGTTCCAATTCCCGCATCGCCGGTGGATGTGGTCGCCGCCGGAACCGCCGCGGCTCTCGACCTTGACGAGCCGCAACGCGGACTCATGCTCGCCGCGGGACTCGCCGGCCGAGCCGACGAACTGCTGGGGCTCGAACTCCGCGCGGTCTGCCGGGCCAGCGACCGTTGGACCCGGGGCAGCGATGTTGTCGGCGTCTACGAGCCGGCGGATTCCCGCGGCCTGCGGGCCACGGCGATGTGGCGGCCCTGCGTGACCGTAGGCGGGGTGGCCTGGGAGGTGGTCGTGTCGGCCCAGACGTCGCTTGAGCAGAGCGATGCGAGTCTCGCCGTGACGTGCGAGTTGGCGGCTGAACGGATCCTCTGGGGATCGGCAGGCGCAGCGGGCATCGACTGGCACGATGCGGCTCCGCCCGACCCGCGGGCCGTGGGCGGGTTGTTGCTTCGTCGCGGCGGCGTTGCCGGGAGCGTGCTCGTGGCCGGCTTTCCGGGCGACGTGCGTCGGATCGTGGCGGAGGAGGATGCGGGCCGCGTGCGGGTGGTGTGCTGGCTGTTTTCGAGCGTCGCGGAGAAAGGTGTGCTCCTCCGCGGCCGCGTGCTGGCGGCGCTGGGGCCTTCCGCGGACGACACCACCTGGGCCACGGCCGCCTGGCGGCGGTACGCAGCCACGCCCCCGGTGCTCACGACCTGAGCGCTCGCGGCGAAAGGTGGCGACAGACCTTTCCCACCCAATCGTGGCGGCAGGCCGCTTCCCCACCGTGGCGATGCGCGCGCCCTCCCCACCGTGGCGACAGACCTCCGGTCTGTCGAGATCCTTAGATGTCCCACATGGAGGCAGTTTTGGCCCGTGAACTGACATGGCGGGAAACCGACAGGCAACGGTACATTGCCCCCAGTTTCCCCGGCTTGCCCGCCACGGATCGGCGCTTCCCGAGATCGCCCGCGCCTCTTTGGTCGGCAGCCACCGCCCCCCAGGAGACCGTGCGTGGCAGACATCGTCTTCGCCTTCGATGCGGCAATCGATCGGCCGATCGCCATTCCCGAGGCGGCTCCCGCGGCCGTCGCCAACGCACTTTCAGCAGCGCCCTTGGATGCGTTGCGGGCCGCCGCGGCCGCGGCGCAAGAAGCCCATGCCAAAGCGCTGGTGCTCTTCGGCCGCGTGCTCGACCCTCACCGCGCGAGCCCGGCTCAGGCAGCGGCGCTGCGCGGCATCATCACCGCGCTGGCAGCCGATGGCTGCCACACGGTGTGGCTCACGGACGACGCGACCGCAGGCAACGACATCGCGCGGATCCTCGGTGATCCACGCGGCCTGTGCGTCGGCACGCCCCTCGCGCCGGTGCGACTCGACATCCTCGGGCTGCCCGTCGAGATCGTCTGCGGCCGCGGAGACGTGGCTGCGGCCGACATCCACCCCGCGGTCCACGCCCCGGCCCACCGCCGCGTGATCGTGGGCTGGGACACTGCCCACTGGTCGATGGAGCGGTGGGATGAAGCGGGAGCCACGTCGCCCCAGGCTTTTCCCGCCTGGCAGCAGCCCGGCTGCCACGCCGTGTGGGGATCGCGCCGCGTGCGGCCCCTGCCGCCAGACGTGCAGCCAGTGGCCGCCCTGCAGCCCCGTTCCGCCCACGACACGGCCGGGTCGTGCACCCTGCTCTCGCTCCTTGATTTCGGCGCCGGCGATGCCTTTGCCGCCGGGGAAGGCCGCGGCCAGTGGCGCACGCTGCCCACGCAGAGGGCCGTGTGGCGCACGCTCACGGTCGCGTCGGCCAGCGGCGGCGACGAGGAACTGGCTACCGCGATATGGTCGGCGCTCGAATCCCTGCCACGCGATCCAGCCGCGCCGCTGGAGATCGTCCGCTGCTCGGTGGAGTGCGGCACGAGCGTCGCCCGTCGCGTTCGCGTGGCCGAGATCGCCGCCGAAACGCTGGCGCGGGTCCGGGAACTGCTCGACCAGCGGGCAACGCGGGCCTGGTGCCATGAATTGTGCGCTCATCCCGGCGAGTCGCTCGCGCCGCTCGGCCACGCCCGCTCGGGCGGCCGGCCCGGCAGCACCACGTCGTTCTCATCGGCCCTGGCCGACATCGTGCTCGACGTCGAGCATGCACCGCTCTCGACCGCCTTGCCGCCCGGCCTGGCGATGCCCGCCGACATGGCCCGCGAGGCGGGCTGGCTGGCCTTGGAACTGATCGAGTCTGCCTGACGCAACGTCTTCGCGAGGATTCTCACGCATGTTCATCGAACGGATCGACGTCGGCCGCTTCGGAGGCCTGCACGATGTGACGATCGCCGGACTCGGATCCGGAGTGCAGGTGCTGCACGGCACCAACGAGACCGGGAAAACCTCGCTGCTGGAATTCGTCCGCGCCGTGTTCTTCGGTTTCGAGGGATTGTTTCGCCGCGGTGTGCTCGACCCGCAGCGGCCCTGCCACGGCCGGGTTATCGTGCACAGCGGCCCCGACGGGCGGCGGATCGCGATCGAGCGCCGCCATGAAGGACCGCACCTGGCCTCGCTCACCCGGGCCAGTTACGAAGACGGAGTTGTCGGCCTCGGCGGCGACGAGGGTGACTTGATCGCGATCGAAGAGATCGATCCGCGGCCGGAACTCAGCGGCCGACTCTATCTTCAGGACGTGGTCGGCGGGATCGACGAGACGACGTTTACCAACGTCATGGCCTTCGGCCTCGACGAACTGCACGAGCTGCGCACGCTCGAACCCGAGGGATGCGGCAGCCGGCTCTACGAACTGGCCGCGGGCCTCGACCGCGCGAAGGTGACGCGCGTGCTCGGGCATCTCCGCGACGCGATCGGTCGGCTCGACTCGACCGACCCTGCCGTGTCACCCATCGAGTCGCTCCGGCAGCGGCGCCGCGATGCCGCCGCCCGGCTCACCGCCCTGCGGTCCCCGGCGATCGCCGCCGGTGGGCTGGTTGCCGAATTGGCGCGGATCGACGCCGACATGGCCGCCCTCGAAGCGGCGATCGCCCGCTCCGAGGAGGCCGAGGAGGTGATCCGCCGCGTGCTGCCCCTGGAGCCGCTCTACCACGACCGCGAGTCCGCCGCGCAGCGGCTCGCCGCGCTCGAGGGAACGGCGCTGGTGCACCCCGACCGTGATGCCTGGAAGCGGGCGATGCACCGCCGCGAGAAGCTCGCGCGGGTGGCCATGCGGCGAAAGAAGACACGCGGCCGCCGGGCCCGCGACCTCGCCAAGGTGCCGGCCGAAACGGCCGTGTGGCGGAAGCGGGCCGCCGTCGCCGCGCTGATCGAGGAAGAGCCGCGGGTCGACCGGCTCACGGCCGAAGCGGCGCGGGTGGAATCGCATGCCCGGCTCGCGGCGCGGCGGTTTGGAGAACAGGTGGGTCTCGCCGGGCTGTCGCGGCTCGTGGCGGTCGACCGCGTGTTCGACGCGGCCGGCGATGCGTCGACCGATCTCGTGCTGCCCGAGGGATTCGCGCTGTCGTTCTCCACGCTCGGCGCCCGCGGCCGCGCCTGCGCCCGGGCATCGCGGCGCGTGAAGGAGGCGAAGCGGGCCCTGGCCCGCGCGAAGGCCGAGCTCGCCGACACCCGGGGCGCGGTGTCGGGATCCGGCCTCGGGGGCATGACGATCGCGGCGGCGATCGAGGAGGCCGCGGGCCGCGCCACCGGGCTGCGCAACCGCATCACCCTCGATGAACGGATCGAGGAGCTCGACGAGTCGCTTGTGAAGCTGGAGCGCGAGGTCGCCCATCACGTGGAAGGCCAGCTCCTGCCGCTCGGCTGGCTGATCCCGCTGGGCCTGCTCTTCGTGGTCGGCGCCGGCATGCTGCTCTCGGGGCTGCTCCTGCCGAGCGCCGTCACCGGCTCGCTGGCCTATGCCATCGCGGCGCTCGGCCTCGCGGGCACCGGCCTCGCATCGGTGACCACCTGGTCGCTCGATCGTGCGGCCTCGGCCCGGCTGGAGGCCGCCCGGCAGCAATACGAGATGGCCCAACGGCAACGCGACGAGGCCCGGGAGCAGCTGGCGGAGCTCGATGCGAAGCTGCCGGCCGGGGCCGCCCACGGCCTCGACCGCCGGCTGATGGCGGCTCAGGCGGAAGTCGAGCGGCTGGAGGCGATTGCCAGCCGGGAGGGCTCGATGCACGTGCTCGCCGACAAGGTTTCGCTCGCCCGCGCCGATGTGAAGCGGGCCCTCGCCGGCCGGAAGCGGGCCCGCCTCCGCTGGCGGCGGGCACTCGAGCAGCGCGGTCTCCCGCCCACGCTCGTGCCCCGCGAGGTGCGCACGATCGAAAACCACCGGCAGGCCCTGCTCGCGCTCGACGACGATCGCCGTCGGCTCTCGGAGGAGGCGCGGCACAAGCGTGACGAGCTCGCCGGTTGGTCGCAGCGGATCGACCAATTGATGGTGGAATGCGATCTTGTGCCGGAGACCACGCCCCTCGACCACCTGCGGCAACTCCGCGAGCGGCTGGAGGCTGAAGGGCGGTCGCATCGGCTTCGCCAGTCGGCGGCCCGCAGCCTGGAAAGGGCCCGGCTGCGGCATCGCAAGGCGGTGCGGCAGGTGAAGCTCGCCGACCGTGTCGTGCAGCAGTTGTATGCCCGCTGGGACGCGGCCACCCAGGCCGAGTTTCTCGCCAAGGTCGACCGCCGCCCGCTGTATGCCCAGGCCCGCCGCGCGGTAGAGGCGGCGGAAGCGGCATGGATCGACGCCCGGAGCGGGGTTAACGAGCCGGCCGATCTCGACCTCTGGCTGGCGGAGTCGGCGCGCTTGCCGCTGGAGAAGCGGCTGGCCGACGCCCGCGAGGCCACCGACCGGCTGCGCGAGTCGCTCCTCGCCCTGGAAGACCGGCGCACGGCGGTGGCAAACCGCGTGGACGCGGCCGCCAGGGATCGGTCCACCGAGCCGCTGCAGGCGGAGCTGGCCGACATCGACGAGCAGCTCGCGGCCCAGCTCGATCGCCGCCGGCTCCTGGAGCGGGCGGGGCTCTTCCTGGAGGCGACGCGGGCTGCCGTGGCCCGCGATCATCAGCCGCCGGCGCTCCGCGATGCCTCGCACTGGCTGGCCCGCCTTACCGATGGCCGCTACACGCGGATCACGACGACGATCGACGAGCCGAAGCTGGAGGTGCACGACGCCGACGGCGCGATCTGGCAGCCGGAGCGGCTCAGCCGTGGCACGCGGGAGCAGGTGTTTTTGGCGCTGCGGCTGGCGCTCGTCCGCGACCTGCAGCGGCACGGCGTGCAGCTGCCGGTGGTGATGGACGACGCGCTGGTGAATTTCGACGACGAACGGGCCCGCGCGGCGGCCCGCGTGCTCGTCGAATTCGCGGCCGATCAGCCTGGTGAGCGGCAGTTGCTCGTGCTCACCTGCCATGCGCATGTGGCCGCGATCTTCGCCGCAGCGGGAGCCACCGTGCGGTCGCTCACGCATCCGCATGCCCAGTGGCTCACGGCCCCGGCCACCGCGGCTCCCGCGACGGTCACGGCCCCGGCTCCGGTGCGTTACGAGCCCTCTACTCCGCCGCGGCATGTGGCCGTGCTGGCGGAAACATCGGGCGACCCGTGGCCGGCCGAGCATTACTTTTTCGGCGCCATGGCGGAGCCGCCGGAGGGCGACACGGCCATCGCGGAGGAAGAGCCTGCCCGGAAGCCCTCCACGCGGCGCCGGCGGAAGTAGCGCGGAAGAAGGTGGAGCCGACGCGAAGACAGGCCAAAGGCCTGTTGCTTCGCTTCTGAGCGTTCTACGCTTCTGAGCGTTCTAGGCCTCGGCGATGCCCTGCTGGATGTCGCGCAGGTAGCGGGCCCGCATGTTGCCCAGGAGCATGCCGAGATAGGCATTGGCGCCGAGCGACAGGAAGAGCGCGATCAGGCTGCCGATCAACAGGGGCCACGGCTTGTCGGTCTGCACCGCCGAGGTTTCCGCCACCGCCATCCGTGTCGCTGCGACCGGCGCCGTCCGCGGCCGCTTCGCAGCATCGAGCACGGCCCGCTCCACCGCCGGCGGCCACGAATCGGCCACGTAAATCTTCACGCGCCGCACGTCCCGTGAGTCGGCGGGCACGTCGCTGGTGAACGTGTAGGGAGACGCATTGCGGACGAGATCAGGCTCGACCCGCACGAGATAATCTCCTCCCCCTTCGTCGGCAGGCACATAGGCCGCCTCGATGCCCGTCGCCAAGAGGCAGACGATCGCCAGGAGCGTTTCCACGACCATGGTCTCTTCTCCACGCAAGAACCCGAACCCGCACGCCGCGGGAGTTTAGCAGACGGGACAGAACGTCTGCCCCCGGCAACCCCTTTTGTCCGGGAAAAACTAGCCCGTGTGGCTCCCCGGAGCCATGTCCTGCGGCGGCAACTTCCCGCCCGTGCCCGCGATGTGGTCGAGTTCCGTCTGCAGCATCGTCAGGGCCGCCTGGAGGAAGGCCACCGCGATCGGGCCAACGAAGATGCCGATCGGCCCCAGCGCGGTGACGCCGCCGAGCACGCTCAACAGGGCGAACAGCGGGTGCAACTTCGACTGCCCGTGGAGCACGATCGGCTTGATGATGTTGTCGACCGTCGATACCACGCACGCGCCCCAGGCAGCCAGACCAGCCGCCGCCCAGGAATCCTTCACGAAAAACAGGAGATACAGGCTGGCCGTGCCCCAAACGGCCGCGGCACCCACGAAAGGGATCAGCGCGCCGAAGAAGGTGAGCAGCATAAGCAGGAACACACCCTGCAGGCCGGCCACGGAGAAGCCGATGCCGGCGAGCAACGACTGGGCCAGCGCGGCCAGGAGCGTGGAGCTCATCACCGCCCGGCTGACTTCCTCGAACTCCGCGAGCAGTTGCCACTGGTAGCGCTGGTCGAGGGGCACCAGCCGCATCACCGCCTTGATCATCCGCGGGCCATCGGCCAGGAAGTAGAAGAAGGAGATGATCATCACGATCAGCCCGATGATCATCTTCACGAGCACCTTCGGGGCGCTTTTGGCGATGGGGCCGATGAGGTCTTCGGCGACCTTCCTCAATTCGCCGTTCACGTCGTCCGCGGAGATGGGCAGGCCCGTGGCCTCGGTGACGTTCGCCACCAGGCTGCCGAGCACGGTGGGATCGAGCTTGAGGCCGCTGGGGCTGCGGAACATGGCCACCGCCTCGCCGCCGGCGCGCACCACCACGATGAGTAGCGGCACGAGCACGATCAGCAGCACGAACAGCGTGGTGACGAGCGCCGCCAGCCAGTCGGACCAGGAAAACCGCCGCATCAGCCAGCGGTGCAGCGGCCCGAAGATCACCACGAGCATCGCCGAGAGCAGCAGCGGCAGGAGAAAACTCGCCAGCACCCGCAGCGAAAGCAGGCCGAACACGGCGACGAGGCCGAGGATGATGCCCAGCGACATCAGGCGGGTCATGGGGACTTTTCCAGAGACGACGACGAACCGACGTGGAGCGGAGTCTACTTCAAGGGTATCCTCCCCCGGCAACCCGCGGCGGCGAAAGCCGGGCCGCTTCCCGACAATGGACGCCGATGCATGAGCCTGCCCGACGTGTCAGTGGTCGTTCCGGCGCGCGACGAGGCGGGCAACATTGCCCCGCTCGTGGCCGAGCTGCGGGCGGCGCTCGATGGCGTTGGGCTCACCTGGGAGTTGTTCGTCGTCGACGACGGCTCGCGGGATGGCACGTGGGCCGAGATCCAGTCGGCCGGCGCCGATGCCCGCGTCGTGGGCATCCGCCTGCCGCAGCCGCGCGGCAAATCGGCCTCGCTTTCCGCTGGCTTCCGCCGCTGCCGCGGACCGGTGCTCGTGATGCTCGACGGCGACGGGCAGGATGACCCCGCGGAGATCCCGCGGATGGTGGCCATGCTCGGCCAGGGCCGCAGCCCCGCCCATCCCGATCTCGTCAACGGCTGGAAATCACCGCGGCTCGACCCGTGGCACAAGACGATTCCCTCGCGGGTGTTCAACGTGCTCGCCGGCTGGCTCACGGGGCTGCATCTGCACGACCACAACTGCGGCCTGAAGGCCATGCGGGCCGAGGTCGCCGGCTGCCTTCCGCTGGCCGACGACATGCACCGCTTCATTCCGGTGTTCGCCGCCAAGGAGGGCTACCGCGTGGTCGAGACGCCGGTGCATCATCGGCCGCGAACCCGCGGCGTGTCGAAATACGGCCCCGCCCGCTTCGTGCGCGGCTTTCTCGACCTCGTGCGTGTGGCCACGATCGTGCGGGCCGGCGGCCGCATGCCGCGGCGGCCCGCCCGCAGCGAATCCCGCGGCCGTGTGCGCCGTGGCGTTTACACGCTGCTTGCGCTCGTCGCCCTCGCCGGCGTGCTCGGTCGGATCGGCGCGGTGGCCAGCGTCGATCGCCTGGCCCTCGAGCAGCGGCTGGTCAGCGACGCGGTCGGGGCGGCGACGGCGGCCGGCGGCCCCGTCGATCCGGCTGCCATCCGCCGCCGCATCGAGGAGCAGAAACGGCTCGTGCGGCCCTTTCTCTCCGCCAACGACCGGAGCCGCTGGCTGACGGTGCGGGCGCTGGTCGAGAAGGGCTCCTTCGTCATCGATGAACTCGTCACGGAGCCGGGCTGGGACACGATCGACGCCGTCGCCCACCCCGATGCATCCGGCAGGTTGCGGCTCTATTCGAGCAAGCCGCCGCTGCTCTCGGTGCTCGTCGCGGGCCCCTACTGGGCGCTCCACCGGCTCACCGGCTGGACGCTCGGCGACCATCCCTTCGAGTTGGGACGCATCCTCATGGTGCTCATCGGCCTGGTGCCACTGGCCATGACAATCGCCTTCACCAGCCGGATGGTGGAGCGGATCGGCACCACCGACTGGGGCCGCATCTGGGCGGTGGCGCTCGTGGCCTGCGGCACGCTGCTCACGACGTTTGCCGTGGTGTTCACCAACCACGTTCCCGCCGCCGCCTGCACGGCCGTGAGCGGCTGGCTCGTGGTGCGTGTGCTCCAAGACGGCGCGCGGTCGTGGCGGATGTTCGCCGCGGCGGGCCTGGCCGCAGCCCTCGCCGCGGCCTGCGAACTGCCGGCATTGGCCTGGCTGGCGGCGGTGCTGCTCCTGCTGGCGACGGTCGACCTGCGACGGACGGCGCTGGCCGCGGCGCCGGCCGCGGCGCTCGTGGCGATGGCGGCGCTGGGCACGAACATCCTCGCCCACGGCCACCTGGCTCCTCCCTACGCGCACCGCCAGCCGGGGGGCGAGCGCGTGGCCATCGATCCGCCGGGCGCCACCTGGAACCCCGACAATTGGTACGACTATGAACTGCCGCTGGCCAACGGCAAGAAGCTGACGAGCTACTGGCGGGCCCCGCAGGGCGTGGACCGAGGCGAGCGTTCGCCGGCCGTCTACGCCTGGCACGCGCTGGTGGGGCACCACGGCATCTTTTCGCTCACGCCGGCCTGGCTGCTCGTGATCCCCGGCCTCGCCGCGCTCGTCGGCCGCCGGCAGGGGGATCGGGTCCTGGCCCGCTTCGCGGCGGCGATCGCCGCGGTGTCGGTCGTGGTGATCGGGTTTTATCTCTGCCGGCCGCAACTCGACCGCAACTACGGCGGCAGCACGGCGGGCTTTCGCTGGGCATTCTGGCTAGCGCCGCTGTGGGTGGCCGCAGCGGTGCCCGCCGCCGACTGGCTGGGCCGTGGCCGGCTGGGCCGCGGCGTGGCGCTCCTGTTGCTCGGCGTATCGGTCGTGTCGGTGGCCTATCCGACGTGGAGTCCGTGGACGATGCCCTGGCTGGAACGCTGGCTCGTGCACGCCGGCTGGATCACGCCTCCCTAGATGTCCGTGGAAAAAGCCATCCATGGCCCCGGCTGCGAAGCAGCCGTCACGTTGCTCCACTTGGTCGACCGCAGAAAACACCGAGGGTTTCCTGGGTCGACGGTCCTCGCATCCTGCTCAGGCAGACTTGTTCCACAGTCTGCTAACCGCCCGCGTGACGTCTGCCGGCCAGGCTGCCGGCAGCGGCGCCTGGAGCGTCACCAAGGCGGCCGTGCCGGGGTCGGTGAACGTGATCCGCCAGGCATGCAGTGCGATGGCGGCCTGCCGCGGGTCGGCCGGCGAAACAAACGGCCCGAGCGGGCCTCCATAGAGCGTGTCGCCGAGGATCGGCAGGCCGCGGGCGGCCGCCTGCACGCGCAGTTGGTGCATGCGGCCGGTCTGTGGCTCGAGGTAGAGCAGCACGGCCTGCATGGCAGGAAAGCGGCCAAGTAATCGCGCCCGGGCGGCCGCCGGTTTGCCGCCGCCGCTGGCCGCGGTCACCACCCTGGCCCGCGGCTCGTCCGGCACCTTCTCGAGGATGTCGGTCCACGTCACGCCTTCCGGCGCGTCCTCCAGTGCGGCCACCGCGCCGGCGGCAGCCTCGGCCGCGGCGAGCGCGAGATAGGCCTTGCTCACCGTCCGCCGCTCGAATTGTCGCGACAGCTGCCGGGCGGCCCGCGGCGTGGAGGCGAAGAGCATGATCCCGGAGACGCCGCGGTCGAGACGGTGGGGAACGCCGAGATACCGGCCGGGCCCGAGCCGCTCGCGCAGCCACGCCTCGGCGGAGGCGATGCCCGGCGGCGCCTGGGTCGGCAGGCCGCTCGGCTTCCAGAGCCCGATCACGCCGGACGCCTCGTGGAGGATTTTGGGCACACTGCTCATCGACTTATCCTGCCACACTTTGCGCCTCAGGCGCAGCCCCCGCGACGTCCCCTTTTCTGAGGGGACTCTCTCCCTGTAAGGTGCTCGCTTCGCAATCCTCGTCCGGGGTTGCCATCCCGCCCTCCAGGAAGCCTTGCCCCCATGCCCACATCCGTCGTCGTCATCGATGATCACGAGATCATTCGCCACGGCCTGGCGAGCCTCTTCAGGGATTCGCCCATCAAGGTCGTCGGCGAGGCCGGCGATGCCGACGCGGGCATCAAGGCCGCCCGCCGGCTCAAGCCCGATGTCGTGCTGCTCGATGTTCGCATCGGCGAGACGGACGGCCTCGACGCCATCAAGCCGATCCGTTCGGCATCGGCGCAGACCCGCGTGGTGGTTCTCTCGGCGTTTGAGAACCCGACCTACATCGCTCGGGCCATCTCGGCCGGCGCCCACGACTACGTGCTCAAGACGGCCAGCCGAACCGAAATCATCGACGCCGTCACCAATGCGGCGGCCGGCAGGGCGCCGGCGCGGGCGGGTGAGATGCGGCGCGTGGCGGGCGCGATGGCCAACAAGACAGCGCTCGTGAAGACCGACGTGCAGCTCACGCCCCGCGAGTCGCAGGTGCTGCGGCTGATCGCCATGGGACTGTCGAACCAGGAGATCGCCGATTCCCTGGAGATCAGCGTGGAGACGGTGAAGGAACACGTGCAGAACCTGCTTCGCAAGATGTCGCTCAACGACCGCACGCAGGCGGCGGTGTGGGCGATTCGCCATGGCGTGGCCTGAATCCGGCCGCGGCCCCACCACGCGGGAGTGGGGTATCGAGGGCTGGTGTTTTCTGGTCTGCTCCCCACCCCCGTGCCTTCCGACCACGCGCTCGCGAAAGGAATCACCATGCCGACCATGGAAGCCCCGTCAGCCACCGTCTGCCCGGACAGTTCCGGCGACGGCGGCTGGGTGAGCGAGGCCCGCCGCGCGATCCGCGCGGCCCCCGTCGACTATTTCGCGGTGCAGCCCCTCCGCTACTGGGCCGACTTCATCGTGTCGCTCGTCATCGCCTACACGGCGGCCACGGTCTACCTCGTGGCCCCCCTGGGCTCGTGGCAGCAGCTGGCCGCCTTTCCGGTCGCCGTGTTCTGGCTCTACCGCCTCGGCTCGCTGATCCACGAGGTCTGCCACCTCGGCCATCACGAGATGCGGGCCTTCAAGGTCGCCTGGAATCTGCTCGTGGGCGTGATGACGCTCGCCCCGTCTCCCTTCTTCACGCGGCACCACCGCGACCACCACAGCGCCCGCATGTATGGCACGCCCGAGGACCCGGAATACGTCGCCAACGTGCTCGAAGCAGGCAGCTGGCGGAGCGGCCTGATCTACGCGGCCCACGTCGCGGTTTTCCCCGTGCTCGTGTTTCTGCGGTTTCTGCTCGCGCCGCTCTCCTTCCTTTCCCCCCGGTTGCGGCAGGCCACGCTCGAGCGGGCCAGCTCGCTGACGATGAACCTCCGCTACAGGCGGAAGATCACACCGTTCGACCGGTTCGCCATCACCGCCGTCGAGATTCCCTGCTTCCTGCGGGCCGCCTTCATTCCGGTGAGCGTCCTTCTCGGCATCGCGCCGCCGAGCCGGCTCGTGCTGCTCTACGTGCTCGCGGTGACAACGCTCGTCATGAACCAGATGCGGCAGCTCGCCGACCACCACTTCGAAGGCGACGGGAGCCCCGTCACGCTCGAATCACACGTGGTCGATTCCTGCAACTTCACCGGCCGCGACCCGCTGACCTGGCTCTTCTTCCCGTTCTCGATCCGCTACCACGCCCTGCACCATCTCTTCCCGTCGTTGCCCTACCACAATCTCAAGGCCGCGCACGAACACCTCGTGCGGTCGCTGCCGGACGGCTCTCCCTACCTCGGCCTCGACCAACCGGGATGGTGGAGCGTGGCCCGCCGCACCGTATTCGGTCAAGCCTGACGGCGAAGACGCCCCGGCTTTCTCCCACCGTGGCGACAGACCTCTCCCTAACCGTGGCGACAGACCTCCGGTCTGTCGAGAAAACTTGGTCACAGACCGGAGGTCTATGCCACGTGGGCATCCTGCTCCCACCGTAGGGACAGACCTCCGGTCTGTCCGTGCCTACGCGCGGGCGCGGGTGAAGGCCCGCCCGGGCGTCAGCGGGCGACCGACGGCTCTGTTTCCAGGTCGTCCTCCGTGTCGGCGGCGGCCGCCAGCCCGCGCGGCGGCCAGAAGGCGATCGCCAGAAGCACCGCAGCACCCACGGCCAGCGCCGCCGGCACGAGGAACAGCTGCCGGTAGTCGGTGACGCCGTCGCGCGTCAGGCCGCCCTGCAGCGGGATGAAGAGCCATTTCGCGGCCAGGTCGCCCAGGCCGAGCACGAGCAGGTTGAAAAGGCTCTGGGCGCTTGATCGCACGTCCTTGGGAAAGGCGGCGTCGATGAAGATGTAGAGCGTGGCGAAGAAGAAGGCATAGCAGATGCCGTGCAGTACCTGCACGGCGATGATCATCGGCTGGTTCTGCGGCAGCCAGGCGAACACGGCAAACCGGGCCGCATGGCCAAGGATGCCCAGGATCATGGTGGTCTTCCAGCCGAGACGGGCGAGCACGCTGCCGAGCACGGCCATCGTGAGGATCTCGGCCACCTGCCCGATGCTCATCACGGGCATGATCCATTCCGGCGGAATGCCCACTTCAGAACTCCCGAGAAAGCCCCCCGCCATGAGGAAGTAACCGTTGTGGATGACCGAATCGACGAACGTCACGACGAACAGCACGAGGAGGAACGGCTGGCCGAGAAAACGGGCTGCCTTGAGCCAGGCGAAGCCGTCCTCTGCCGCGGCCTTCTTCGGCGGCGTGTGCGGCAGCGAGAGGCTGTAGGCCGCCAGCACCAGCGACGTCACGCCCGCGAGGAGAAAGATCGACCGGCTGGCGGCCACGGCCTCGGCGCCGGACTTCCCCTGGAGCACGAAATACAGCGGCCACGCCGCCAGGATCCACCCGATCGTGCCTCCCATCCGCACCATGCCAAACTCCCGCTGGGCATTCTGCATGTGCGCGAAGGCGATCGAGTTGGAGACCGAGATCGTGGGCACGTAGAGCAGCGCGTGCACGAGCATGAGGCCGAAGAACGTGGGGAAATCCTTGGCCCAATACATGCCCAGGATCGCCAGGCCGCCGACGAGGTGGCTGAAGGCCATGAACGTCTCGGCGGCGAACGTGCGGTCGGCGAATTGGCTGGAGAAGAAGATGCCCACGATCGACGCGATCGCGAAGGCGCTTCCCACCCAGGCGATCTGGGTGTCGGTGAAGGCGAGGCCATCCTTGCCCATGTAGCCCCAGATCAGCGGCAGCCACGCGCCCCAGATCGCGAATTCGAGCACCATCATCAGCCACAGGCGAAACGTCGGCGCGGGCCGGTCGTGATTCATGGCAACTCCAGGATGCGGATGCGGCGAAAGTGTACTTCGTCGCCATGGCCGAGGAAGGCGATGTGGCCCTTCGCCCGGGAGAGGCCCGGATGGGGCTTGCCATCGGGCGTGGGCCGGCCGTCGCGAAACGCCGCCACGTCGGCATCGACGACCGTCTTACCGTTCACGACCACCGTCACGCGGCTGCCGCGAACGACCGCCCGTTCCTCGTTCCACTCGCCGACCGGCTTCAGGCTGCCGCGCTTGGCGGCCACGACCCCGTAGATCGAGCCATTCACCCGCCAAGGCTCGATCGCCGCATACTTCGGATGCCCGTCGTCGAGAATCTGGATCTCCATCCCGTCGTAGGCCGCATCGCCGTTCACGGGCAAGCGAATGCCCAGGCCGTTGTTCGCGCCGGGGGTGAGCCGGAATTCGAACCGCAGTTCAAAGTCGGTGAATTCCCGCGTCGTGAGCAAATTGCTGCCGGATCCTTGCCGGCACCGCAATTCGCCATCCACTGCCTCGTAGCCCCGCGGGTCGCCCTGCCAGCCCGTCAGCGACACACCGTCGAAGAGAGGAGTGAAGCCGTCGTCTTCGGTCGCGCGGGCGGCCGTCGCGGTGAGGGCGAAACAGATCACGGCGTGGAGGATGGATCGCATGGCCGGTTGCCCCGAGGAGGCGGGAATTGGTAAGCCGCTCACAGCACCACGGGCCGGCCGCCCTGCGCGGCGCTGGCATCGGCGGCGAAGATCACATCGAACGTCTTCTTGGCCTCGGGAAAGCTCGTCAGCGGCATCTCCTCACCCCGGTCGATCGCGTCGAAGAAAGCCTGAAATTGGGCCTGGTAGGGATGGTCGGTCACGTCCCCGGAGTCGAGCATCTTCATGGAAAGCTCGCTCCAGTGCCCCTTATCAGCCTTCAGTTTCATGGAGTGAAAACGGTTGTCGAGCAGGCTGCCCTGGCTGCCGACGAGGTGCGTGTGGAAATAGTAGGGCTGCAGGCAGTCGACGATCGCCGCCGTCTTTCCAACCGCGCCATTCTTGAACCGCAGGATCGTCACACTCGACGTGTCGTACTCGTAGGGAGCGAACAGTTCGCTCGCCGACCGCGTGCTCATGCTCGACACGCTCTCCACCTCACTGCCCATCACCAAGAGCAGGGCATCGAGGGCGTGGCAGCCGGCCGTGAGCAACGCGCTGCCGCCGTTCTTCTTGCCGGTGTTCCAGCGATACTGGCCGTACCACGGGCCGATGCCGTGGTAGTAGTCAACCTCGCCGTAATGCAGGCTCCCCAACAGGCCCTCGTCGACCAGGGCCTTGGTCACCTGAAACTGGCTGGAAAATCGGCACTCGAAGCAGACGCAGCCCTTCACGCCGTTGGCCGCGGCAGCCGCCACGATGTCATCGACCTCCGCAGCGGAGTTGGCCATCGGCTTTTCCAGGATCACGTGCTTCTTGGCGCGGGCAGCGGCCACGGCCTGGTCGCGATGGAGGCTGGGGAGGCCCGTGATGTCGACCACGTCGATCGACTTGTCTGCGAGCAGATCGTCAAGCGACCGATGCACCGCGATCGGGCCCCCATGCTTCGCCGATAATTCCGCTCCGTCCAGCGGCCGCGAGGAGCAGACGGCCGTCACCCGCGCCTGCCGCGTGGCGTTGAGCGCGGCGATATGGGCCGTCGCCGCCCAGCCATAGCCGATGATGCCGACGTTATAGCGGATCATGCCCGGTCCTCCGGTTGGTGGAGCACGAAGCCCTCGATAGCCTCGTATTCCGGCAGGCCCAGCTTGTCGTAGAGCCGCGCCGTGTCGCGGTTGCGATCCTCGGCCCGCTGCCAGAACTCGCGCGGGTCGGTGGGCCCGGGAAAGAGCGCCCGATCCTTCTGGCTCTCGTGCTTGAAGATCGCCATTCGCTTCCGCTCCACCTCGTCGGGTGAGAGCGGCACCGCCATGTCGATCTCGTGCGGCTCCCACTCCTGCCACGCCCCGCGGTAGAGCCACAGCTCGCAGCGTTTCGCCCACGGACGGTCGGCCAGCTGCCCGAGCGCCGCGATCACGGCCCCGAGGCAGACGCGGTGCGTGCCGTGGGGATCGGAAAGATCGCCGGCTGCATACACCTGGTGGGGCTGCACCGCGTCGAGAAGGCGTGCCGTGATGGCGATGTCTTCGGGGCCGATCGGGTTCTTGCGCACTCGGCCGGTCTCGTAGAACGGCAGGTCGAGAAAATGGATATTTTCCGGCTTCACGCCCGAGTAACGGGCCCCGGCCCGCGCCTCGGTGCGGCGGATCAGCCCCTTCACCATCTGCAGCTCCGGCAGATCGACCGCCCCCGCGGGCTTCGTGCGGAGAAAGCCGCGGATCTTCTCGGCGACCTCCCCCGCCTTGTCACCCAGGCCGAACGCCTTGCCGAATTCCTCTACGAAGTCGACATGCCGGTCGGCCGATTCGTCCCACACGGCGATGTTGCCGCTGGTCTGGTAGGCGACGTGCACGTCGTGCCCCTGCTCGCAAAGCCGGATGAACGTGCCCCCCATGCTGATCACGTCGTCGTCGGGATGCGGGCTGAACACCACCACCCGCCAGGGAGATTCGTCGGCCCTATCCGCGGAGATGATCCCGCGGACGCGGCGCGGCATGCCCGGCTTCCCGGCCGGCCAGCCGGTGATCGTGTCTTGCATGGCGCGGAAGACCTCGATGTTGAGGTCGTAGGCCCGGCCGCGGTTGCTGAGCAGGTCTTGGAGGCCGTGCTCGTTGTAGTCCTCGTCGGTGAGCTTGAGGATCGGCTTGCCGATGGCCAGCGCCATCCAGATCACCGCCTTGCGCGTGAGGTCGTCGGTCCAGGTGAGGCCCATCGTCTCCAACGGCCCCACCAGCCACGGCGACTCGAACCGCGTGAGCCGGGCCGCGGCGGCGCGATCGAGCACGAAGCGGGCATCGGCATGCTGCTGCAGCGCGCTGGCCGACACGTGGCTGCTCGCCGGCTCCTCCACGGCCTTGCGGACGATCGGGGCCTTGTGCTCGCCGAAGGCCAGGAGCACCACGCGGCGGGCGTCGAGGATCGACCCGACGCCCATCGTGATCGCCTGCCGGGGCACGTTCCACTCGCCGAAGAAATCGCTGGAGGCATCGGCCCGCGTGACGCTGTCGAGCGTGATCAGCCGCGTGCGGCTCTCGACGGCGCTGCCCGGCTCGTTGAAGCCGATGTGGCCGGTGCGGCCGATGCCCAGGAGCTGCAGGTCGATGCCTCCGGCGGCGCGGATCATTTCCTCATACCGCAGGCAGGCGGCGGCCACTCGGTCGCGCGGCAGCGTGCCGTCGGGGATGCGGATGTTTTCCGCGGGGATGTCGACGTGGTCGAAGAGATGCTCGCGCATGAAGCGGTGGTAGCTCTGGAGCGCGGCGGGGGCCATCGGCCAGTATTCGTCGAGGTTGAACGTGACCACCGTCTTGAACGATACGCCCTCCTCGCGGTGCAGCCGGATGAGCTCGTCGTAGACGCCCACCGGCGTCGAGCCCGTGGCCAGGCCGAGCACGGTCTGCTTGCCGGCCGCGGCCCGCGCCTGCACGAGATCGGCGATCTCGCGGGCCACTGCCCGGCTCGCCTCTCCCGGCTGGTCGTAGACGGTGACGGGCACCCGCTCCAGCGTGTGCACGTGGGGGAGCGGGCCGCGATAGATCGGTGTCGAGGTCGTGGCGGTCATGCAGTCTCCTTCGTCAGACGAGGGGCGTTTTGCCGGGGACGGCGTGCTGCGGCGGGGGCATTGCAGCGTCCAGGGAAAGATCAGGTGGGAACAGGTCGAGCGTCGATTCGTTCACGAGGAAGTCCCACGTTACCCGCTTGCCGGTGTAGGCGGCCAGCCGGCCCATCACCGCGGTGAGCGAGCTTTCGGCGGTCTGCCGCAATTCCACGATCGGCCTCCCAGCCCGGATGGAGTCGACGAGATCCTTGTGCTCCTGTCGATACGCGGCGGCGATGTCGCCGGCGATGTCCCACGACTGCCTGCCGTCGCGGTCGAAGATACGCGAGCCTGTGTTGCCGGCGCCCAGGTGGCACGTGCCCTTCGATCCGTAGACGACGTTCGACACGTCCGCGGCGGCTCCCGGGATCTGCCGGCACATGAACGACGCGCAGCGGTCTCCGGGGTACTCGTAGTCGATGCACATGCTGTCCCACATCTCGCTGTCGTCGGGCCGCGTGAAGCGGCCGCCAGAACCGAATGCCGAAACGGGGTTCGCGCCCATGACCCAGTTGATGGCGTCGAGGTTGTGGATGGCCTGCTCGCAGATCTGGTCGCCGCTCAACCAGATGAAGTGCATCCAGTTGTTCATCTGGTATTCGGCGTCGCTCACCCCCGGCTGGCGGCCGCGATACCAGATGCCGGCCGTGCAATACCGGGCGGTCGCGCCGATCACGTCGCCGATCTCGCCGCCGCGGATCCGCTCCACCGCCTCGACGTAGCTCTGCTGCCGGCGGTATTGGGTGCCGGTGACGATCGCCGTGCCCTGTGCGAGGGCCTTGTCGTGGGCCGCGAGGCACGTGCGGTAGCCTGCCGGATCGACCAGGACCGGCTTCTCGGCGAACACGTGCTTGCCGGCCTCCACCGCCTCGAGCAGGTGGCGGGGCCGGAAGCCCGGCGATGCGGTGAGCAGAACGATGTCGACCTCGGGGTCGTCGAGCACCCGCTTGTAGCCGTCGAGCCCGCCGTGGATCTTCGCGTCGTCGATCGCCACCTTGTCGCCGTGCGAGACGAGGTATTTCTGCATCGCCGCGCACTTGGCGGCGTAGAGATCGGCCGCCGCGACGAGTTTCACGCCCTCGTTGATCGAGAGCGAGTCGTTCGCCGCCCCGGTGCCGCGGCCGCCGCAGCCCACGATGCCCAGCCGCAACTCGGCGGTCTGTTCGGCGGCCCCGATGGAGGAATGCACCATCGCGCCCGCCGCCAGCGATGCCACGCTGGCCCCGAGAAATGTTCGTCGGTTCCTGACCGCGCCCGTCCCTGAAGGTGAATCATTCATGCTTTCGCTCCTCGTCGTGAGGGCCGACTTATCCCAGCAACGCCTGCTTCATCTGATCGAGCACGGTCTTCAGGCGGTCGACGTCGCCTCCGCCGACCTCGGCCGAAACCCAGCCGGTGAAGCCGATCTCGCGGAGGGCCGCCCTCACCGCCGACCAGTCGATGTCACCGGCGGTGATGTCGACGAAGCCCTTCTCTTTCCCTTCCGTGTCGCCGCGGGCATTCGAATAGCCCTTGATGTCGAGTTTCACGATCCGCGGTCCCAGGCCGCGGATCCACTCGGCCACGTCGCCATAGCGGGCGTGGTTGCCGAGGTCGAAAAACGCCCCGACCCACGGGCTCTCGAAGCTGTCGATGTAGTCGGCGAAGGGCTGCACGCTTTGGTTCCGGGGACCATCGTTCACGTAGAACAGCCCATTCCAGACGTTTTCAAAAAGGATCCGCTGACCGAGCGATGCGGCCAGGGGAATGGCTTTGCGGATTTCCTCGCGGGCCCGGGCGGGGCCCTCCGGCCCGTCGGCGGCCCGGCCGATCACGAGCAGCACACCGCTTCCCCCAGCCGCGTGCGAGACCCGGATGCACTGCTCGAGATTGCTCCTTCCGACGGCCCTCACGGCAGGGTCGGCGCTGGTGAGTGTGTGCTTCCAGTGGTCGTGGTTGATCGCGTTGTGGACGAACACTCCCGTCGACTGCACGGCGGCGCGGAGTTCCTCGGGAGCGACCCACCCGGCGGCGTCGAAATCGACCCCGTCCATGCCCGCTGCCCGTGCTGCGAGCAGCCGCTCCTCCAGGCTCGGCCCGCTGGTCATGCCGTATTTGCAGGAGAAGAGCAGGCCATGGTCGGAAAGAGGCGGCGTTGGGACGGACTCTCTTTCCGCCGGCTCCGCCCCCACGGCCACCGGCGCGAACGGCGCCAGGGCGGCGGCGGCCAGAAGACGTCGGCGGGGCAGCTGTATGGATACGTCCTTCACGGTTTCAATCGTGGCCTCCCGGCCCCTGACCGAAAATGTCGGATCGTATGCAGGCATGTTGTTTTGTATCATCGGAAAAACCGGCTACCTGCCTCATCACGGCCAAAAATCGATTCGAATGCCACACGATGATGAAAAGTGCCAGGGAGTTTTACCGCTATCCGGCCGTCGACCCGCGCCACCGGGCCTGGGGGCTGAACGTCACCGGAGTCGGCTACCAGCCGGTTCTCGCCGGGGATGACCCGATCCCCAAACGCCGCCATCCGCGCGGGCACTTCTACACGTGGGACGCCGGCCGCGTGCTCTCCGAATACGCCGTCGTCTACGTCGCCCATGGCCACGGCGAATTCCACTCCCACGCCACCGGCGCGGTGCCGCTCGCGCAGGGCGATGCGGCGATCCTCTTCCCTGGCGTGTGGCACCGCTACCGCCCCGACCGCCGCACGGGCTGGGCGATCTACTGGGTGCATTTCCTCGGTGATCTTCCCGTGCGGTTTCAAGACGACCGGATCTTCCTCCCCGAGCGGGCCGTGATCCGGGGCGGGATCGACGCGGCGGTGGTGGATGCCTTCCGCAGCCTGCTCGACGGCCTGCGGGCCGATTCGGCGGGCTGCGGCCCCATTGCCGCCGCCAAGACGCTGGAAATCCTGGCCCGCCTCGGGGCCGGCGCGCCAACGACGATCGCGGGCCCGCGGCTCCAGGAGATCGTCCGCGAGGCGCGGCTCCTGCTGGAGGCCGACCCCGGCGGCCTGCCCGTGATCGACGACTTGATCCGGCGGTTCGATGTCAGTCGCGCGCACTTCTTTCGCGCGTTCAAACAGCAGACGGGCCACACCCCCTATCAGTATCACCTCCAACTGGCGATGCGCCGGGCCGGGGAGATGCTCCGCAATTCGCCCCTCTCCGTGAAGGAGATCGCCTACGCCCTCGGTTTCAGCAGCCCATACCATTTTTCAAAGCTCTTCAAGAGCAAGACCGGTGCGGCGCCGAGCGACTACCGCCGCCAGTGGCGCGGGGCCGCCGCTCCCGCGCGGAATTGAAGGATCGAGCGGTCTTCTCCCACAATGACTGTTTCGCCACGACCCCTCCCGCCTGGCATGGAGCCCGCATGACCGCACGCATCGGCTTGGCCCTGTCGGGCGGCGGCTTCCGGGCCACCCTCTACCACCTCGGCGTGATCCGGGCGCTCCGCGACGCGGGAGCCCTCGCCGACCTCGTCGACATCTGCGCGGTGTCGGGGGGCAGCATCGTGGGCGCGCATCTCGTGCTCAATTGGGACCGCTACACGGGCACCGACGAACAGTTCGACGAGGCGGCGCGGGAGGTGATCCGCTTCGTTCAATTCGACGTGCGCAACCGGATCGTCCGCCGGCTGCCACTCATCTTTCCGGTGCGGCTCGCCGCGAAGCTCACCGGCCGGCACGCACCGGGCTTCGCTCCCAACGCCTTCCTGGAGCGGTATTACCGCGAATTCCTCTACGGCGACCGGCGGCTCTTCGAGCTCCCCGAGAAGCCCGCCCTCCACATCCTCGCCACGAACGTCAGCGATGGCGTGATGGCGGTGTTCAATCGCGACGGGCTCCACATCCAGAAACGCAACACCGCCGACCTCGATCCCTTCCACCACGTCGCCGGGCAGACGGCGAGCGTCGCCAAGGTCGTTGGGGCGTCGTCGGCGTTTCCCGGCTTCTTTCCTCCCGTCGAGCTCACGGCGGCCGATCTCGGCGTGCGCGAGGGGCAGTTTCCCACCGAATCGTTCACCGACGGCGGCGTCTACGACAACCTCGGAACCCGCGCCTTCCTGTGGTTGAAGCGGTGCCTGGGCCGGGAGCACGACTGCGTGCTGGTGAGCGACGCCGGGAAGCCATTCCAGATTCTGGGCAGCGCCCCGCTGGGCTTCATCGCCCAGTCGATCCGCGCTTCCGACATTCTCTGGGACCGCGTCTGGCAACTGGAGCGGGAGAATTTCGGCGACGAAAACGGCTTCGTCTTCGCCCCTGTCACGCGGATCGTCGACCCGCACTCCGACCCGCATGCCCTGCACCCGGTGGTGCAGGCCGAGGTGGCCACGGTCCGCACGGACCTCGACCGCTTCAGTGATCTGGAGGTCAACGCGCTGATCGCGCACGGGTATGAGGTGGCCCGCGACGTGCATCGCGAACTCGACGGCCGTGGCCTCGCGCAGGTTCCGCCGGGCCCTCCCTGGGAGCCGCTGCCGGGCAGTCATTCTCTCGGCGCGGCGACGGTGGACGCCCTCGAGGAGGCCCCGCATGCCGGCACCGCCCGCACCGCTGCCACCAGCGTCGCCGCCCGGCTTGCGCAGCAGCTGCGACGGTCGAGCGGGAGGAAGGTGTGGTCGACGCTGCTCGATTGGAAAGACTGGCCGTCGTATCTCTACGCCGCCGCGGCGCTGCTCCTCTTCGTGGCCCTGCCGATCCACGTCTATCGGCTGCATCGGCATGCCCGGATGCTCACCGACGTCATCAATTCGATCGCCAAGGGGGATCCCGACATCCGGCTCGTGCTCGACCTCGTGGAACGCGACCCGACCACCACGTGGAAACAGATGCCCGTGGGCCCGGCGGCGCCGTCGGCCGCGCCCGACCACACTGGCATCGAGATGCTGGCCTTGAGTCGGATCGTGGATCTCCGCGGCGCCTGGTCGCGCGGCGGCGCTGCGGATTCCGGTCAGATCCACGTGCGCGACCGGATCACGATCCGCGTGTCGGACCCCGCCGCCCGCGACCGGCCCTTCGTGCTGCGCACGTCGCTGCCGATCGAAGACGTCGTCTTCCGGCAGCCGCCGCACCAGCCGCCGCTGGCCATCAACGCGATCGCGACGGCAGCGGACGCCGGCACGGGGGTTCCGCGATACGAGTTTCGCTACGACCTGTCCGGCGTGCCGGCCGACGAGCCGGTGACGCTCGAACTCGGCGCGGTGGTGCGGTATCGCGAACTGGGCCAGCAGCACCTGCCGATGGTGCTCGAGTATCCCGTCGATCTGCTCACGGTGTGGATGCTGTTTCCGGAGAACCACCCCTACCGTTCCTACCGCCTGCTCCGGTATCCCCAGGGAGAACCCGCCGCCGCAGAACCGATGGCGAGCCGCTACACAATCGACCATCCCTACGGCCAGCTGATCGGCTGGTCGCTGATCAAGCCGCAGCTGCGGACAATGTATGAATGCCGATGGACGGGCAACGGGAGCGGGCCGTAGGCCTCAAAAGGCGGCGACAGACCTCTGGTCTGTGGGAATTCCTGGAGGTCTATGCCACGTAGGGCAGGAGGCATCACACGCCCCGGCGAAGTGTCCGGACCGCTCGCCCCGCGGATCGCGGGCTCATATCGCCCGGCAGTTGCCCTACCGGCCCGGGAGGCAAAGATTTCCCTTGGCCCGGGGAGCAAGCGATCGCTCGCAGCACGCCAAGCGATCGACGCCCGGCCGACTGTCACGTGTTGACCGTGTTGTCATGGAGGGCATCATGCGAAGCGTGAGATGGGATTTCTGGATCCAGGCGCTCGTTCTCGTGCGGCTCGGGCAGGAACTGGGCACCGATTCGCAGCTCGTGCGGGCGATCCACGACTTGGTGCACGCGCTGCTTGCGATTCGGCTGTGAGCCGCCCGGTGCACCGACCGGAGCAAGCGGCGGGGCGAAGCCCCGCCCGGCGGGATCGTCGAATGCCCCGTCTTGGACTCGAACCAAGAACCCTCTGATTAAGAGTCGGCGGGGCTCCAGCCTATAGCACGAGCGAAACAGATACTTTTTCACCTTTGGGCTACCTCTGGGCTACCTGTTCGCCGGCACGCGGCGGGAACGCTCACCGATGTCGTTCACTTGGCAACATCGGTACGGTGGACATCAACACCGCCACCCACAGCACGAGGATGCCATGCCCGCCTGCCCCCTGCGAGTCGATCCGCTCACCGTCGCCCACGATGCCCTGTTCGCTGCCGGCCTCACGCTGCGAGGGATGGACTTGAGAACATTCGATCCCGTCCGCTGCATCCTCGCCGAGCGATTCGCCGACGAGGCCCGCCGCTGCCACGGCGATGTCGATCGCCTCGCAGCCGTGATCGGGCCGCAGCTCGCCCAGGCCGTCCGCGAGGCCAGCCTGCAGATCGAGGCCGAGGGCCGGCTGCAGGACGATTGAGCGTCGGCCCCCGCTCCCCGCCCGCGTGGGCGAGATTCTGGAAACACCGGGCAAACGTCGCCCAGGCTATCAGCCTCGTGCCCGATTCGGGCCTGTTTGGTTCTCAGAGGGCAGGTGCCGAGGCCGAATCCTTGCCGGCATGCGATGCCCTCGCAGCGACGTAGCCCACGGGATCGGCCTTATACGCCCGCAACTCGCCGATCGGCCACCGGACGACGGCCTGCTTTGTGTCGCCATTCTTGACGCATGTGGGGCCCTTCCCCGAGGCCATGAGCCGCTTCAGCTTGTGGACGCTGAGCCCGAGGAAGTCAGCCGCCCGCTGCCGGTCGAGAAACTCGGCGTGATACGCCTCGGCCGCCGCCTGGGCCGCCTGCTCGGCTGCCAGCCGCTCGGCGAGCCGTCGCCGTCGATCCTCTCGCAGCCACTCCCTCGCTCGGATGCCAAGACCCATGATGGATGCCTCCGGTGTGCTCCCGCAGCCTATGGGGCACAGGGCAGATCGAGCAGGGGTTGCGCCATGATCGGCCCGCGCGCAGAGTATGTTTTCCTTTGGTTGCTCGCGGCCTCATGTCTCCGTTGAGGGCGCAGGGGGGAACCGCTCGCCCCCCCCCCACCCCCGGCCCCACCGTCCGCCTCAGCGTTGCGATCACGGCTGCCGCCGGCCGGCAGGGGAGGAGCCACCCCACCGGCCGGCGCTTGTCGCATGGGTGGAAGAGGACACCCACGGCAGCCGTTTGCTCACCGTCGCAGCTCATCCTCGATCGCAGCCACCGCCGCCTCGGCCTGCTCCGCTGCCGCCTGGAGCCGTGGCAGTTCGGCCTCGGCTGCGACAAGCCTCGCCTTCCTCGCAGCGACGGCGTTCTCGGAACGCTGCTTGTGGGCTTGGATGTCGCCGTTGGACTTG
Organism: Pirellulales bacterium; assembly: GCA_044234625.1. GTDB lineage: Bacteria > Planctomycetota > Planctomycetia > Pirellulales > UBA1268 > CACORA01. The sequence continues at coordinate 9,388 of JBIIIP010000016.1, read as the reverse complement.
TTGAGCCGCGCCTGTTCAACGGCATCCGCAGCGACCCGCTCGGCGTTCTCCAGGCTCAACCGGAGATCCCGCAGGCTAGATCGTGTTTCACTCAGCGCCCGCGATGCCTCGCTCACCTTCGCCGTCGCCACCTCCAACCGTTGCCGATCCGCAGGGGTCAGATTCTCGGGAGCGAGCAAAGCATTGAAAGCCATCTCACCGGCTCGGATGTCGCTCCCGAGAATCATCAACGGCTCATCATGCTTGGCCCGCAGCGCCCCGTACTCGGCCTGGGCCGCCTGTACCTTGCCGTACGCCGCCTCGATTTCGGCGTTGAGCTTGTCGGCCTTCGCCTTCGCCCTGTTGCCGCTGCTCACCTTGGCGAGCAACTCGGCTCGGCGCTCCAGGCAGTCGATCCGTTCCTGCAGCATGGCCTCGTCGCAGCCCGTCCGCTCCAAAACGGCCTCGATTTCCTCTGGGGGCACGGCTGCGCCCTTGGCGAGCCGCTGGGCCAGTTCCTCGATCCCGGCTGCCCGAGCCTGCTTACGCCCGCGCAGCATGCCAACAATGTCGATTGCCATAGTCGTCTACTCCTCAGCGGCGACACCGGCAGCCACCGGGGCAACGTGCCCAAGATCGGCCGGCGTTGTGTTGTGCAGGGCAGCGATCAGCGCCGCCCGTTCGGCCTCGCTCGGGATCGCTTGGGCGACCCGAGCTACCGTTGCCCCCTGGGGGGATAACAATTCCCGCAACGGTTGCTCGTCGGCGACATCGCCCACGGCGACGGCGACGGCCTCGGCGTCGATGCCTCGGGCCTGCAGATCACGATCGAGCAGCCCATGCCAGCGATGCCGAGCCCCAGGCCGATAGCGCATGCAGCGCCGGCTCAGGATCACGATGCCGGCCGCCCAGGCAGGCCCGTGATCCCGTGCCGTCCGCTCTGGCGCGTCGGTAGCCCCCACGCTGCCAACGGCCGCAGGAAGGGCTCGCAGGATGGCAGCCTCACCAGCCTGCAGATCACCGTCGATGTCGGCCGTGATCGCGTGCGCCAGCTCGTGCGCCGCCACGGCCTCGATCATCACGGCCGCCTCGCCGATCGCAGCCGTCAACTCATCGGCCCAGACATCGAGCGACACCCGCAGGGCATCCTCGGCAGCGACAGCGATCGCCACGGCCCCCGGCCTGCAGCCGTGAGCCTGGGCGAGCCTGTGCCCTGAGCCGAGACTGAAGCCACTGAGCCGGCTGCCGTTGCAGTTGATGATCCGCAGGCCCGCCGGCAGATCGGCATGGGCAGCCACGGTGAGCAACGCCTGCGCGTCGGCCACGAGCCGGCCGAGCTGCTTCGCCACGATGTTGCCGGCGAGGGCTTGGGCGATCATGCCGTTGCCCTCTCTCGGTCGATCCCGATGCCCAGGCCGCGCCGGCGGTAATCGTCATCGCCGGCGAACAGTAGCGTGTTGTACGGCTTGAATCGGCTTGCGAGCCATTCATCCGTTTCGCCGTCCAAGCCGCAGGGCTGAGCGTTGATCCGCCATCCCTCGTCGTCCAGCGACGGCATGCCGTTGACGGTCTGGCGATTCATCGACCATTCGATTGCATCGACCCGAATCCCACGCTTCGGGCCCACGAGCGTTCCCCCTTCCTCATCTCCGGGATGCCCGCTCGGCGGCGAGCCGACGTAGTAATGAGCCCACTGCTCGCCGGCAGGATGAGGCCACGCCTCAAAAAACCAGCCCGTGGGGTGCGAGCCGAAATGGCGATGCTCAGGCCGATACCACTCGGGCACCCCCAACCGCAGCTCGTCGGCGGGCTTGGGCTTCGCCTTTGGCCGCTCAATCAGCCTCGCCGCCTGTCTCACGCTCAATTCGGCAACGTGTTGCCGGTCTGGCAGCCGGCCCCGGTGTCGGTGCAGCCGTTGATATAGCCGCGCCGTCCTCGGAGCCAGCCCGCAGGATTCCTTGACGTAGGCCTCCCATGAGCCGTGAGGAATCTTCGCCTTCGCCTCGGCGAGCAGCCTGCCCGCCTCAAGGGCATGCTGCAGAGCAGATCGAGCCGCCGTTGATGCTGCCTCGTGTTCCTGCCGGATCGCAGCCGTGAGCCCGTCGCCCAGGCCCGTCGATGTCGTTGTTGTCGTGATCGCGGTCATGCCGTTTCTCTCCTCGTGATGTCCTCTCGCCTCTACTTCGCCTCGGCCCTCTGCCGTTGCGTGATCCGCAGTTTCCGCAGCCGTGCCGTCTGCTCGGCTTGCTGGGCATCGCCCTGGGCGTCAGCCCGAGGGCGATTGCCCACACGTTCCTTCAAGGATGAAGGAACGCTAGAAGAAAGATTTGGGGCACACCCATGAGCCCCCTCAGGGCTCACCCATGAGCCCCCAGGGGACTCACCCATGAGCCCCGTGGGGGCACACCCATGAGCCCCCTGCCGCTCGGCAGCCTCTTTTGCCTTCAGTTTCTTCGCCTCGGCCTCGGCTGCTTTTTGCTCATCGCTTTTGCGACGTTTTGCCCCCACGGCAGCAGCCCGTCTCGCAGCCCCTTCAATCAGTTCGGGCACGAGGGCGATCTTGTAGACAGTCGCTTGCCTGTTCGTGCATGCCTTCACCTCTACTAGCAGCCCCACGGCGAGCAGTTCGGCGATCCCACGGCGAGCGCCTGCACGATGCCACCGTTGCCGATTGGCGACAGTCTTAGCCCCGAGGAACACCTTGCATGTCGTGAAGTCGCCGTGAGCGACGGCGAACAGTAGGACGGTGAGGGCCGAGGGCGACAGCGACGGCAAGATGCCCGTGGCGATGATCGCCTTCAGTCGTTTGTTGAGCAGCAGCCGTGGCGATTGCTCGCCCTGCTCGCCGGCCGCAGCCTGGGGGCGGTTTTTCATCGCCGTGTCCCCTGCGGCGCAAATGATCCAAACTCATCGAAGGGCTCGGCCGCCTCGGCGTCGGTGAACACCTGCCGGTCGCCGTCGAAGAGCGTATTGAGGTCGCGGGCCTGCCCGTGCCGATGCTTTTTGCAGAGCCACTTCACCGGCATGTTGCCGTTGTGGTCGGGCTCGGCGTCGGGCTGCCCAAGCAGCACCATGTCGGCGTCGAAATCCACCTGGGATGAATGTTTGCCGAGGCTCCCGATACGGCTGTTCGCGTCGATCGCCTTGCCGATGTTGCTGATGAGCAGCGTGGCGCAGCCGCGCTCTAATGACATCACCCGCAGGCGAGCCATCACGCCGTCAACCTCGGTACGGGTGTCAGCAGCGTCGGGCAGCCGCACGAGCTGCAGATAGTCGATCACGGCGAGCCGCGCCCCCGAGGCCGCCACGGCCTGCTCAATCCGATCCGGCGTCAGCACGGGGGGCAGGATCACGAGCCTCTCGGCGATCCGGTGCCGCAGCTCGTCGGCGACGGCCTTCGCGTCGGGCCGCCGGCGCTTGGCAGCGCCCACCGTGACCGGCGAGCCTTCGCCGAGCAGCACACTGCCCACGGCAATCGCCCTCGCAGCCAGCGCGTCGGCCGACATTTCGCCACGGGCCCACAGCACCCGCAGGTCGGGATCGCCAAGCAGCGCCCCCACGGCCGCCTGCAGGGCGAGCGCGGATTTCCCGGCAGCCGGGGGCCCGAGCAACACAGTGATCGTGCCCAGCGCCAGACCACCCGGCAACTCGCCGGCAGCGAGGCTATCGAGGGGCTGAAAGCCTGTGCAGACCGTGGGCGAACTCTCGTGCCGCTCCCACTCATCCAGGGCGTCGATCAGCGTGGGCGGTGGCGGTGCCGGTGGCGATCGCAGGCCGCAGCGCTCGGCCGCGATCCTCAGCAGCTCGCGCTCAACATCCTCTTGCGACCACGGCACAACGCCGTCCTCGACCAGCCGGCGAGCGTAGGAGACTCGCTCCCGCCACTTGCCGAGGTCGATCACCTCGATGTCCTCGACAACATTGGCATCGCCACGGGCAACGGTCAGACGAGCCCTACTGCCGTTGCCGACACCCTCCCACTCGATCGTCAGTCCGCTGTTTTCAGCCCCCACGCGCCACCCCCTCGCCGCGACGGCGAATCACGAGGGGCTCAACGGGCGTTGCCGGCCGCGATGGCTTGGCAACCTTCGGCCGGCTTGCATCCCGCTTCACCGGCTGCTTGACGATGCCGCTCATCACGGCGTCGTGCGACAGGCCGAGCAGCTCCAGGTCACGAGCGATGATTGAGCCCGGAATGATTTCCTCGCGGCTGCCATCGGCACCGTACCGCACATCGCGCCAGTGTGAAATCAAGCAGTCGGGAACACCGACATCGTCGAGCTGATCGGTGGACAGGTTGCCGTAGTTGCCGCTGATCGTTCTCGGGGCCGCAAGCAGCAGCGCCCAGAGTTGTTTCACGACATCGCGGTTCCGTGGGTGAACAAGCCATTCCCGATCCTCGATCACCATCCCGATACGGCCGGGATGGCAGTGCATCGGGTGCTCGTAGAAGGACTCGCCGCCTTGTCCTCTCGCCCGCGCGACATTGTGCGGATGGTTCCATCCGTACAACGCCTTCGCCGTTTGCCGTTCCTCGCGTTGCAGCCGGCAGAGCTGGGCGTATCTCGTCTCGTTCATGTTCGCCTCGTCTGATAGAGTGAAGTTGTTCGCCTCACGCCCCGCGCCGCTCACAACGGCCGGGGCGTTTTTCGTTTCAGCCCTTCGCCTTGCCGTGGCGCTTCCGACGGGCCTTGGCGAGCGAGACATTGGGCTGCCCGCCGCGCTTCAGCGATGCAGGCTTGTTGAACCGGCCAACCGGCCGCCGGTATGCCTGGGGATCGGTGGCGAATCGCTCCAATTCGCTGAGGCGATACCGCACAGCGCCCGAGCGCCCCGCGCTCATCTTCACGAGGGCAGGGCCGCAACCAGCCGAGGCCCACGTTGCCAGCGTTGCCGGCGAGAGCCCGAGGAACTCGGCCGCCGTTGGACGATCCACAAGCCGATCGGGCAACGCCGTGCCGCCCGCAGCGATCACATTCGAAGTCGTCATGTTCTTTTTGCTCCGGTGTCTGCCTCTCCGTGAGGCTTCAACACCAAGCATCTAGAAGCAGCGAAACAGCCCGCAGGGGGTGTGGTTGCTGAAATTCCAGAAAATTTTTTTGGCCTCGCCGGCGCATGAAAAAAGCCCCTGTTTTCCAGGGGCTTTCACGCCTGCTTCGGGCTCAGGACGGCGCTACTTTTTTCGCCGCCCTGCCCCGTGGCATGGGCGAGTGTTCACCTCTCCCACGCTGCCGACATCGCGCTCATCCATGCGAACCAACTCGCTCTTGATGTCGCCCAACTCATCGAGCGCGTTGCCGAGGAAATCGTAGAGCAGCGTCCGGTCGCCGCGCCGCGCCCGGTCGATGAAATTGTTGCCTTCGCCATCGGCATCGAGCCCACCGCCAACGCCATCTGGATTTTCATAGACGCGGCCGATGGCTGACGCCTGGGCTTGAACACGAGCCATGCGCACGAGCAGTTTCCGCAACTCGTGCGGGATCGCATGCGGAAGGCGGATACGCTGGGGCATGGCAACATCCTTGAAGGCGTGGAGCCGAACGGCGCGCAAGTATCCCTGCCACCGCCGCTGAGTCAATCGTCGGCACGGGGCCGAAATGATCCGGCCCGGCACCAGGGCGGCGCGCCTACGCCTTTACCTTCGGCGTCCGCTTGGCGGCGCGTTTCGCCTTCGCCTTCCGAGCCTTGCGACGGTTGTACGCCGCCTCGATCGCCGCCGCTTGAACGGTGTCGGGAACGTGCAAGTAGACCTTCGCCGTCATGCTCACGCTGTTCGGGGAGTTGCCGAGTGCCTGATTAACTGTGACCGTGGGAACGCCTGCTTCCACAAGCCGACTGCCCCACGATCGCCGCAGGTCATGCGGCCTGACCGATCGAGCCCGATCCTTGTGCTTGAGGCCAGCGTTTTTCCGAATCCGCCCCCAGGCCGTTTTCCATGAGGTCACGGGCCCAGGCGATCGGATGGCCGGAAACACCCACTCGCAGCCATCATCCGCTTGTGTCTTGCGTTGCTTGAGAATCGCCATGGCGTCAGCATCGAGCTGCAGGCCGTGGGCGCTCTTTCGGCCTTTGACGTACTGCCTCGGGACCGTCCAGATTCGCCGGCCAAGATCGACATCGCCCCATTGCATCCTGCAAACGGCCGTCATGCGCCTGCCGGTAAGCAGGGCAAGCGCAAACAGATCACGCCACAGGGCGGGCTCATTAAGCAACGCCTTGCCAAGCCGCTCCTCCTCCTCATCGCTCAGAATTCGATCCCGTGAATGTTCGGCAAACTTCGCCACCATCCCGCCGGTCGCCGCATCGACGCAAGGATTCGGCCGCGTCCACCAGCCTTTGCTTGCAGCGTAGGTGAACACGTTGCGGGCGGTCTGCATCATTCGGTTCGCCTGATACGGTCGGCCACCTGGGATAACCTTCTTACTCTTGCCGCGGGGCTTGCCCGGTGTCGTGCCGATTTCACGGTGCAGGCGAGCGACATTTTCGGCGAGCCACTGCAGCGTTTTCTCGCCATGGATCGCCAGCGTTGCGTTGTAGGTGTCGCGGTAGTTCTTCGCCGTGCGATCGGTGATCGGCTGCTTTCGCCGGCCGAGCTTGAACAGGCCCGCCTCGGCGTCGGCGATGTACGCCTCAAACGTCGTGCCGATCATCCTGCCCTTGAGGTCGCCGGATCGCTCACGGGGAGCCACCTGGGCTGCCAGTGTACGGTCGTGCCGCAGCGCTCCGGCTGCCTCACGGGCCTCTGACAACGAAACGACATCCACGGGCCCGATCACCTTTCGGATCGGCCGCCCGTCCCTTTTGTAGAAGAGCATGTACGCCGCAGTGCCCGAGCGCGATGCCCGCAGGAACAGACCAGGCGTGTCGGAATCACGCCACTGCCGTCTGCCTTCGGCGTCGGTGTCGGCATCGCCAGCCGCCACGGCACGACAGGCGGCCTCTATTCGGGCGACGGTAAAACGGAACGATCGGCAGTCGGGATCGGAAAAAACAGGCTCTTTCGCAGTTGCCGGCATGGCGGGCTCCGAGTCAGAGGGGGAGTCTGGGCTACCTCTGGGCTACCCGCCAAGTCTATCGGCATCAAAAAAGCCGGAAAAAGAGTGAAAAGATGCCGAGCCGTGAGCGCATGAAAAAACGCCCTTTATGAGGGCGTTTTTTGCGTTTTTTCCCGGGATTTCTTTAGTGCCCCGTCTTGGACTCGAACCAAGAACCCTCTGATTAAGAGTCAGATGCTCTGACCAATTGAGCTAACGGGGCTGATTACCCGTTTTCTACCTGCGGCCAAGGCGGGCGACAAGGGGCGCCGCATGTCTCGCGGCGTCTCGCGTTGAGGGTTTGCCGCAGTCCGGATACATTTCCGCACTCGCACGGAACGGTTTCGACCCACGCGGAGAATTCGATACATGGGCAGGTTCGCCGGAATGAAGGGGCTGGTGCTCGGGGTGGCCAACGATCACTCGATCGCTTGGGCGATCGCCAAGGAGATCCTCGATGCCGGAGGCCAGATCGGCTTCTCCCATCTCCCCGACAAGCCCGACGACGAGCGGCAGCGCAACCGGCGCCGCGTGGCCCAGCTCACCGACCCCGAGCCGAACGCCAAGTTCCTCGTGCCCATGGACGTGTCGAGCGACGAGCAGATCGCGGCCGTGATGACCCGGGCCCGCGACGAGTTCGGCACGATCGATTTCCTCGTCCACTCGATCGCCTATGCGCCGATGGAGGACCTCAAGGGCGAGACCACCAACTGCAGCCGCGAGGGCTTCCGGATCGCGATGGAGACAAGCGCCTACAGCCTCCTCGCCGTGGGTCGCCTCGCCCGCCACATCCTCACCAAGGATGCCTCGATCCTCACGCTCACCTACTACGGCGGCGAGAAGGTCGTGCCGGGCTACAACATCATGGGCGTGTGCAAGGCCACGCTCGACACCTGCGTGAAATACATGGCTTTCGACCTCGGGCCTTCCGGAGTGCGGGTGAACGCCATCAGCGCGGGCCCGCTGCGCACGCTCGCCGGCCGCGGCGCCGGCGTGGAGGAGATGCTCGGGATGTACGAGCACATGTCACCCATGGGCCGCAACATCACCCACGAGGAGGTGGGCAAGGCGGGCGCCTTCCTGCTGTCGCGCGATTCGGCGGGCATCACTGGCGAGATCATGCACGTCGATGCCGGCTACAACATCATGGGCTCGCCCGGCCGGCTGCTCGACCTGATCCAGAAGCCCGCCGGCTGATCGCGGCAGCGCAACGCCGTGCAGCCGGTGAGGATCGCCGTCGCCGTGGTGCTCGACGCCGGCCGCGTGCTCGTTGGCAGGCGGAGCCCCGCGGCGACCGACGCCGCCGGGTGCGACGAGTTTCCGGGAGGCAAGGTGGAGCCCGGGGAGACGCCGCGCGAGGCGGCGGCCCGCGAATGTGCCGAGGAGACGGGCCTCGCCATCGACGTGTTCGAGGGAATCGATACCGCGACGGCGCGGGCCTCCAGCGGCGCCATCGAGGTGGCTTTCTTCCTGGCGCGGCCTCGCGAGCCCGCGGCCACGCCGCGACCGCCCTATGCGTGGGTCGCCATCGCCGACCTGCAGCCCGCGCGGTTTCCCGCTGCCAATGCCGGCGTGCTCGCCTGGCTGCGCGCGGGTCAGGGCGGGTCGTAGCCGCCGGGATGCCAGGGATGGCAGCGGCAGATCCGCTTGATGCCGCGCCAGCTGCCGCGGATCGCCCCATACCGCTCCACTGCAGAGCGGAAATAGAGGCTGCACGTCGGTTCGAACCGGCAGTGCCTCCCCAGGAGCGGGCTGAGCGTGGCCTTGTAGAGAGCCACCATGCCGATCAGTACCGCCACTGCAGACCGGTCCAGCAGGCGGCCGATCACACGCATGACGTGCCGCGGTGACACGGTCATGACGGAGGCCTGCGGCCGGCCGCGCGGGCGGCGAGATCGGTGAGCAATCGCTCCGTGAGCCGGGCGCCGTCGGCCCCCGGCTGTGGCCGGCCCGACCGCACGACCACGATGAAATCGTGGCCCGGGGGCAGGTCGGACTGCACATGGCGAAACGCCTCGCGGAGCCGCCGCTTCCACGCGTTGCGCACCACCGCGGTGCCGATCCGCCGCGAGACCGACAACCCCAGCCGCGGACCGATCGGCCCGCCATCGCGCCGCGCGGCATACACCACGAGCGGGCCGCTGGCGGCGGACCGGCGCTCGCCGTAGACGCGCTGGAAATCGGCAGGCCGCAGCAGCCGCGCCGCCCGGGAGAATCGCCGTGCGGATGCCATCACCATCGCAGCTGCGACCGGACGCCCGCCCCGTCGGCCGCATCCGCGGCCTTGGCCGCCTCCAGGAGCCGCTGCCGCGCGGCCGCATCGGCGGCCGCCGGCAGCACGATCAGCACTTCGGCGATGAGGTCGCCCATCGAGC
>JBIIIP010000089.1:0-12426 GCA_044234625.1 Pirellulales bacterium | reverse complement strand
ATCTGGCAGATGCGGCCGAGCTTCCGGGCCCAGCGGACCATCTCGCGGCCCTCGGCGAGATCGTGGCTGCAGGGCTTCTCGACGTAGACATCCTTGCCTGCCTGCATCGCGAGGATCGAGAGGATTGCGTGGGTGTGGTTGGGCGTGGCGATGGAGACGGCGTCGATGTCACGTCGCTCCAGCAGCTTGCGGACATCCTGCACGTAGTCGGGCCGTCTGGCCGGAGCAGAGTCTTTCGCAGCCTCGAATCCGGCCATCAGGCGGTCGAACGCGGCCGGGTCGCAGTCGCAGATGGCGACGAGATCGCAGTCGGGCTGGGTGAGCCAGTTGGCCGCATGGGCCCGCCCTTGGCCATTGACACCGATCACGGCGACGCGGAGCCGGTCGTTGGGCGATGCGGGCGATGCCGGCGAGGCATCCGCGGCGGTCGAGCAACGCAGCGGCGCGGTGGCGGCCGCGGTGGCGGCAAAGGCGGCCGTGAGGAATTCACGCCGGGAGGCGTCGTGGGGAAATCGAACTGGCATGGGCTGCAGGCCTCGGGGCAGGGGGAACATGAGGGACGCCACAAGCGGGCCAAAAGCCACTCAGTCCAGTATCTCCAACAATGTTGTAAAGTCGGTTCCCAGCCGCACGCAAGACCAGGCGGAAGGCACTCCCACGCATGAGCATGCACCCTTCATCACGCCTTGCCGCATCGGGCGACCCGACAAGCCGAAGGCAATGGCTGTTTGCCGCCGCTGCCACCGGTGCGCTGGCAATGCGCCGCAGTCTCGCCGGGCCACCTGCATCGCCTGCCCGGATCCAACTCGACACTCTCGACACCGGCGAGCTGCGGGCGGCCACGCTTGCGTTCGTCGAGTCGATGCGGCTGGCCGACGGCCCGTTTGGCCGCTACCGCTACGCCGCCGGCTGCGATGAGCCCACGCTTTACAGCTCCGCCTACGCGGCCATGACCCGCGATCTTTATGACGACGTCGGCACGCTCTTAGCGGCCGACCGCGATGCTTGGATCCGATATTTTCAATCGCACCAGGACGAGGACGGCCTCTTCCGAGACCCAGTGATCTTCGACGAGGGTCAATACAAGGGTGACCCCGAGTGGTGCGGCAGGCGGCATCTCTCCTGCCACGTCGTCACCGCCCTGACGAGCCTGGGGGCCGTGGCCGTAAAGCCGATGCGGTTCCTCGAGCCGTTTCTCGCCCCCCGCGGCCTCGTCCGCTGGCTCGAATCGCGGCAATGGCGAGACCATCCGGACTTCGTCGGCAACGAGGTGCTCAACGTCGGCACGCTCCTGCAATACGCGCGGGATTTTCAGAAGGAGCGTCGCGCCGCGGCGGCCGTCGAAGAGCTGCTCCGCTGGATGGCCGCCCACCACGTGAACGCGGCCAGCGGCCTCTGGGGCGGGCTCGACATCGCAAAGCCGGGGCAGCTCTCGACCGCCGTGCAGGGGGCCTACCACCTGTGGCTCCTGTACTTCTACGACGGGAAGCCGATCCCGCACGCCAAGCGGGCGGTCGATTCCTGCCTCGCCACGCAAAACGCCTGCGGTGGCTTTGGCCAGGGGGTGCACACCGGCAGCGACCGGGAGAGCAGCGCCTGCGAAGACATCGACTCGATTGACCCGCTCGCCCGTCTGCTCTTTCGTGAACATCCCTACCGGCGCAACGATATCCGTGCGGCGCTCGCCCGCGGTGCCGAGGTCGTGCTCGCCGCGCAGGCCGCCGATGGCGGCTTTCAGTTCGTGCGCGGAAGGGCTTTTGAATACGGCCACCCGCAGCTGGCCGCGAGGGCGACTGAGGGAGCGATGTTCCCCACGTGGTTCCGCACGCTCACGCTCGCCTACCTCGGCAAGGCCCTCCCCGACTCGCCGCTCGGCCGCGTGCCGTGGCGATTCTGCAACTGCCCAGGCATCCAGTTCTGGCCGGAGTAAGCGCCAGCTACAAGGTCTGGTTCGGTTCGCAGACTACCCGGATCGAGCCTCCGGTCTGTGACGCCTTTACACGTGGCATAGACCTCCGGTCTGTGACTAAAAATCCCGACAGACCGGAGGTCTGTCGCCACGGTTGGGAGGAGGTCTGTCGCCACGGTCAAGTGGAATGGACTGTGGATCACCCTCCCGCAGATCACCGAGCGTGGGCCCCGCCTGCCGTAAATGCTCTTTGCCACGCGTGCCTTCGATCGAGTTGGCGAAGATGCCGAGCCCCAGCTTCCATGCGACAGCGGCAGCCGGACAGCAAGCCTCACCGCCCCATGAACGCCGGCGACATTTCCTATCCGATTCTGCCGCCGGCCTGAGCGGCGCGGCCCAGCGTCAGACCGCAACCTTCACCACCACCTTCATCACCTCCGCAGGCTCATCCCACACGCAGCAGGGAGCGTGGGCATCTTCGGGAAACAGGACCATGAACTGGCCGGCGGAAAGCCGCACGGGCATCATGCCCGCGATGGCCGCAAACAGAGCCGCTTCTTTCGTCTCATCGTAGGGCATGGTGACCTCGGTAAGGTGAGCCAACGGCACCCAATGAATCACCTCGCGGCCCAGCACCACGAACTGGATGTCGATGTAGCGACGGTGGGCTTCGAGTTGCATGCCCGCCACCGGCCGCGTCAGGTAGCGCTGCACCAGCGCGAAAACGGCATCGCCGTCGATGTCGTGCCGACCGACGGCTGTTGCAGGCGTTACCTGCTCGAGAAACGCGAACGCCTTGGCGAAACGGGGATTGATTGCGGCATAGCCACGCCAGAGGGGCAATCTGTCCAGGATCATCGGGGCTCCATTACGGTGCTGAAGAAGGAGACAGCCCTGGCCGGCGACAGCCTTCGTGCCAAGCGCAGCGTGTTGTGATACATCACCATGAGGAGCGAGGACACAGACAACAGGTAATCTCACGTGGCATAGACCTCCGGTCTGTGATCCCCCCACGTGGCATAGACCTCCGGTCTGTGACTAAACATTTCGACAGACCGGAGGTCTGTCGCCACGGTTGGGGGGAGAGGCCTGTCGCTACGGTTGGGTGAGGAGAGGTCTGACACCACGCTTGAAGGATTTGTTGGCCGAACCCCCTTCTCAGCGAAAGCGAAACGAGAAGACGTCGGCATCGGCAAGGATGAACCGCAGCCGCACGGGCTTGCCTGCAAGGCTCGCCACGTCGCTTCCCGCCTTCCAGGTCACGACCCGCTCGATCTCATCGCCAATGATCTCGGGGCAGTCGGCCACCGTGAAGCCCGCCAGCGGCATGCCGTCGGCGTCGGTGATCTCGATCCGTACGCTCCCAGCGGCGCCGGTGCGGTAGTTGATCTCCAGTTCCCCGCCGGTGAACGTGAGCGGCTTCGTGACCATTTCGCCGCCGGCCCACGGTGCCGAGACAGACGCGAAGCCGTCGGTCCGCAGGAGCAGCCGCTCGATGTGCCAGGTGGGCTGCTGGTAGTCGCGGGTGACGAACAACTGCATCCGTCCGGGGCCGGCGGGAAGAATGCCGGTCAGCGGGTAGTTGGTCCGCGAGGTCCAGTTGGAGTCGCCGAGCCCCGGCCGGATGAACGTCTCCAGGAACGTGCGGTCGTAGGCCAACGAGCCCGCGCGGGTCGTGAGCAAAACCGCATCGGAACAGTCCTTGAAATAGACATGCTTTCCGATCGTCTGCACGCCGACCGCCTCGGCCCGCTTCTCGTCGAGCACCTGCCGCCCCTCCATGAACCGGGCGGCGGGCGCGACATAAAGGTGCGGCGCACGGAAGTAGGGCTGCGTGTTGTTTGTATAGAACTGTTCCCGAGGAGCGTCGCCGTAGCTCATCGGCACGGGCTTCGTCCACGTCATCAGATCCTTCGACGTCGCGCGGGCCATCGAGCGGCCGCCGTCGTTGCAGCGGAAGAAGATCACGTACCGCCCCTCGGCCTCGCTCCAGAACATCGTGTTGCCGCCGTCGAACGAGTTGGGCAGGTGGCTCACGAAGTCGGGCTGCGGGTCGAGCTTGCGGAAGGAAAATCCGTCGGGAGACGCCCAGAACACGAGCCGCTTGGGTCCGGCTGGGTCGGTCATCGCGGTGTGCTTCTCGCCGCTCACCGGCACGCTCTCGAGCATCTTCACACGCTCGCTCGGCGGCACACCCGGCCGGGTGTCCACGAAGGGCGCGCACGGAAACGAAAACCTCGGCTCGCCGTCGACCGTGGCGATGACGTTGTTGGCCCGCCAGTCGGGCCGCTTGACGAGGTCGAGGGCGGGCTTCGTCCAGGTCGCGCCACCGTCGCGGCTCTCGGCCACACAGCCGACGCCGCTTTCATCCTTCGGGTCGGTAAGCGACCAGCCGCGGTAATACATGAGCAGGCGGCCGTCGAGTTCGATCACCGATATCCCGAAGTTGGACGGCCCCTCCCAGGGCTTGTCGATCCGGATCGCCGTGCCCCCCGAGACCGGCTCGTGGAGCTTCAGGCTTGCGCCGTCGAGCCGATCGACGAGCGCGCGGTCGACGAAGAGTTCGCGCCGGGAGCCGATCGCCACCGGCGGATCGACCGCAGCGGCCGGCAGCTTCCACCGCGACCAAAGCAGCGAGCATTTCTCTTCCTTCGCCGCCTTCTGGTAGTACACGGTCATCAGGCTGCCGTCTGCCAGTTCGACCGTCGAGGGGTAGCCGAGGTCGCCGTCGGGCCCGTCGCTACGCAGGATCCAGTCGGCCTCCCAGGTGCGGCATCCGTCACGGCTGATCGCGACCCGTTGGCCGTGCGGGCCATGCCGATAGCCGTAGGTCATCACGACCGCGCCGGAGGAGTGCCGCAGGAGGTGGGGCGGTGAGCCCTTGAACCCAAGCCAGCGCGGCATCGACCAGGTCGCGCCGCCGTCAGTCGACTCGGTCTGCAGGATCGTGAAGTGCGGGATACCGGCGGAGGCCATCGGCTTGCCGGGGGCGTCGTCGAGGCGGATCGCGGCCACGAGCCGGCCCGACGGCAGTTCCACGACGTGCGGCTCGTGGTAGTTGGATGCGTCGGTTCGCGGGGCCACCGGCACGCGGCCCACGACCTTCCAGGTTTTCCCGCCATCGCTCGACCGGGCCGCGGCGATCCGGCCGTTGCCCATCTCGTCCCATGTGCCGAAGAGCTTGCCGACGTACAGCAGATCGCCCCCGGCGAGCCGGATCGGCCCGTGTGGCGACGAGACGGGCGCGCGAACGGGCGCGCCCCACGTTTGGCCGCTGTCGTCCGATCGCATCACCCAGGACCCGATCAGCGGCTCGACCATCGCGTCGGACCAGCCCGCGAAGACCTGCTTCCATCGCTCCCGCTCGGCGGCCGGGATCCACTCTTCATCGACATACTTCCTGGTGTCGCTGCGGAACCACGACACGAGCAGCGAATCGCCACCAAGGTTCACAATCCCCGCATCGCGGTCGTCGATGGGCGAATCCTGGATCACACGCGACTCCGACCACGTGTGGCCGTCGTCACGGCTCTCATGGAACACGGTCTTGCCGAACGGGCAGACATGCTCGCTCCGCAGGCCGGAGCTCACGACGAGCAGTCGGCCGTCGTCCATCCGCGCCACGGTGGGCCAGCCGAAGTAGCCGAACCGCTCACCCGGCAGCCGGCAGACGACCCCGTGCTCGGCCTCGAGGCTGCGCGGGGCCGGATCGGCGGCCCTCGCCGAACAAACCCAGCCCACCCCTGCCGAGCTCACCGCGACGATCACCGCCGCAAACCAGCCCGTGGACCGAGCCATGATCCGCCCTCTGCGTGTGCGTGGATATGCGAACGCGGGCTTGATACCCGGCCACCAAGAGCCTGTCAAACCACGCCCGCGTGCGGGGATCGGGGTCAGCGCGATGCGCCCGCGGGCGCCGTGACCGCCTCCATGACGCGGTCGAGATTGAAGCTGCCGGGCTTCTGCCGGGGCGGGAACTCCCGGAAACTCTGCAGCCAATTTCCGACATAGCCCGCAGCCGGGGCGATCATGAACATGTGCTCCAGATACCAACGCTGGTAGTCCATGCCGATGTCCTGGGCCAACTCGAACGGATCCATGCGGAGATTCACCAGCGTGGGCGCGCGGAGCTCCTCGAACGGCTGCTGCCAGACGTGCATGCCATGGGCCGGCTGCTTGAGAAACGTCGCCTTCCAGTTGCCGTAGCGGAGGGCGGCCACGCTGCCGTCGTCGGTCCAATAGATGAATTCCTTCCGCGGCCATTCCGCCTCGCCGCGGAGCGCCGGGCCGAGGTCGTAACCGTCAAGGTGCACCTTGTAACTGCGGTCGCCGATGCGGCGACCCTTCTTCAGGTCGTCCTTCACGGTCTTGTCGCCGGTGGCGGCACAGAACGTCGCGAGCATGTCTTCGTGGGCCCCGATCTCGTTGATCACCGTGCCGGGCTTGATGACACCCGGCCATTTCACGGCGCAGGGAACACGGTATCCCCCCTCCCACTGCGTGTTCTTTTCGCCGCGGAACATCGTCGTGCCGCCATCTGGCCAGGTGAAGGCTTCCGCCCCGTTGTCGGTGGAGTACATCACGATCGTGTTGTCGGCGAGCCCGAGCTCCTCGAGCTTGGCAAGCACTTCCCCCACCTGGCGGTCGTGCTCGACCATGCCGTCGGCGTAGATGCCGAGGCCGGTCTTTCCGGCCACGCCATCCTTCAAGTGCGTGAAGATGTGCATCTTGGTGGAGTTCCACCAGATGAAGAATGGCTTGCCCGATTGCTTCGCCTTCTCCATGAAGGCGAACGTTTTCGCGTTGACCTCCTCGTCGATCGTTTCCATCCGCTTCCGGGTCAACGGGCCGGTGTCGGTGATGCGGCCGTCGGCGAAGGAATGGATCACGCCGCGGGGGCCATACCGCTTCTTGAACGCGGGATCCCGCGGGTAGTCGGGATGCTCGGGCTCCTCCTCGGCGTTGAGGTGATAGAGGTTGCCGAAGAACTCGTCGAAGCCGTGGCTCGTGGGGAGCATCTCGTCGCGGTCGCCGAGGTGGTTCTTGCCGAACTGCCCGGTCACGTAGCCTCGCGCCCGCAGCAGCGTGGCGATCGTCGGATCCTCCTTCCTCATGCCCTCGGGCGCGCCCGGCAGCCCGACCTTCGTCAGGCCGGTGCGGATCGGCGACTGCCCCGTGATGAACGCGGCCCGCCCGGCGGTGCAGCTCTGCTGCCCGTACCAATCGGTGAACAGCGCGCCTTCGCGTGCGATGCGGTCGATGTTGGGCGTCTTGTAGCCCATCATCCCGTGGTTGTAGGCCCCCACATTGAACTGCCCGATGTCGTCGCCCCAGATCACGAGGATATTGGGCTGCCGTGGCGGCTCGGCGACGGCGGTGACCCCCGCGAGCGCGACGGTCGCGATGGAGAGGGCGATGGCGGCAAGAGAACGCACTGACATAATGGAAGGCATCCAAAAGGCTCCGGGACTGGGACGGGAGTGGTGATATTCTTCGGCCAGCGGACCGGGCAATGCGGAATCCGCCAGAACTCGCCGTTTTTGACGGCCACGCTCAGCGACACATGCTTCTCGGGAGGCGACAAAACTCCTCATGTCGCCTGCGGAGGCTGCACACTCAACCCAAGGGGATGATCATGAACGGATGGACGAGCGGCAGATCAAGCGCTGCCCGAGTTGCAGTCGTGCTCGGAATGATGGTCATCCTCTGCACCTCGTGCGGAAAGAAGACGCCGGTCAAGGAGCGGAAGGCCGAGAAATCTTCCGCAGCCGCGACCCAGACAGACGATTCCACGCCGGGAGTCGCGCCCGCCGAGAAGCCGCCCCAGGCAGCGGCGATCACTTTCCCGGTGTCGCTCGTGACGCTTCAGCCGAGCGCCACGGAATATGGCACCCTGCCCGACCCGGAAAACATTTCGAAGTCCTCTGGTGCCGGCGTCATCGACACCACCCCCGTCGCGCCCCGAAACAACGCTCAGTCTTTCTGGCCGGGCGGCGTGAAGATCGTTGCACGGTTGCCCCCCGACGACTTCGCGTTCACCGAGGGGCAGAACTACCAGAGTGCCCAGACCGAGTTCTTCGCGAGCGAAGGCTTTTTCGTCGCCGGCGTCGGCCTCTGGGGCCGCACCCGCAACATGTACCACTGGCTCGAATACGACATCCCGGAGGGATCTTCCCGGTTCACCGGGGAAGTGCTCATCTGCGACGACTCGCTTGGCTGGTTCGTCGGCATGCGGGAGTGGCAGAATCAACAGTTCACGTTCTTCGCCCAGGTCGACGGCAAGACCGTTGCGCGGCAGGGCGTCACCCGGCACAACAAGAAGCCCGGATCCGGCGAGAAGCTCATGTCCCTCGACATTCCCCTGCCGCCAGGCGCGAAGAAGATTCGGTTCGCCCTCGAGCTCACGCCGTGGGGAGCGGGCAACCGAAACGTCGAGCTCGTCATCACGGACGGCCTCTTCCGTCAATGAACGGGCCGGCCACCATGGATGCCAACGCCGGCGGACCGCCCGGGCGTGGTGCCCGGCAGCGTGTCAGCGGAGCGTGATCAGGCCGACGGCCAGCCGGCCATCGGTGAAATAGGGATCGCCCCCGCCGTTGCGGCCTTCCTTGTCGGCATGGAACCCATCGACCCAGTACGCGCCGCCGAGGAGGCCGGCGCGATGGGCATCGGCGATCACCTTGTTGCGTTCGCGATCCACGTCGGCGCCGATCTTGTGGGTGATGCCGCCGGTGGTGCGGCTGATCTCCACCCGTTCGTCATACGTCGCCGCGCCGAGCCAGAGCGGCTTGCCGTCGGCATCGGCGTCGGCCGAGCACCAGAACCGCACATGGTGCCGCTGCTTGGGGCTCTCCCCCACGGGCTGTTCGAAGGCGTGATCCTGCTTGCGGCCCCACAGGTAGAGGTCGCTCACCGGCGCATGCGGATAGGGCTTCCGCAGCACCACGTCGGCCGCGATCCGCAGCGATGTTTCCAGCGTGATCGGATCGGCCGCATACCAGCCGGCCATGGCGAGCGTGCGATGCAGTTCGTCTTCCGTACCCACGAACGCCACGTTCACCGGGTCGCCCTGCTGGCCGTGCGCCGTGGTGGTATGCCGCGGGGCGCGTTCGAGCGCCGGGTGCGCGGTCCCCTGCTCGGCCTGCGACTGCTTCGGGCAGAACAAGGCAGTGAGGGCGCCGGTCACGAAGAGGAACGAGCCGAGTCGATTGATGGTTCGAAAGCAAGACGGCATGGCTTAGCCTTGGGCACGGGTCGCGCTCGCGGGGTTCCACCCGCGGGCTGGAGACCGTAGCGACGAGCCGCCGCCGCCTCAAGGGCGAAGAGGCGGCCTGAGACGCCTCCGTCGGGGCCCGTCACGAGCCTGCAGAGCCAGAGCAGGTTTTTTCGACAGACCGGAGGTCTGTCACCACATGGAAAGAGGTCTGTCACCACATGGCCCGCCACGCGGCGCAGAGCCGCCTCGCCCTAGCCGGTGATCTCACCGCGGAGTTCGGCCAGCGCGTTGAGGGCCGCCCGCTGCTCGGCCTCCTTCTTGTTGCGGCCCCAGGCGGGCGAATAACTGCGGCTGCCGATCTGGGCCGACACATGGAAACTCTTGCTGTGGTCGGGCCCTGCCTCTTCGATCACCTCGTAGGTTGGCGTGACGCCGTAATCCCGCTGGGCGAGCTGCTGGAGGAGCGACTTGTGGTTCGACCCCTGTTCACCCGATGCAACCTTCACGATCTCCGGCTCGATGAACCGGGCCACGATCACCCGCACCGGCTCCAGACCGCCGTCCAGATAGATCGCCGCCACGAGCGACTCGAACAGGTCCGAGAGCACCGACGTGGGCACCGGCTTGTTGACCGAGAGTCCCTTCCCCACGATGAGGAAATCGACGAGTTGGAGATGTTCGCTGATCCGGCTGCACGTCTCCCGGCTGACAACCACCGACTTGATCCGCGTGAGGTCCCCCTCCAGGGATTCGGGGAAAATCCGATACAGCGTTTCGCAGACGATGAACCCCAGAATCGCGTCCCCGAGGAATTCGAGCCGCTCATTCGAGGCCAGGCGATGCTGCGCCCCGGAGGCATGCGTCAGCGCGGCGACCAGCAGGGATGGGTCGCGAAACACATAATCGAGCCGCCGCTGGCACTCCGCGAGATCGAGCGCAAGTTCTTGCGGCGCAGACACTTCCTTCTTGCCCACGAGCGTGGCCTCCAGCCGGGGAACCTTACGCCTCTTTCGCCCGGCAGTCAACGAGCACGCCCGCGTTGAACCATCCGCCGGCGGCTGGCGTAAAGCCTGGTGTCGGCCGAACGCGAGCGCCACCGCTCCGCCGTCTATGATGTGATTCCTCGGGCGTCCGGCCGCGACGTCCGGCCCCTCATCCAGGTAACCCTGCCATGCAACGCGTTCGCATCCTGCCCGTCACGATCACCGTCCTCGGCATGGCTGTGGTCGGCCTGTTACCAGCCATCCGGGCTGATGAAACCGCCGAGGCGATGTCGCACGCCACGGCCCTGTCGAAGGCCTTCCGGCATGCGGCCGAGGTGGCCACGCCCAGCGTGGTCGTGGTGCGGAGCGAGGCCAAGGCCAAGCCCGCCCCCCAGGGCCGCGGCCCGCAGCGCGGTGACAATCCCTTCAAGGGAACGCCGTTCGAGGAGTTTTTCCGCGACGGGCTTCCCGAAGGCTTCGAGTTCGGCCCCCGCGGGGGCATGCCGCCGCGGTCGGGCGTGGGCTCCGGCGTGATCGTCGATGCCACGGGCATCGTGCTCACCAACAACCATGTCGTCGAGGGGGCCGACGAGGTCACGGTGGAACTTGCGGATGGCCGCGAATTCAAGGCGAAGGAGATCACGACCGATCCCGACAGCGATCTGGCCGTCGTCAAGCTCGCCGACGCCAAGGATCTCCCCACGGCCCGGCTCGGCGATTCCGACAAACTCGACACCGGCGACTGGGTGATCGCCATCGGCAACCCCTTCGAGCTGGAGACGACCGTCAGCGCCGGCATTATCAGCGGCAAGGGCCGCGAGCTCGGCAGCATCCGCCGCGCGAAGTTTTTGCAGACCGACGCCGCCATCAACCCCGGCAATTCCGGCGGACCGCTCGTCAACCTCCAGGGCGAGGTGGTGGGTATCAACACGGCCATCGCCTCCAACAGCGGCGGCTATCAGGGCATCGGCTTCGCCATCCCGATCAACCTCGCGAAGTGGGTGAGCCAGCAGCTCATCGCCAAGGGCGCGGTCGAGCGCGGCTATCTCGGCGTGTCGATCGGTCCGCTCGAGAAGAGCATGGCCACGAAGCTCGGCGTCGGCGACCGCAAGGGCGTGCTCGTGACGGAAGTGATGCCGGGCACGCCAGCGGCCGACGCGGGCGTGCAGGAGCTCGACGTGATCGTCGCCTTCGACGGCCAGCCGGTCGATGGCCCGCGGACGCTGCAGGAGGTGGTAGAGCGATCGACCATCGGCCAGCAGCACAAGCTGGCTGTGCTGCGTGATGGCAAGACGCTCACGCTGCCGATTTCCGTGAAGACGCTTCCCGGGAAGCTGGCCCGGGGTGGCGAGCCGGGGGGCCGCCGGTCGATGCCTTCAGGGAAGGAGTCGTATTACTCGGAGGCCTTCGGCCTGGGCGTGATGGAGAAGTCGGCCGTGGCCGAGGATGCCTATGAGGGCGTCGAGGGCGTGGTCGTGGACCGCGTCGATCCGGAGGGCATCGCCGCCGAGGCGGGGCTCGGCCCAGGCGTGCTGGTGCGGAAGGTGGGCCGCACACCGGTGGCATCGATCGACGAATTCGCCACCGCGCTCGAAAAGGAATCTCCCGAGGAGGGAGTGGTGCTGCAGGTGCGCACGCCGCGGGGCAACGCGGTGATCCTTCTGAAGAAGGGCCTTTGATGGCCCTGCTCGGCGTCAACATCGACCACGTCGCCACGGTCCGCCAGGCCCGCCGCACGGTCGAGCCCGATCCGGTGTGGGCGGCGGCGCTCGCCGAACTCGGCGGGGCCGACGCGATCACCGTGCACCTCCGCGAAGACCGGCGGCACATCCAGGATCGTGATGTCGAGGTGCTGCGGCGCACCGTGCAGGTGAAGCTCAACCTCGAGGCCGCGATCGCGCCGGCGATCATCGACATCGCCTGCCGCGTCAAGCCCGACCAGGTGACGCTCGTGCCCGAGAAGCGCGAGGAGGTGACGACCGAGGGAGGCCTCGACGTCGTTGGACAGCGGTCGGCCACGGCGGAGGCCGTGGCCCGGCTCCACGATGCCGGCATCGCCGTGTCGCTGTTCATCGACGCCGATCCGCGTCAGATCGAGACCGCCGTCGACCTGAGCGTGGCGGCCGTGGAGCTTCACACCGGTGAATACGCCAACGCCGTGGCCCCGGCCCACCAGCACGACGAACTCGTGAAATTGGCCAGAGCGGCGGCCATGGTCCGTCAGGCGAAACTCGTCCTCAACGCCGGCCACGGTCTTACCTACCGCAACGTTGTGCCCGTGGCCCGCCTGGAAGCCATGCACGAGCTCAATATCGGCC
>JBIIIP010000142.1:0-5664 GCA_044234625.1 Pirellulales bacterium | reverse complement strand
ATTCGATCGTGTCGCGGGCCGTGCTCGTCGGTTTCACGCAGGCCGTCCGCGAGATGAAGGCCCTGATCGCCTAGCGGGCATCCGTTGCCACGCCCGTGGGCAGCAGCCGGCTGGGGGCCGGAAAGCAAAACGCCTTCTCAGCCGGGCGCGAGCGATGCCGCGGCGAGAGCCGCGTCGCTTGGCGCGTTTTTTGCCCATCCTATGCTGGAAGAGGTCTGGAAAGCCGTTCCTGGCCCGCTGGCACTTCCCTCCGCACCCCCCACCCCTCCCCAGCCTCCGGAATCTTTCGTGGTCAACGACGACCTCCTGAGGCGCGACGTCCGCCTGCTGGACGGGAAGCTCGACTCCGTGATCGTGGAGGAAGCAGGGGCGGAGGCATCGGCCCTGGTGGCCGAAATCCGACGGCTGGCCCGCGACCGCCGCGAGGGCGTGCACGGGGCCGAGCGGGCGCTCGCCGCCAGGATCGAATCACTCGACACCTCCCAGGCGCGGATCGTGGCCCGCGCCCTCTCCATCTTCTTCGATCTGGCGAACATCGCCGAAGACCGCCAACGGGTGCGTGTCCTCCGCGAGCGTGAGCGGCACCGGCATCCGCAGCCGCTCGGCGAATCGCTGGCCGCCGCCATCCAGTCGCTCGCCGCCGCAGGTGTCTCGGCCGACGACGTGCAGCGTGAACTTGACAGGCTCTCCGTGGAGCTCGTGTTCACGGCGCACCCGAGCGAAGCGAAGCGACGCTCGATCCGGGCGAAACTTCGGCGGATGCGGCAGTGTCTCCAGGTTCTCGACCGCGACGATCTGCTTCCCCGCGAGCGGGCCGCGCTGGAGAGCAGCCTCCGCACCGAGTTGGCGATCCTCTGGGAGACCGAGTTTCTCAAGGCTACCCGGCCCACCGTGCTCGACGAGGTGGGCCGCGGCCTCTCGCTCATGCCCCGGATCTGGGACGCCGTGCCACAGGTGCACGAGTCGCTCCGCCAAGGGCTCGCCGAGGCCTACCCGGGCCACGCCTTCCGCATCCCGGCGTTCCTCACCTTCGGCTCGTGGATGGGGGGCGACCGCGACGGCAATCCGTTCGTCACCGCCGACATCACCGAGACCACCCTCCTGCGGCTGCGGTCGGCCGCCATCGACGCCCATCTCGCCTGGTGCTCACGGCTCCACGACATGCTCACGATGTCGCTCCACGAGGCGCATGGCGCGGCGCCGCTGGAGGAGCGGCTCACGACGCTCGCCGCCCAATGGCCCGATCTTGCAGCCGTGCTCGAAGGTGCGCCGCACCACGAGGCCTACCGCCGCTGGCTGCGGATGATCCACTTCCGGCTCGAATGCTCGATGGTGGCGAGCCTCACCGGTCCGCTCGCGGCCGGCGCGTATCCCTCGGCCCGCGAGTTCGAGGCCGACGTGGCCATGCTCGTCGACTGCGTGGCCCGCGACCACGGCCTCTCCGAAAACTCGCCGGCGCGCCGCTGGCTCGACGTGGTCCGCGCCTTTGGCCTCCACATGACGCGGCTCGACGTGCGGCAGGATGCCCGCGCCTACCAAGACATCATGGCCGACGTCCTCGGCGCGGCGGGCATCGCCGAGGCCGAGGCCATGCGGTCGGACGACGAGGCCACGAAGGTGCGGCTCCTCACCGACACGCTCGGCGGCATCGGCGCGGTGCCGGAGGACCGGCTCCAGCCGCTTTCGCTCGACACGCTCCGCCTGTTCACGCTGCTCCACCGGGCGAGCGTGCGGTTCGGGGCCGACTGCCTCGGCGGCGCGATCGTGAGCCTCACGCGATCCCCGGCCGACGTGCTCTGCGTGCTGTGGCTGTGGCGGTGGGCCCAGAAGCAGTCTGCTGGCGCGGGGGAGCCGGTCGCCGCGCACGACATCGCAATCGTGCCCCTCTTCGAGAAGATCAACGACCTGGCGCACGCCCACGAGACGCTGGCCACAATCCTCGACACCCCGGCCTACGCCGCCCATCTCCAGGCCCGCGGCCGCCGGCAAATGGTGATGGTCGGCTACTCCGACAGCACGAAGGACGGCGGCTACCTCGCCGCCTGCTGGGGCCTGCAATCCGCGCAGAGCCGGCTGCATGCCACGGCGGCGGCCCGCGGCGTGGCCCTCACCTTCTTTCACGGCCGGGGCGGCTCGCTGGGCCGCGGCGGCGGGCCGGCCGCCCGCGGCATTCTTTCGCTACCGCCTGAAGCCCTCGACGGCTCGCTGCGGCTCACCGAGCAGGGCGAGGTGCTCGCCGAGCGCTATGACGACACCGAGATCGCCTGCCGGCACCTGGAGCAGGTGTCGTGGGCCACGCTCATGGCGTCGGCTGGCCAGCGCACCGAGCCGCAGCCGGAGTGGATCGCGCTCATGGATAGCATGGCGGCGCGGTCGTATGACGTGTATCGCGAATTGGTCGATCAGCCCGGCTTCATCGACTATTTCTCGCAGACCACGCCGATCGACGACATCGAAAACCTCCCCATCGCCTCCCGGCCGGCCCGTCGCCGCGGCCAGCGCACGCTCGACGACCTGCGGGCCATTCCCTGGGTGTTCGCCTGGACGCAGAGCCGGTGCATGATCCCCGCCTGGTATGGCCTGGGCACGGCGCTCGTGGAGGTGAAATACGACGACCGCCATGCCTGGCAGACGGTCTGCGACATGTACCGGCAGTGGCCCTTCTTCCAGGCCACGATCGACAACGCCACGCTGGCGCTCGCCAAAGCCGACATGTACATCGCGCAGCGGTATGCCGATCTGACCACCGACCCCGACGTGCGCCGCCGGATCTGGCAGCGGATCGCGGCCGAGCGCGACCGCACGCGGCAGGCGATCCTCGACATCGTCGGCGGCGGCGAACTCCTCGCCACGACGCCCTGGTTCCAGAAATCGATCGAGGCCCGCAACCCCACGATCGACCCGCTCAACCTGATCCAGATCGAATTCATGCGCCGACGCGCGGCAGGCGGACCTGACGCTCCGGACGAGTCGCTCCGCGACCTGCTCCGGCTGTGCGTGCAGGGCATCGCGTCGGGCATGCGCACCACCGGATGACCCACGCATGATCACCGCCGCCGATCTCGCCATCCACACGCTCGGACCCTGCCGGATCGATTCGCCGCTCAAGCCGAAGCTGCAGGCGCGGGAGACGACGGCCCACTACGTGGCGGAAGACGACCGCGTCTTCATCTACGACACCGCCCGCCTGGCCGCGGAGAGCGGCTGCTCGCTGGAAACGCTCCCCGGCTTCGAGCCGGCCGGCCCGCGGCAGAGCATCTTCTTCGATCCGGCAAAGATGCGGGTGGGCATCGTCACCTGCGGCGGCCTGTGCCCCGGGCTCAACGACGTCATCCGCGGCCTGGTGATGGAATTGGCCCACCACTACGGCGTGCAGCGGATCTACGGCTTCCGCAATGGCTACCAGGGCTTCATCCCGCGCTACGGCCACGACGTGCTCGACCTCACGCCAGTCAGCGTGAGCTCGATCGACGAGGATGGCGGCACGATCCTCGGCACCTCGCGCGGCAGCCAGGACCCGCACGAGATCGTCGACTGTCTGGAGCGCATGAACATCAACGCCCTGTTCGTGATCGGCGGCGACGGCAGCCTGCGTGGGGCCATGCAGATCGCGGCGACGGTGGCGGAGCGGGGCCAGAAGATCGCGGTCGTGGGCATCCCCAAGACGATCGACAACGACATCCCCTACATCGACCAGAGCTTCGGCTTCCAGACCGCCTTCGGCGAGGCGGCCAAGTCGATCCGGGCGGCGCATGTCGAGGCCAAGGCCGCACCCAACGGCGTGGGGCTCGTGAAGCTGATGGGCCGCCACTCGGGCTTCATCGCCTGCTATGCGTCGCTCGCCGAGTCGGACGCCAACTACGTGCTCATCCCTGAGGTGCCCTTCGCCCTCGACGGCCCCCACGGCTTACTCGACCACCTGCTGGCCCGCGTGAAACGCAGTGGCCACGCAGTGATCGTCGTGGCCGAGGGCGCCGGCCAGGATCTCCTCGCCGGCGGCGAGGGGGTCGATGCGTCGGGCAACCGCAAGCTCAACGACATCGGCCTCTTTCTCAAGCAACGGATCGCCGACCATTTCGCCGCCGCGGGCACGGAGCTGAACCTCAAATACATCGACCCCAGTTACGCGATCCGCAGCGTGGAATCCAACCCCTACGACAGCGTCTACTGCCTGCGGCTGGCGCAGAATGCAGTCCATGCGGCGTTGGCCGGCCGCACGGAGATGGTGGTGGGCCGTTGGCACGGCCGCTACGTCCACATTCCCATGCCACTGGCCGTGAGCAAGCGCAACCAGGTGGCCCCAAACGGAGACCTGTGGCTCTCCGTCCTCGAGGCCACCGGCCAGCCGGCCGACTTCCAGTGAGCAGAGGGCCTCCTGCTACAGTTCGCCCTTGAGGGCGAGCTCGTGGAAGTAGTGGCCCACCTTTTTCTGATTCTTGAGCAGCCAGTCGATCGACGGCTCGTTGCCCATTGCCTTGCGGATGGCGTTGAAAGTGGCCTCGCGGTGGGTCTTGAACAGCACCTCGTGGTCGATCTTCGTCTTGGCGTCGGCGGCGGAGGGATCGAGCCACACGGCCACGATGATGCCGATGTCGTTCACCTTCCCCTTGGGAATGTGCCCCGCACGGACGGCGTCCAGCACGGCGTTCGCCACGGCGGCCTGCACGGTGCCCATGAGAATGTTGGTGTAGCGGGCGTTGGGCGCCGTGTATTTGCTCACCATGAGCGTGGCCGGCCGCACCTGCACGTCACTGTTGAGAATCGCCCATACGCGGGTGTGGCCCTTTACCTGGTCGCCGATGAGGTTGGCGATGGCATAGCCCACCGGGCCGTCGAGCTCACCGATCACCACCTCCGGTTCGGCGGCGCTCCATGCCTCGTCCGCTTCGGCGAGCGCCTCGCCAGTCCGCATGATGATTTTCTTGCCGGCCATGATGACTGCGCCCTCCGAGAGATAACGGTTTCATCCCCGGCGGTGCCGGGGAGCGGAAATTGTGGCCGAGCCGCCTGGCGTTTGCCAACCTTTCACCGGGGAGCATCCAAGAGTTGACACTCGACCATGGCAAGTCGGGGCTGCCGATGACCTCTCGCTTGACGCTCACTTCGGCCCTCCAGGCCTCCGTTCACTGCGTGTCCGCGGCGCTCAGCCATCCTTGGCTTCGCTTGCTCCCACAGCACGCTCGAGGCCATCGGCAGCCCCTTCCGTCTCCCTGTGTGCCAGCCTTCGATACCTTCGTGCGCTGGCCAACGCAGCCTGCTTCGACAGACTGGCTCCACGGTCTTTTAAGGCACCCGGGCTACGATCCGCAGCGGCCCGCCGCTTCCGCCGGCGATCTTCATCGGCAGCGCGGCGACGAACGCGCCCTCGGGAGGCAGGCCGTCGAGCGCGGCGAGATTCTCGAAGATCGGCACGTTGCCGCCGCACAGGGCCACATGGGCGCCAAAATGCGTCGAGGGGCCGTGGTCGATGCTCGCCGTGTCGATGCCGATGGCCTTGATGCGACGGTGCTCGACGAGCCACTTGGCCGCCTCCGGGGCGAGACCCGGAAACCGCAGCCGGGGAACTGCGGCCGGGCCCGTTGCATCGGTGCCCAGGTAGGCCGTCCGATCCTCCCACCGCCTGGCCCAGCCGGTGCGCAGGAGCAGGATCACATCGACCAGCTG
>JBIIIP010000003.1:0-55305 GCA_044234625.1 Pirellulales bacterium | reverse complement strand
GAGCGTCCACGAGAATGACGTGGTCACGGGCTACGTCACCCGCAAGATCAAAGGCGGCCTCCTCGTCGACATCTCGGGAGTGAACGTCTTTCTGCCCGCCAGCCAGGTCGACATCCGCCGCCCCGCCGACATCGGCGACTACTGCGGCCGCGCGATCCAGTGCCTGGTGCTCAAGATCGACGAGGCGCGGCGAAACATCGTGGTTTCGCGACGGGCGCTCATCGAGCAGGAGCGGGCCGAGCGGAAGAAGCAACTCATGGAGACCCTCGACGTCGGCCAGGTGCGCCGCGGCATCGTGAAGAACATCGCCGACTTCGGCGCGTTCGTCGACCTCGGCGGCATCGACGGGCTGCTTCACATCACCGACATGTCGTGGGGTCGGATCGGCCACCCGAGCGAGATGGTGGCCATCGACCAGGAAATCGAGGTGCAGGTGCTGCACATCGACCGCGAGCGCGAGAAGATCGCGCTGGGCATGAAGCAGCGCACCGCAAGCCCGTGGGCCAAGGTCGCCGACAAGTATCCGGTGGGCACCGTCTGCATGGGCACGGTGGTCAACGTGATGAGTTACGGCGCCTTCGTGAAGCTGGAAGACGGCGTCGAGGGCCTCGTGCACATCTCAGAGATGAGCTGGACCAAGCGGGTCAGCCATCCGTCGGAACTCGTCAAGCCGGGTGACGAGGTCGAGGTGGTGGTGTTGGCCATCAACAAGGAAAAGCAGGAAATCTCGCTGGGCATGAAGCAGACCCAGCAGAACCCGTGGGAGAAGGTGGCCGCCGACTATCCGCCGGGCGCCATCGTGAAGGGCGTGGTTCGCAATCTCACCAACTACGGGGCCTTCATCGAGATCGACGACGGCATCGACGGGCTGCTCCACGTGACCGACATGTCGTGGACGCGGAAGGTGACCCACCCCAGCGAGATGCTGGAGAAGGGCAACGAGGTGGAGTGCAAGGTGCTCTCCGTCGACCAGCAGCGGCGGCGCATCGCCCTTGGACTGAAGCAGATGGGCGACGATCCGTGGTCGACCGACATCCCGAAGCGTTACAAGGCCGGCGACATCGTGAAGGGGACGGTGACGAAGATCACCAACTTCGGCGTGTTCGTGGGTCTGGAAGACGGCCTCGAGGGCCTGCTCCACATCTCGGAACTTTCCGAAGACATGGTGGAGAACGCGGAGGAGGTGGTGAAGGTCGGCGACAAGGTCGAGGTGAAGGTGCTCCGCGTCGACACCGACGAGCGGAAGATCGGCCTTTCGAAGAAGCGCGTCGGCTGGTCTGCCGAACGCGAAGCCGCCGAAGCCGCGAGCGAAGCGTAGTCCGCGGCCTATTTCACGGCGATCGCTTGAACCGGGCCGAGTCGCTCGGCGGCGGCGGCATGCCCGCTGACCCCGGCCAAAGGCTGCACGTGCACGGTGCCGCCGCGCACGATCCGATGCTGATCGCCCGCGCCCGTCAACGTCACCCGTCGCGACTGGGGCTGCTGGATGGCCCCGCCGACTGCCGGATCGACGATGTCGAACACGGTCGGCATCCCGCCCGCCCAGATGACCACCCGGTCACCTGTGTGCAGCAGCCGCAGATCGACGGCCGTGAGGCCGCCGTCCGCCGGAGGGGCCACGGTCGGCGCGGCGAGCGTGGGATTCACCAGCGTTTCAACCACCGGCTGGCGAGCGACCGGCGGCTCGTCAGCCGGCGACGGCGGCACGGTGGCGGCGGCATCGGACGCGGGCGTGGGGAAGCTGGTGGCGTTGAGGAGGCTCGTGCCGCGGCTGATCACCCAGCCAGCATCACCGGTAAGGGCGAAGCCGCCGCACAACAGGCCGAGCGTGCCGCAGCGGGCAAGAAACGTGCGCATGCAAGATTCCCCGGGAACCCCCAAGTATGCCGCGCCGTGGCGGGCGTGCGCGGGCAGGAAGGTTTTCACCCTGGAGCGATCGTGCGGCCTGGGAGACAGGATGGCCGGGGCGGAGGCAGCCCCTACGCATCCCGCAGGGCTGCCAGCACCTGCTCCTCATGGCCGTCCACCTTCACCGCCTTGAAGACCTTGGCCACCTTTCCGGCGGCGTCGATCACGAACGTGCTCCTCACGATGCCCATGGTCTTCCTGCCATACATGTTCTTCTCCCGCCAGGCGCCATATTTTTCGGCCACCGCGTGATCCGCGTCGGCGAGGAGCGTGAAGGGCAGTTTGTGCTTCGCCCGGAATTGCTCGTGGCTGGTGGGCGTGTCGGGGCTCACGCCCAGCACCACCGCCTTGTGCCGCGCCAATCTCGCCTTGGCATCACGGAAGGCGCAGGCCTCCTTCGTGCAGCCCGGCGTGTCGTCCTTCGGGTAAAAGTAGAGCACGACGGGACGGCCCCTGAGACTCGAAAGCTTCAGTTTCGAGCCGTCGTGGGTGGGCAGAGTGAAGTCCGGGGCCTTGCAGCCTTCCTCGATCCAGTCAGCCATGGGGGGCGTCTCCGGGGGCATCGGTCGGTTGTATGCTAGTGGAATCGTTCATGATGCAGCGGTGTGTGTGATGGGCCGCCGCCGGAGGGGCGTGCGCGGCACTCGGCTTCGGAGGCGAGGATACGCCAACTCGCCTCGACCACGCACGCCCCTGCCACGGCTACCGCATTGGCCGAGGGCGATGGTGGCAGACGAGAGGGTGCGTGTTTGGATACCGAGGCCGTTGTTCCCCTGCGCGTAGCGCTGCTCACGCCGCCCGGCCGCGGGGCCCTGGCCGTCGTGGGTGTGGCCGGCCCCCGGGCGGTGGCGGCGGTGGCGCACCTGTTTCATCCGCGCGGCAAACAGCCTTTGCTGGCGCGACCGGCCGGCTCGATCGCCTTCGGCCGCTGGGCCGATCCGACGAAAGGCGAAGAACTGGTCGTGGTACGGCGGACGGCCGACTCGCTCGAAGTGCATTGCCACGGCGGCCTCGCCGCCAGCGAAGCGGTGATGGCCAGCCTGGAATCGCTCGGCGCCGTCCGCGAGCCCTGGCCGGCATGGCTGCACGCGAATGGCGCGGCGATGGTCGAGGTGGAGGCTCGCGAGGCCCTGGCGAAGGCGGGCGGGCCCAAGGCCGCGCAGATCCTGTCGCGGCAACTCGCGGGAGCCTTGCAGGCGGAGTTCGACCGCATCGCCGCGCTGAAACACGACGGATCCTTCGCCGCAGCGCGGGCCGCAGTTGACCGGCTCCGCCGGGCGTCTCGGGTGGGGCTGCGGCTCACACGTCCCTGGCGGGTGGTCGTGAGTGGGCCGACGAACGTCGGCAAGAGCAGCCTCGTCAACGCGTTGTCGGGCTACACCCGCAGCATCGTGTCGCCCGAGCCGGGCACCACGCGCGACGTGCTCGAAACGAGGATCGTGCTCGACGGCTGGGAGATCGACCTCGTCGATACGGCGGGCCTGCGCGGGGGCGATGCGGCCGACGTGTCCGCCACGGAACAGGCGGGCATCGGCCGGGCCGTTGCCGCGGCAGCAGCCGCCGACCTCGTTGTGCACGTCAGCCGTGCGGGCACGGGGAACGGCCCGCTTCGTTCCGCCGCGACCGTTCCAGACATCCCCACGCTGCACGTTGTCTCGCAGTGCGACCTCGCCCCCGACGACACGGCGTGCCCCGCCGGCGGCATCCGCACGTCGGCCGTCACCGGCGCCGGACTCGACTCGCTCGCCGCCGCGATCATCCGCCTCATCGTGCCCGAGGCGGGCGACGATCCGTCGCTCCTTGCCGGTGCCGTGCCCTTCACGCCGCGGCAGTGCGCTGCCCTCGACGAACTGGCATGATGCGGCGTCGCCCCTCGCCGGGCTCTCAGTAGCGGGGCACGGTGCGGTCCACCTCCGTGCTCCAGGCTTCGATGCCCCCGCGCATGCTCTGGGCTCGCGCAAAACCCTTCTCCCGCAAGAACCGCACCACCCGCAGGCTGCGGACGCCATGGTGGCAGTGCACGACGAGCGGCGCATCGCGCCACGGCTCCAACTCGGCCAACCTTTCGGGTATCTCCGCCAAGGGGATCAAGATGGCCCCCTCGATCCGCGCGATCGCATGCTCCTCCGGCTCCCGGCAGTCGAGGAGCCGCGGCCGGCGTGGATCGCCGACAGGCACGCGGAGGTGATCCGCGACGGCGGCGGCATCGGTTTCTAGCGGCAGGTCGTGCATCATGAAAAAACGGCGGCCAGCAGGAAGGCCTGCTGGCCGCCTCGAATTCCTCAGATTGGCTGCGATCAATAGTCGCCGATACGGTCGCCGTTCGCCCGCGTGCTGAGCGCGTGGTAGGTCGGCTTGTCGATGTCGCTCGTGATGAACTCCACGTGCCCGTCGGCGAAGAGATGGCCGATGAGGCCGCCACCGTGATCGCTCCACGGGCCGTAATACAGTCGCAACGCCGGCGTGAGCGTGCCGCTGTTGAGCGGACCGCCCGTGCTTCCCGAACCGATCAGGCTGACGCTGGTCGACCCCGAGGTCTCCGGCCAGGAGGGAGCGACGAACGTACCGCTGTTGATCGAGGCGGGTGCCCACAATTCCCCGTAGGCCCAACGGTTGGCAACGGTGCCGGTGATGCCGGCCCGGATGCCTTCGCGGCTCTCCGCGACCATGATCGTCTTGCTCGTGCCGTCGGTGTAGCCGCCGAAGCCAACCTGCTGCGTGAACGACAGGCCGCCGTTATCGACTGCGCTGCCGCTCAGCCACACGCCGGCATTCGCACGATACGTGGAGATGCCCTCTTTCGTAGCATCGACGTCGGTGTTGCCGTCGGTGTTGCCCGAAAAACTCGGGCATACCGCCGGCTTGAGGAAGGCCTTGGTAGCCGAGCCGGAAATCGACATCGCCGGCACCGTGCCGGAAGCCATCGAGATCGTCGTGGTATTGGTCAGCACGGTCAACTGCCTCGACAGGTTCGGTTCTTCCAATTGCCCCAGAATGCGGGCCAGCCAGCTGAAGCCGGCCGACGTGTTCGTCGATGAATCGACAACGCCCAAGCTGCTGATCCGGGGGAACAGATTGTCTCCCCCCTTCTTGTTGCTGTCGGCGAAATTATGGAGCCCCAGTCCGAGCTGCCGGAGGTTGTTGCCGCAACTGGCGCGACGGGCCGCCTCGCGGGCCGACTGCACGGCAGGGAGGAGCAGGCCGACCAGCGTGCCGATGATGGCGATCACCACCAGCAATTCGACGAGCGTGAATCCTCGTCGTTGAGGAGAATGCGAAAGGTTCATAAGGCACCTATGAAAAAATGAAAAAATAAGATCGATCAATCGGTGACCAAGAGGGGCGTGCGGAAAAATCCCGGGCGCGAACGGTTGAAGAGATATGGATATCCCGCCCGAAATCCTGCCGCGTGCCTCTCGATCACATGCCCTTGGCATCTTTGATACTATCGGCACGCGGCCCCCATCGTCAACAAAGGAAGCCCCCCGCCATGGCGGTCTCCGGAGCCGACCCCGCCGCCGCCCGTGACCTGGCCCTGTCCGTAGTGGCCCGGCTCCGCGAAGCCGGTTTTGACGCCCTGTGGGCCGGAGGGTGTGTCCGCGACGAGCTTCTCGGCCGCACGCCCGTCGATTACGACGTGGCCACGTCGGCCAAACCCGACGAGGTGCGGCACGTTTTCGGACGGCGGCGGACGCTCGCGGTCGGAGCGGCCTTCGGCGTGATCACCGTCCTCGGCACGCGGGAATCGGGCCAGGTCGAGGTGGCCACGTTTCGCACCGACGAGGCGTATACGGATGGCCGCCACCCGGCCGGCGTCGTCTTTTCGACCGCCCGCGAGGATGCCCAGCGGCGGGATTTCACGATCAACGGCCTGTTTCTCGACCCGTTGTCGGGCGCGGTGCACGACTACGTCGGGGGCCGCGACGACCTGCAGGCGGGCATCGTCCGGGCGATCGGCGTGCCGACGATGCGATTCGGTGAGGATCACCTGCGGATGCTGCGGGCCGTGCGGTTCGCCGCCGCTTACGGTTTCGTGCTCGACGGCGAGACCCGCGCCGCCATCGAGAAGATGCGGCATCTGGTCACGACCGTGAGCGCGGAGCGGATCACGGCCGAACTGCGGGCGATGGTCACTCGTCCGGGCCGGCGGCGGGCCCTGGAATTGCTCGACGAAACGGGGCTCGCCCACGAGATACTTCCCGAAATCGCACCGGTGGCGGGCGACGCCGTTGCACGGAAGGCCTGGGACACGGCGGCGCGGATCATCGACGCCCTCGACGAGCCGGAGCTGGGAACGGCCCTGGCTGCCCTGTACGAGGGCGTCGGATCGCCTCCACTGCAGTCCGCGGCCGCACGGCTGCGGCTCGCCAACCGGGATGTCAAACTGGCTGCCTGGCTGATCGCAGCGGTGAATGCCCTGGAAAGAGCCGCCGATGGCCGCGAACCGTCCGCACGGCCGTGGTCGGAGGTGCAGCCGTGGCTCGCGCACGACGACGCCCTTCGCCTGGCAGACCTGCTGCGGGCCCGGTCTGACTGCGACCGTGGCGGCGCGGCGGCTGCGGCGTGGGTCACCGGGCAAGTCGCACGGCCGCGGGCCGAACTCGATCCCCCGCCGTTGCTGACGGGCAGGGACCTGATGCGGGAAGGCCTGGCAGAGGGGAAGGCGATCGGACACATCCTGGCCGCTTTGAGGGCCAAGCAGCTTGACGGCGAGATCGCCAGCCGAACGGTGGCTCAAGAGTGGGTCAGGCAGCGAATCGGTGACTACGGCCCATGAGCCCACGCCGATGGCAACCGCATTCGACAGACCGGAGGTCTGTCGCCACGGTTTGGAGAGGTCTGTCGCCACTTTTTAAACACCCCACTATCCGCGCCAGGCCCGGAGGGCCGGGTTGCCACCGGCGGGCGGAGCCCGCCAAGGCAGGCTCGGCACGATGCCGAGGCCTGCCGTGAAGACAGACCGGAGGTCCGTCGCCACGTGACTGCAACCTACTGGGGAGGGACGTCCGGATCGGGAAGATCGGCGAGGCCCTGTACCTTGAAGACCTCGAGAAACTTCGCCGTGGTTCGGTAGGCGGGCTCCTCTCCATCCGCCCGCCGCGTCATCTCGAGCAGCCCCCGCCGCACCAACTGCCGCAGCGTGCTCGGCCGGGCATCGCAGCCGATCTCCACGAGCCTGTCCCGCGCCACGGGCTCATTCCACGCCACCGCAGCCAGCACCTCGAGCGACTCCGCGTCGAGCCGCACCTGCCGGGTCCGCGATTCGACCACCGTGCCAAACTGGCGAAACTCCGGCCGCAGCCGCATCAGCCAGCCCGCATCCTGCGACACCACCTCATAGGGGCAATTGTCGGCGAGATAGCGCTGCCGCAGTTCCTCGGCGAGGTCGTCGACTTCCTGCGGCCGCACGCCGCGCATCAGCCCCGCCACCCGGCGGCTGCTGATCGGCCTGCCCCCGGGGAGGCCGACGAAAAGCAGGGCCTCGAGGATCATAAGCGGGCTCACCCGCACGTCGGCGTCGTCATCGCCCGCCGAGAAGGCGGCGTCGTCGAGGTCGGGTGAGGCGTCGACATGCACCACGTCGGCCGCCGCCGCCGCGGGGCCGGCGTACGGATCCGGGCTGCCCATCATGGCTGCAAACGCCTGCGCGAGACGGTCGATCGACAGCCCGCCATCCGCGGGCGGGGCCGCGAAGCCCGTGGCGGGAGGAGCGTCGACGGCGGGCTTTTTTTTGGGCATGACGAACGAGACGGGCCGCAGCCCGTCCTACTTCCAGCGTTTGGAAACCTGGGCCTTCATGAAGGCGAGCGAGTCGGTCGCCAGCTGATCTTCCGAGGGAAACATCTTCCGCCAGATCTTGGTCGCCGCGACGATATTGGGCAGGGCGAGGCCGAAGGCCTCGACCACCATCCAGCCGTCGTACTTCGCCGCATGCAGGGCATCGAACGTTTCGTCCCAGTGCACGTGCCCCGTGCCGGGAATGCTGCGGTCGTTTTCCGAGATGTGCACCAGGGCGGTCCACGGGGCCGCAGCATGGATCGCCGCCGTGAGATCCTTCTCTTCGATGTTGGCATGGAAGGTGTCGTACATCATTCGCACGTTCGGATGGTCGACCGCCTGCACGAACTTCACCGTCTGGGCGACGCTGGTGAGGAAATAATTCTCGAACCGGTTGAGGTATTCCGTGCCGATCGTCACACCGGCCTTGGCGGCATGCTCGGCCACCTGCCGCATGGTGTCGACGCCCCATTTGAATTCGTCGTCGGTCGGCCCCTTGCCCGTGAACTCCCCGATCGCCGAGTGCGTCGGGCCGACGAGCAGCTTCACGCCGGCCGCGTGGCAGCAGTCGAGCGTCCGTCGCATGGCGTCGACCGCCGCACTCCGCACGCTGGACGAGGGACTGATCGGGTTGTCGCCCGCCCCGCGGACGGTGACGGCCGTGCGCTCGAGCCCGATCTGGTCAAACCGCTGGCCCCACTGCTTGTAGAGCGGCTCGTTGAGCTCGAAGATCGGCACCTCGACTCCGTCGTAGCCGAGTTTCTTCACCTTCTCCACGATCGGCGTCATGCCGTCGTGCATCCGGTCGGTCCAGAGAAGAAGATTGAGCCCGTATTTCATCGGTATCCGCCCTTCGAGTGACGATGTGAGGAACAGATTCAAACACGGAAGACCCGGTCGGAACAAGCGGGAAAACCGCGACGACGGACCGCCCGGTCCGCGGGCGGAAAAACCCCTGCTACCGCCGCAGCCGGCGGCCGTTTTTCGTGGCCGGCGCGCTTTTCAGCGGCTCGGCCGCCCCGACGAGCGGTTCGCCGGCTCGAATCCCGGCGAGCCGCTCCTCGATCCGCCGCGCGTAGGCCTTCGACAGCTCGAGGCCCACGTAGGACCGCTCCAGCTTCTTGGCCACGGCGAGCGTGGTGCCGCTGCCGCCGAACGGATCGAGCACCAGATCACCCGCGTTGCTCGACGCGCGGATGATGCGGCCCAACAGCTGCTCCGGCATCTGGCAGCCGTGCCAGCCGGATCGCTCCTTGAACGTCCCACAGACCCGCGGGAAGTACCACGTGTCCTGCTCCGCCGTGAAGCCGTCAGGCAGATCCTGTGGCCGGAGGATCCAGGTGTCGTCCGGCAGCCGGCCCGTCGGGTCCGCCCGCTTGTCGCCATACACCAGCTCGCGCGCCGAGGGCACGCGGATCGCGTCGGTGTTGAACGTAAAGGCGACCGGATCCTTCACGAAGTGGAAGAGGTGGGCGTGCGACCGGCTGAACTTGTGCTTGCAGTTGACGCCGAACGTGTAATACCAGACCACCCACGATCGGCAGGTGAGCCCCAGTTCCCGCGTGGCGAGCACCTTCAATTCGGCGGCGTACTCATCGCCGATGGCCAGCCAGAACGTACCGTCGGCCCGGAGCACGCGCACGATCTCGCCCATCCACCGCTGCGACCAGCCGAGGTAATCGTCGGCCGTCCGGCGATCGTCGTACGTGTCGTAGTCGTAGCCGATGTTGAAGGGGGGATCGGCGAATGCGAGATGCACGCTGCCGGTCTGCATCCGCGAGAGCAGGTGCACGCAGTCGCCCTGGTGCACCTTGTTGGGGGCGAGCGGCTTGGATGCGGCGCGGGTCATGGGCGGAAATGTACCATCACCCCACGGCCAGCCGCAGGGCCACCGCGCAGGCCGCCTCGAAGGCATCGAGGTCGAGCCGTTCGTCCGTGGTGTGGATCTCCATCTGGCCGCAGCCGAGCGTCACGGTGGGGATGCCGTTGGCCGCCATCCAGTTGGCATCGAGGCCGCCGTTCGACACCTCGAGCCGCGGGGTGAGCCCGATCGCCTTCACCGCGGCCTGCGCGGCCACCACGCACGGCTCGTCGGCGGCGAGGCGAAACGCCTCGTAGTCGAGCTGACCGGCGAACGAGACCCTGCCCCTCTTGCCGTCAACGCTCTTCACCTTCCTGGCCGCCGCGACGAATGCCGCCTCGATCGCCTTCACGATCCGCTTGCGGAATGCCGGGTCGTGGCTCCGCGCCTCGGCCCGCAGGCGGGCCGACTCCGCCACCACGTTCGTGGCCGCGCCGGCGGTGATCACGCCCACGTTGCTCGTGCCCCGTTTGCCTCCCTCCAGCACGAGCCCGTGCCAGCCCTCCTCCACGAGCGACGCGATCGCCAGCGAGGCGATTGCGATCGCCGATACGCCCTTCTCCGGAGCCACACCGGCGTGGCTGGGGATGCCTTCGATGTCGATATCCATGCGGTAGCCGCCCGTGGCGCCGACCGTGATCTTCTCCACGGCGCCGCCATCGAAGTTGAAGGCCAGCTTCGGCCTGCCCAGATCGGTCGCCTTCACGAACCGCGCGCCGTACAGGCCCACTTCTTCCTGGATCGCGAAGAGCAGGGTCAGCGGCGGATGCTGCAGCTTCTTTTGCAGGATCGCGACCGCCGTGGCGAGCACGACGGCGCAGCCCGCACGGTCGTCGGCGCCGAGCCCCGTGGCCGGGTTGCCGCTTTTCACGTACCGCCCCGCCACGACGGGCTTCGTCCCCACACACACGGGCACGGTGTCCATATGGGCCATGAGCAGCCTTCGCGGCCCAGGCAGCGTGCCCGGCAGCCGCACGATCAGGTTGCCGACGTTCCCCCGGAGGGGCGTTTTGGTGTGGGCATTGTCGAAGCTGATCGCCGCCGCGGGGCAGCCGGCGTCTTTGAGCCACGTGCAGATTCGGTCCGCCACGCCCTTCTCCTCGCCGCTCGTGCCGGGAATGGCGAGAAGGTCGAGCACGATCCGCCGCGCGGTGGCCAGGTCGGCCACGGCCGCGTCGTCGCGTACACTGGCCGCGCCGGACGTCTTCGTCGTCGTTTTGGACCGCATCAGGGACCGAGCCATGCGCATCTTTCTCGCTGGGATCATGCAGGGCTCACACGTGGCCGCCCTCGTGCACGATCAGACCTACCGAACCAGGCTTCGCGACCTCGTGCAGGCGCACTGGCCGCTCGCGGAAGTCTACGACCCGTTCGCCAATCATTCCACGTCGGTCGGCTACGACATCCGCCTGGCACGGGAGGTGTTCACCAAGCACGTGGGAATGTGCCGCGAGTTCGATCTCGTGATCGCGTTCGTGCCCGAGGCGTCCATGGGCACGGCCATCGAGATGTGGGAGGCCCACATGCACGGCCGGGTGGTGGTGACGATCACGCCGCTGGTTCACAACTGGGTGGTGCAGCTGGCGAGCCATGCCGTCTACAGGGATGACGACGCATTCGCCCACGCCCTGCGCACCGGCGCGATCGACCGCCTCCTCGAGCCGCACCCTGCTCGAGCGAAGCCCTCGGCTCTGCAAATGCCTCCTACCGACTGAAGCCTGCCTCGCACCTCTTGAGCATGGCCTTCGCATGCTCTTCGCCCGGCTGGGTTGTTGATCGCCGCTGGCTCAACCCGGCTTACGGGGAGCCCGAAGCCTCAGCGTTCCCCAACGTGGCATAGACCTCCGGTCTGCGACCAAGCTTTCTCGACAGACCAGAGGTCTGTCGCCACGGTGGGGAGAGGTCTATGCCATATTCAGACATCGCAGACCGAAGCCTTGCCGTTCACGCGAGGCACGGGGCTGCCCATGCCCCGTGAGCCGGGCTGTGGGAGCAAGCGCAGGCACGATGCCAAAGCGCAGCGGACATGCAGAGAGCAGATGCCTGGAGGGCATCTGCGAACGTCCGGCGATGGGGCATGGGCAGCCCCGTGCCGGGGTGAGCCAGTCGACTCCCGAACCGCAGCGTACCAGCGTCAGGCCCGTCACCGTCGCGCGCCGCCGCGGTTTTCTCCCCCGGCGTTGCGTCGCGCGAGCGCCTCGTGGCAGGCGGCCAAGAGACGGGCCGCGCAGCCTTCGTCGGCTGGCCAGGAGTCGGTCGCCAACGCCGCGTCGTCCGTCCAGTCGTGCCGGATCGTCTCGATCGTCACCGGGCTGTCGCCGATCACGCCATCGCACGACCCGATCGCCGCCGACACGAGGTCGCGCACGCTTCCCTTGCCCGCCGCCGCCAAATCGTGCTGCGTCACATGCAGCGCCACCGGCACGCCCGTCTCGATCGCCAGATCGGCAAGGATGCCCGCGTGAAACACGAACAGCACGTCGGGATTCGTGGCGTCGACCGCCTCGGCGATGCACTGCCGGGCCGCCTCGCGGACGAGTCCCAGAAGCCGCGGCGACACGGCCGGCAGCGCTGCCAGGAGTGCGTCGGCCGAGCCCGCCTCCACGGCCGCCAGGAGCTTCCGCGACGCCGCCGCGATGTCGCGCAGGTGAATGCCAAACATCCCGTCCGGCTGCGCCATCAGGCTCGGCACGGACGACGGTCCGCACACCGTCGCTCGCGCCCCCAGCGGTTCGAGCGCGGCGCGGAGCAGCGGGCCGCGGGTGGCGGGTGGATCGCAGCGGCCGTGGTCGATGAGAAGAATCCGCATGGAGTCAACGCGTTCGTCAGAGCCAGCCGAGCCAGCGGGCCGCGGCGAGACAGGCGGCCATCCATGCCGAGGCCCCCCAGTCGTCGGCCATGATCCCCAGGCCGCGCGGCAACCGTTCGAGTTGCCGGCACGGCGGCGGCTTGCCGATGTCGAACAATCGATGGAGGAGAAACGCCGCCGCCAGCACCACCGGCGAACGCGCCTCCGGGGGCACGACGAGCAGGCCCAGCGGCAGGCTGGCCGCCTCGTCGAGGCAGACGGCGCCCGGGTCGTCGCCGCCGAGCCGCGCCGCCGCCCGCGAGCAGACCGGCACGGCCGCGAGGTTCACCGCCACGAGCGCGGCCGCCTCCACGGGAAACGGCAGGTGGCATGCCGCAAGCCCGGCCGCCGCGATCGCGCCCACGGCCGCGCCGGCCGTGCCCGGCGCCAGCCCCAGGCGACCCGCTCCGCCGCAGGTCGCTACGAACACGGCCGGCGACCACTGCGCCGACGACGCGGGCGCGGGGCGGGGCGCGGGCTCGTCGTGCGCGGCATGCATGGGCGTATGATAAGGTGTGATCATGGAATCCGCCCCGTCCCAGCCTTCCGGAATCGGCCGACTCGAACTCGTCGAGTATCCGCATCCTGCGCTGCTGCGGAAGGCCAAGCCCCTGGCCCGCATCGATGACGCCGTTCACGAGGCGGTCGAGCAGATGTTCGACATCATGTACGAGGCCCAGGGGGTGGGGCTCGCCGCCAACCAAGTGGGGCTGCCATACCGGCTGTTCATCGTCAATGTGGCGGGGCAGCGCGACGCCGGCGAGGAATTGGTGTTTCTCAATCCCACGCTCAGCCGGCCGCGCGGCACGGCCACGCAGGAAGAGGGCTGCCTCAGCCTCCCCGGCCTGCGGATGGACGTCCGCCGTCCGGAGCGGGTGGCGCTCGATGCGTGGTCCCTCGATGGCGAGCAGATCCACGTCGATCTCGACGGCTTCCTGGCCCGGGTCGTGCAGCATGAGTTCGACCACCTGGAGGGCCGGTTGTTTCCCGATCGGCTGCCCGAGGCTGCGGCGCTCGAGGCACGGCGGGCACTCGACGTGATGCGCGACGTGTTTGTCGGCAAGCAGTCTCGCGGCGAGCTGCCATCCCATGAGGACCTGCTGGCGCAACTCGACCGCCTCGAAGCCGAGCGGTGCGTGGCCTGATGAAGCCGCCGCTGCGGATCGTGGTCATGGGCACCGGGCCGTTCGCCGTGCCCATGTTTCACCGGCTCGTGCAATCGCCACACCACGTCGTTGCCGTCGTCACGCGTCCAGACCGCGTCGCGGCCGGCAGGCGGCCGCCCCCCAACCCGATGCGCGAGGCGGCGCAGGCGACCGGCACACCGCTCCTCGCCCCCGACGCCATCAACGCATCCGACTCGCTGGCCGCCCTGCGTGGCCTCGCCGCCGACCTGTTCGTGGTCTGTGACTATGGCCAGATCCTGTCAGCCGAGGCGCTCGGGATGGCGCCGCTCGGCGGCATCAATCTCCATGGGTCGCTCCTGCCGCGGCACCGTGGCGCGGCACCGGTGCAATGGGCGATCCTGGCGGGCGACACGGCGACAGGCGTGAGCGTGATCCGCATGACGCCGGCCCTCGACGCCGGCGGCGTGATCGTCGTCCGCTCCACGCCCATCGTTCCGCGCGAGACCGCCGTCGAGTTGGAGGAGCGGCTCGCCGTTCTCGGCGCCGAAGCGGTTCTCGAGGCGGTGGATCGGTTGCAGGCGGGGCATGATGAGGCCGTGCCGCAGGATGCCAACCTGGTCACGCGGGCCCCGCGGCTCACCAAGGCCGCCGGCATCGTCGACTGGTCGCAGCCGGCATCCGTCATCGAGCGCATGCGGCGGGCCCTCGAGCCCTGGCCGCGCATCGCCACGTTTTTTCACCGTGGCGGCCGGTCGCAGCGGCTCGTGCTGGAGGAGGTCGCCGTGGGCGCGGCCCCGGCCCCGGCCGGTGTCGCTCCCGGCACCGTGCTCGCCGTCGACGAGCGCGGCATCGTGGTGGCCTGCGGGGGCGGCACGTCGCTCGTCGTTTCGCAGGTCGTGCCCGAAGGTAAGCGGGGCATGACGGCCGCGGCGTTTTGCCGTGGCAACGCCATCCACCCCGGCACGGTGCTCGGGTAGACTGCCGAGGCCATGGAAACGAAGCGGCTGTGGATCGACACCGTCGGCTGCCAGATGAACGTGCTCGACAGCGAGCTCGTGGTGGCGGCGTTGCGCCGCCAGGGATGGGAGATGGCCGCCGGGCCGGCCGACGCCGACGCCGTCTTCTACAACACCTGCTCCGTCCGCCAGCACGCGGAAGACAAGATCTACTCCGCCCTGGGCCGCATCCGCCTTGAAAAGGAGAAGCGGCCGGGGCTCGTCGTCGGCGTGCTCGGCTGCATGGCCCAGAAAGACCAGGAGTTGGTGCGGGCGCGGGCGCCGTGGGTCGACCTCGTCGTCGGCCCCGGACAACTGCACCGCGTGCCCGGCCTCGTCGATCTCGTCCGCGCCGGCGGCGGTCCGCAGATCGAAGTCAGCCTCGACCGCAAGGCGGGCTCGCGGGATGCGGTGGCCCGCAGCTTCGAGAGCTATGACCCCGACCGCGACCCCGCCATGCGGCCCACCCCGTTCCAGGCCTTCATCCGCACCCAGACCGGCTGCGACAAGTTCTGCGCGTTCTGCGTGGTGCCCCGGGTGCGCGGGCCTGAGCAGGCCCGGCCGCCGGAGGCGATCATCGCGGAGGCGCGGAAGCTCGTGGCGGAGGGCTGCCGCGAGATCACGCTCATCGGGCAGACGGTCAACAGCTACGCCTGGTCCGCCGGCGGCGCGACCACGCGGCTCGCCGACCTGCTCGGAAAGCTCGACGCCATCGAAGGCCTCGATCGGATCAAGTTCGTGACGAATTACCCGCGCGACATGACGCCCGACCTGATCGGTGCCGTCCGCGACCTGCCGAAGGTGTGCCATTATCTGCACGTGCCGGCGCAGCACGGCTCCGACGCCGTGCTCATGCGGATGAAGCGCGGCTATTCGATCGGCGAATACATGGAGATGCTCGGCCGGGTGCGTGAGGAACTGCCCCATGCCGCTGTCACGAGCGATTTCATCGTCGGCTTCTGCGGCGAGACCGACATCGAGTTTCAGGCCACGGTCGACCTCGTGCGGACTGCCGGCTTCAAGAACTCGTTCATCTTCAAATACAGCCCGCGGCCGGGCACGAAGGCTTTCGAGCGGCAGCCCGACGACGTTCCGGAGGCGGTGAAGAAGCAGCGCAACCAGGTGCTGCTCGACGCGCAGGCCGAGGTCAGCCTCGCCGGCAACAGGCGGTTCATCGGCTCGCGGCAGCAGGTGCTCGTGGAGGGGCTGTCAGCCCGCGACGAGAAGCGTGAGGTCAAGCCGGCGCCGGACGGCGTCGCCCAGCTCTCAGGGCGGACGATGTGCGACCGGATCGTGGTGTTCGATGCCCCGCTGCGGCTCGTGGGGCGGCTGGTCGACGTCGACATCACCGCGGCGGGCGCCTGGTCATTGGCGGGCACGGTGGCCGACGGCCTCGCCGATGCGGTTCCGCTCGATGCCCTGCGGCATGCCCATGAGACGGCCGGGCCCACGCTCCACGGCATCCAACTCCCCAAAGGCTGAGGCCGACATTCCGCCCTCCCATGCCCACCCCCCTTTCTGCGACCGACGCGCAGCGGCTGATCGATGATCCGGCTGCGGCGGCGGCGTGGGGCCGGGATGCCGGCCTGTCCGATCCGACGATTGCCCACCGCGCCATCGTCGGCCTCGCCCTCCGCGGCATCACGTTCGATCTCATCGCCGCGCTTGCCACGCGGCTCGCCGCGTGGCTGCCCACGATGAGCGATCCCGACCGCGTGCTCGTGTCGATCGAGCGGTTTCTCGACGCCGTTCGCAGCCCGCTCTCTACGGCAGCCCTATTCCAGCGCGACCCCGAATCCCTCGACATCCTCGTCAAGCTCTTCTCCGCGAGCCCTTATCTCGCCGACCTCGTGATCACCGATCCCGAGGCCTGGGAGGATGTGCGTCTGGGTTGTGGCCGGCCGGAGAAACGCGAGACGCTCGCCGCGGCCTTGGATGCCGAAGTGGGGCTCGTCACCGATAGCGGGCTCGTGATGCGGGCCCTGCGCCGGTTCAAGCGCCGGCAGACACTCCGCATCGCCTACGGCGACATCGTGGGCGGGCAGCGGCTGGAGACCGTCGTGGCCCAGCTCTCCCACGTCGCCGACTGCATCGTGTCGGCGGCGCTCCGGGCGGCGCTGGCCCACGCCACGCGGGCCCGTGGCGTGCCGCTGGGCCCCGGCGCCGAGCCGCTCACGCTCACGGTGATCGCATTGGGCAAGTTGGGCGGCTGCGAGCTCAATTATTCGAGCGACATCGACCTCGTCTTCGTGTCGTCGGGAGAGGGCCGCCTCGAGGGCCCGAAGCCCTGCTCGACGCAGGAATTTTTCGAGCGTGTCGTGCAGGAGACCGTGCGGCTCGTCGCCGAATCGACCGACCTGGGTTCGGCCTACCGCGTCGACCTGCGGCTCCGGCCACACGGCTCGACGGGTCCGGCCGTGATGCCGCTCGACGCGCTCGTCCACTACTACGATCAGACGGGCCGCACCTGGGAGCGGCAGGCGTGGGTGAAGGCGCGGTGCGTGGCGGGCGATGCGGCGCTCGGCGCCCGCGTGCTGGCCGAACTGGAGCCCTGGGTCTACCGCCGCTGGCTGACGCGGGCCGACATCAGCGGCATCAAGGCTCTGAAGCGCCGGATCGAGCACCGCGCGGCCCGCGAGGGGGGCGACTCCAGCGACGTGAAGCACGGCCGCGGCGGCATCCGCGACATCGAGTTCACGATCCAGTTTCTCCAGCTGCTCAACGGCGGTGACGTG
The DNA here is from genome assembly GCA_044234625.1 of Pirellulales bacterium. Classification (GTDB taxonomy): domain Bacteria; phylum Planctomycetota; class Planctomycetia; order Pirellulales; family UBA1268; genus CACORA01. Next base: position 38,053 of record JBIIIP010000003.1, on the reverse strand, counting down.
CCCGAGGTACGCACGGGAACCACTCTCGAGGCGCTGCGTCGGCTGGCCGAGACGGGCAGCCTCACCGACCAGGAGCGGGAGATTCTCGAGCGCACGTACACGCTCCTCCGCACGGTCGAGCACCGCCTCCAGATCCTTTACGACCGGCAGACCCACCGCCTCCCGGCGGACGACGAGGAGCGCGGGCGACTCGCCGCCCGTGCCGGCTTCGGGCCCGGCGTCGCGGGCCGTGAGAAGATGGAAGCGGCGCTCGCCGAGGCCTCGTCGCTCAACCGCAGGATTCTCGACCACCTTCTCCACGACGCATTCCCTGACGAGGGAGAACCGGAGCCGGAGGTCGATCTCGTCCTCGATCCGGAGCCCGGCGCCGGGTTCATCCACGACGTGCTCGGCCGCCATGGCTTCACGAACGTTCCCCAGGCCTACCAAACGCTCGCGTCGCTCGCCCAGGAGCGGGTGCGGTTTCTTTCCACGCGCAGGTGCCGTCACTTTCTTGCGGCGATCGCCCCCCGGCTCCTCACCGCCATCGGTCACACACCCGATCCCGACGCCACGCTCGCCAATCTCGGCGCAGTCGCCGACTCGCTCGGCGGCAAGGGCGTGCTCTGGGAGTTGTTCAGCTTCAATCCACCGTCGCTCGACCTGACGGTCCGGCTCTGCTCGTCGAGCCCGTTCCTCGCCAAACTGCTCGTCGGAAACCCCGGAATGATCGACGAGCTGCTCGACAGCCTGCTGATGGAGCGGCTGCCCACGCCCGAAGCGCTCGACGCGAGCCTTGCCGAACTGTGCCGCGGGGCGGTCGACATCCAGCCGATCGTGCATGCCTTCAAGGTGTCGCAGCAGTTGCGGGTAGGCGTGCGTGACATCCTCGGCCGGCTCGCCGTGGGCGAGGTCACCGCCGCGCTCACGGCGATCGCCGAGGCCACGCTGCGGGCCGTGATGGCCCACGAGGAGGCCAAGCTCGTGGCCCGGCTCGGGGAACCGATGGCCGGGCAGGGAGAGTCGGTGGGAGTGCGGGCGGGCCCGATCGTGCTGGCGATGGGGAAGTTCGGCGGCCGCGAGATGAACTACGCCAGCGACATCGACATCGTGTTTCTCTACGACCACGACGGCTTTTCGTTTCACACGCGGCGGACGCGGCGATCGGCGGAGGGCACGACCAACGCCCATTTCTTCAGCGAGCTGGCCCAGCGAACGATGCGGGTGTTCAACGCGTTCACGCCCCAGGGCCGGCTCTACGAGATGGATTCACGGCTGCGCCCCAGCGGACGCAGCGGCGCGGCGGCGATCTCGCTCGATGAGTTTGCCCGGTATTTCGCCCCCGACGGCCCGGCTGCGGTTTGGGAACGGCAGGCGCTGGTCAAGGCCCGCGTGGTGGTGGGGTCGAAAGCCGCGACCGCGCGGACGGCCCAGATCATCGCCGCCGCCAGCTACGGCCATCGGTGGGCGCCCGCCGAAATCCGTGCGATCCGCGACATGCGTTTCCGCATGGAGGAGGGGGCGAAGGCCACGAACCTAAAACGCGGCCCCGGGGGCGTGGTCGATATCGAGTTCATCGCCCAGGCGCTGCAGCTCATGCACGGCGGCACGGATCCGCGGCTGCGGACGACGGAGACACAGGCCGCGCTCGAGGCTTTGCACGAGGCTGGGCATCTGACCGACGCCCAGCGAGACGGCTTGGTGCGGTCCTACCGCACGCTGCGGCTCATCGAGGGCCGGCTCCGGCTGCTCGACGCCGCCGCGCGGCATGATTTCCCCGCCGACCCCGGTGAGCAGCGGAAGCTGGCGCATCTCCTCGGCTACGGCGACGCCGCCGCGCTTCTCGCCGACGTGCAGACGATCACTTCGCGCACGCGCAGCGAATTCGAGCGCATCGTCGCGTAGCGAAGACTTTTGCCGACCCGGAGCCGGTGCGCTGCTCCACAGCATGGACAGACCGGAGGTCCGTCCCCACGGAGGGAGAGCCGGTGCGCCTTCAGGCCGGCCGGCGGCGGTGCGCCCAGATTTCCCAGGCGATGGGCAGCACCGACAGGAGCACGATGCCCACCACCACCAATTCAAAGTGCTGCTTCACCACCGGGATGTTGCCAAAGAAATAGCCGGCCAGCGTGCAGATCAGCACCCACGCCAAGCCGCCGAGGATGTTGAAGTAGAGAAACTGCGGGTAGTGCATCTTGCCCACGCCGGCCACGAAGGGGGCGAACGTACGGATGATGGGAATGAAGCGGGCGAGCACGATCGTCTTGCCGCCGTGCTTCTCGTAGAAGGCCTGCGTCTTCGCGAGGTGCTCGTGCTTGAGGAACCAGGCATTGATGCGAAAGGCCCGCGGCCCCATCCAGTTGCCGATCCAGTAGTTGAGCGTGTCTCCCGCCACGGCGGCGGCGACGAGCAGGCACAAGAGCAACACGATGCTCAGCGCGTCGGGATAGAGCGCAGCCATGGCGCCGGCCGCAAACAGCAGCGAATCGCCCGGGAGAAACGGCGTCACGACCAGGCCCGTCTCGCAGAGGATGATCACGAACAGGAGAACGTAGGTCCACGGCCCCCAGGCCTCGATGATGCCGTGCAGGTGGCGGTCGAGGTGCAGAAAGATGTCGATGAGCGACGTGATCCAGTCCATGGAAGCGGTGGGCCTCGTGTCGGAAGCGTGGTCAGGGCGTGCCGGGCAGATTCTCCCGACGATCCTGCCAGAACCGCCGCCGCGCCACCAGCCATGCCGCCAGGACGGGCGCGGCGATGGCGGCCATGAGCATCCATTGCAGCGAGTCGCTGCGCACGCCGTAGGCGCCGGCGGCGGTCCAGGCCGCGGCGATCGCGAGGTTTCCCGCCGCGGCGGCGACGAGGAAATCCATGCACCGCATCCCCGCCCCGCCGGCGAAGAGGGCCGCCGCCTCGGCGACGAGCGGCAGCGGCCGCGTGACCACGACGAACAACGGCCCCAGGCGGATGCCTGCCAGGGGTGATGCCGGCGGCACGGCACCGTCCGCCGACGCCCCGGCCATCCGCCCGCCGAGCGCGCGGCCGAGCGCCCAGCCTGCGAGCGACCCGAGTGTCATGCCGAGCCACGCACAGGCGGTGCCCGCAAGCATGCCGAGGCTCGCCCCGCCGAGGGTGGCCACGAGGCTCGACGGAACGGGCAGGAACAGGTCCACGGCGAGGATGCCGACCTCCGCGATGGCGAGCAGATGCCGGGGCGGCGGGGGATCGAGCCAAGCGGCGATGGCATGGTCGAACCGGCTGCCGAAAGCCGCGAAGGAAGCGAGCGGCACCGCGACCGCAGCGAGCGTCAGGACGACCAGAAAGCGGAGAGAGCGGTGCATCGGTGGGCGAGGGAGGATCGTGACGGCTCGGGCGTGCGGGCGGCACGGGACCGCGCCAAGTCTATCAGCAGGTCGTGCGACGGCGTCACGACGAGATACACCACCAGCGACAGCGCGGCCAGGTCGGCGACCGAGTGCGTCGGCGACACGCGCCACCACACGGCCGCCAGCACCAGCCACGTGGGCACGAGCAGCGGCAGGGCGGCGCGGTGGATCGCCAGCAACCCGCGCACCAGCGACGGCCAGTCGCCGGGCAGGGAGCCGGTGACGACCGGTGCGACGAGGAGCATCTGCCGCCAGGCGTGCCAGCAGAGAAAGTAGAGCCCGACGGAAAACAGCGGCTTCGTCGTCATTCCAACCGCGGCGAACGCCGTCAGTTCGGCCGCCGTGGCCAGCGTCCGGGGCCGCGACTGGGGCTGCGGCCACGACCGCATGGCCTCGATCGCGAAGGCCGCGAGCGTTGCGGCCGCCAGCGCGATGCCGAGCCCGCGGACCACGCCGCCATCCAGCCCTGCCGACCGCGGCGTGGCGAGGCTGACCACGTGTTCGGCCACCGCCGCGGTCTCGGCGGGCCAGCAGGCCATCGGCACGGCGAGCACGAGCCCGCCGCGGGCGAGTGCGGCGAGTCCTTGCCTCACCAGGCCGCCCTCGACGGGAGGCATCTGGCCATCGGCGTGGGCCATCCCAAAGTGCCAGACGCTCACCGCCGCAAACAGGATGATGAGCGGCACCGGAATGGCCACGAACAACCCGAGCACCACGAGCATGCCGAGGAGGTAGGCGATCGCCAGGCGCCGGGTGGTGCCAACGGGGCACGTCCGCCGCGTCACCGCCCAATCGACGGCGCCGTGCGGCAAGCCGACGACGGCCAGCGACACGAGCCATGGCCACGGGGCCCACCGCTCCGACCACGTCGGCCCCCACGCGGCACCCGCGACGGCGGCAGCCACGAGGCATGCCAGGGGCAGCCCGCCGAACATGACGCTGCGAAACCGCGATGCCGCATCGTGACTGCCGGTTCGCACAGCCTGCGTCTCCGTGTGGCGAGATCGGAAAGAAAAGAGGCTTGGGGCACCCTCATGGTGCGGGGTCGAGCCCGACGATGATCGCGCCGGCGGCTCGCTTTCGGCCGTGCCGTCGCGCCGGAGGCCGTGCTCCGGCGCGACGGCGGCCTTGTCTCGACGTCAGTCGCGCGACGAACCGTGGCCCATCGCCTGGATGCCGTGGTAGGCCACCAGACCGAAGCCCACTTTGTTGATCACGTCCGCGATGTTGTAGATGATCTCGCGGTATTCGCCGTTTCCGGACCGGGCCATGAGGAAGCCGATCGGGTAGATCGCCCACCCGATGAGCACGAACAGCCGCATTGTCTCCAGGGCCTTGGCCAGCGGAGCCGGAGCCTCCGCGATCGCCTGCCCCAGCGACATGTAGAGCACGCCCACGATCAGCGCCTCACACACGCACGACACGATGAAGAACGTCCACCACCGCTCGGAATTGATCGGCGACGTCTCCGCGATGAAGGCGGTGACGATCATCGCCACGTCGAGCAGCACGAGCTGCCAGAAAAACTTCGTGCCCCGCTCGCCCATCCGCAAGAGCAGCGGAAACTTCACGAGCAGCAGCGGCGTGGTGAAGAGCCAGTCGACGTAGCGCAGCGCCGTGGGAAACTGCCCGCCGGTCTCCTGGTAGACGTGCGTCATCTTGAAGTAGTGGAAGCAGGCGATCGCGCAGATCAGGCCGGCCACCACCATCGCGCTGCGGTAGACGGGCTCGACGGAATTTCGCAGCAGAAAGAAGTACAGTGCTCCCGCGCCCATCGCCACCGTGCCGGCGAAGAACAGGTAGAGCGTGATCGACTGAAGCGGCGAATTTTTCGTGAAATCCATGGAGAGGGCGACGTCAGTCGCCTGAGCGAGAAAAGAAAGCATGAAAACCTCCAGAAGGACCGGCGTGCGATGCAGCCGACTCGTGACAAAAACACCCCACGACCGAAACACATTCGGTCGCAGCCAGCGCAGCCAGCGCCGGGAATGGCGGAAGGCGTGCGTGCTCGCGAGCATTATTTTGGGGGGACGTCGAAGAGGCAACCCGAATCAGGGGGTCGCGCACCCGCGGGCTTGGGCCGCGATATCGAGGCCCACATGGCGGCTCCACGCTTCCAAGAGGGCCGAGTAGACGGGGCCGGGCCGGCCCGAACCGACGAAAACACCGTCAAATCGCGTCGCCGGGAGGACGCACGAGGGGGTGCTCGTGAGGAGGATTTCGTCCGCGGCCGACAGGTCCCGTGCGGTAAGCGACCGCTCCTCCCAGCCGAGTCCGGCCGTCTCGGCGAGCTGCCGGGCGAATTCCAGGCTCACGCCGGCCAGCGCGTCGGCCGGCGGCGGCGTGAGGAGCGTGTGGCTCCGGACGATGGCGATGTTGGCCGTCGCCGTCTCGCTCACGCGGCCATCGGCATGACACACCACCGCCCGCGACCCGCGCTCCAGCGCCGCGGCTTCGCGGTCGGCGAGAAAGTAGTGCAGGCGGCTGCGGACCTTGGCGTGGATCGGCCAGCACTCGCCGGGCACCTGGCGCACCGACACGCTGCGGAGCGACGCCCCCTGGGCATAGGCTTCCGCCCACGTCGCGAAGGCGAGGGGAAACGTGTGCACGGCGACGAGCGGGCGGCCGGCATGGCCTTCGTGCTGAGACGGCTGATCGCCCGGCGTGACGAAGATCACAACACCGAGATCGCCGGTGATGCCGGATGCCGCGGCGTCGAGATGGCGGTGGTTGAACCGGGCGACGTCGGCGGCGGCCGCCATCACGTCGTCGAGCGGCACGCCGGCATCGATGCCCACGGCTGCGAGCGACAGGGCGAGCCGTTCGCGGTGCGGCTCGGGCAGGAACAATTCGCCCCGAAACGTCCGCAATTGCTCGGTGACCGTCGCCCCGAGCACGAACCCGGCGTCACCGACCGGAAGATGGAGGGCTTCGCGGGGGATCAGCGATCCGTTGACCCACGCCCGATCGCCCGACCGGAAACCCTTCACGCTTGGCCCACGCTTCCCGGACGCAATCTCGAAAAATGGAGGATAGGGGATTCGAACCCCTGACCTTCTGGCTGCCAGCCAGACGCTCTCCCAATTGAGCTAATCCCCCGGAGTATCAAGTCGCGGGTGAGATTGCCGGGGAAGGATCGGGCCGCCAAGCACGACCTTTCGACACCCGGAAACTATCGGGAAAAGCGGGGCGTGTCAACGCAGCCCGACGGGCGTTGCTCACTGGCGAACCCAGCCACCGCCAATCACACTGTTGTCATGCCATCCCCACCTCGCAGTCCCGCCGATGCAGCGCCGCCTTCCGAGGCCTTCCGCACCGTGGTCACGGTCGCGCTCGGCGCGTATCTCGTGGGCCTCGTGCTCACCGTGGCAGTGAACACGACGAGCGGCGGATCGTGGCTCCTCTCCACGGTCAAAGGCCGGCTTTTCTCGCCGTGGATGGTGCCGTTGTGGCTCGATCTCGGCTTCGACTATCGGCTCACGCACGGCTTCGAAGACGATGCCGATCACTTTCTCGACGTCCGGCGCCACGACGACCCGCACGGCCACCGGAAGCAGCGGCTGCCCGACGGCCTGTGGGGCGAGCGCGCGGCGCGGTGGCGGCGGCTCGCCCGCGCCGCCGCGCTGCCGATGGACGACGCGGATCGGGAGGCGGTCCTCCCCACGGCGATCGGCCGCGGCCTGTTCGAAGACCTGGGCTCGACCGACGTCGTCGTGCGGGTGATGCGCCGTCCCCTGCCCGAACGAGGAAGTCCGCCGGCCGATCCGGCGCAGGTCTCCATCGCGCGGATTCGCCTCGTCGGGGAGGAGATCCAACTCATTCGCCAGGAGCCGCGGGGAGAGGTCGCGCCGCTCACGCCGCGGCCGGGAGACGAGCCATGAACGAGTTCGGCCCGGCCGCGCCCCTCGCGGCCACGTGGAACCGTTTCTGGTTCGCGCCGGCTGACCCGCGGCCGCTGGCCATGCTCCGCGTGGGCGCCGCCTCGCTCGGGCTCTTTTTGCTGTGGAGCTACGCAGCCGACATCGAGGCCTGGTTCGGCCCGGCCGGGCTGCTCCCGGCGGACACGGTGGCCGCGTGGCGCGGCGGCTCCATCGCGTCGCTCTTCGCCCTGGCCGGCACCACGGGTGCGGTGTGGCTGCTCTTCCTGCTCACGGCAGCCGCGTTCGTGCTGCTGCTCGTCGGCGTGCTGCCGTCGGTGACGAGCGTCGCCACCGCGGTGCTCTGGGCGTCGCTGCTCAACCGCGGGCCGATGCTCGCCGGGCCGGCCGACGATTGCCTGGCGGTGCTCCTGTGGTGCATCGCGGTGGGGTTCGCGGTGCGACCGGGCGTCGGGCTGGGCCTCGTGCAGGTCCATGCCGCCGTGATCACGGCGGCAGCCGTGCTCGCCCAACTCAAGGGTGATGTCTGGTGGAACGGCACGGCGGCGTGGTGGCTGGCCGGCCGGGAGGGTTCGCGGGTCGTCGATCTCACGGGGCTGCTGGCGCGGTCGGGGCTGGCGATGAACGCCGTCACGCATGCGATCACGGCCTTCGAGCTCCTGTTTGCGGTCGGCATCTGGTTCGCGTCGATGCAGCGCACCGTGAGTCGCATCGGGCTGGTGGCCTGGCCGCTGGTCGGCCTGTTCGCGGGCGAGCCTTTCTGGGGCCTCGCGATGGCGCTGTTCGCGTTGCCGGGGGCGATGGACCTCCCTCTGAAACGTGGCGACGGACCTCTGGTCTGTCTGCACGGCAAGCCTCGGCTTCCTGCCGAGCTTGCCTTGGCGGGCTCCGCCCGCTAGCTCGAACCCGGCCCTCCGGGCCTGGCGCTTGGTGTGGATGAGAAAGTGGCGACCGACCTCCCTCTGAAAAGTGGCGACGGACCTCCGGTCTGTCGAGAAAAAGCCGCAGACCGTTTCGCAGGCCCCGGAAAGTGATCTTGTTTTTTTGGCGTTTTCCCGGTGAATTCTCCCCCCGCCCGCGCGCTCCGCGGGCCCATCGGCAGGTGCGAGGTGATGGCATGGATGCCCCACGTTCGATCGTCATCGTCAGGCTTTCGGCCATCGGCGACGTGCTCCACGCCGTGCCCGCGGCCGTCGCGATCAAAAGGGCCTTTCCCAAGACCACCATCGGCTGGGCCGTCGAAGGCCGCGCGGCCGACGTGCTCGCCGGCCACCCGGCCGTCGATCACCTGTTCCGCCTCCCGCGCGGCTGGCTCAAGTCGCCGCGGGCAGTCTGGTCGCTCCGCCGCCAGTTGCGGAGTTTCGCGGCCGACGTGGCGATCGACATGCAGGGGCTGCTAAAGAGCGCCGTGGCCACCGCGCTTTCCGGCGCCTCGATGCGGATCGGCCACGCGCGTCCCACTGCGCGCGAACTGGCCTGGCATGCCTACACCCACGCCGTCACCGCCACGAAGCCCCACATCATCGAGCGGCACGGCGAATTGCTCGCCCCACTGGGAATCCTTGATGCGGCGATCGAGTTCGACATGCCCCGGTGGCCGGTGAGCCGCGCACGGGTGCGCGAGTGGCTCGCGGGGGCCCGTCTGCACGGGCCATTCGCCGTCATCAACCCGGGCGCCGGTTGGGCCTCGAAACTCTGGCCGACCGACCGCTTCGCGGCCGTGGCGCGCGGGATGCACGAAAGGCATGGCCTGCGATCGGCCGTGACCTGGGGCGGCAGCGCCGAGCAAGCCGCCGCCCAAGCGATCGTCGCCAAGTCGGGCGGGGCCGCTGTTCTCGCGCCGCCCACCACGCTGCAGGATCTTGGCGAGTTGTGTCGCGAAGCGCGGCTCTTCATCTCCAGTGACACAGGCCCGCTCCATCTGGCCGCCGCGGTCGGCACGCCGTGCGTGGGGCTCTTCGGCCCCGTGCCGGCCCGCCGCAACGGACCTTATGGACCGCAGCATGTGAACGTCGAGCCGTCGATCACCCTGCGGCCCGCCTGGTCGGACCGCAAGACCGACGAGCATGCCATGGCCGGCATCCATGTCGACCGCGTGCTCGCTGCCGTCGACCAACAGATGACGCGGGTGGCGGCCGCCTGACGGTATACTTGGCGGCCATGCGTCGCGGTCCGCCCAATCCGTTTTATGCGCTGCTCGGCGTTGTCGGATTCATGTTCACGATCACGGCCTGCGCGTACTGCCTCTCCGTGCTCCGCGGTGTGCGGCCCGCCGATCCCGCGGCGGCGGCCCATCCGCTGGAGACGCTCATGGATCGCCACGGTACGCTACTCCTCGCCGGGCAGATCGCCGTGCTCGCCGTGGCCACCGTCGGCGCGGTGGCGGTCGACCACTTCGCGGGGGAGCGGGCCCGCCGCGACCGCGATGGCAGCCGTGGACCGCGGGACGACTCCGGGGCCCCGCGGCCGTGACCGCCTCGGCCGCCCGGCAGATCGACGCCCTGCGCGAGCACATTCGCCGGCACGACCGCCTCTATTACGTGGAGGCCCGCCCCGAGATCAGCGACCGCGACTACGACGCGCTGGTCGAGAGCCTGCGGCGGCTCGAGGCACGGCATCCCGATCTCGTCACACCCGACAGCCCCACGCAGCGGATCGGCGACGAGCCCGTGCCAGAGCTGCAGCCGGTCACGCACCGCGTGCCGATGCTTTCGATCGACAACACCTACGGCGCCGACGACCTCGCCGCGTGGGGGCGACGCGTGGAGAAGCTGCTCCACGCCGAGGGGCACGCGCGCGAGCCTGTCACCTGGGTGCTGGAGCTGAAGATCGACGGCGTCGCCGTGTCGCTGACGTATGAGAACGGTCTGCTCGTGCTCGGCGCCACCCGCGGCAACGGCACGGTGGGCGACGACATCACCCACAACCTGCGGACGATCAACGGCGTGCCCCTGAGCCTTTCGCTCGACGATTCGCCGGGGCTGGTCGAGGTGCGCGGCGAGGTCTACATGACCAACTCTGATCTCGTGGCCTTGAACGAGGAACAGGCGGCCAAGGGGCTCGCGCCCTTTGCCAACACGCGAAACGTGGCCGCCGGCAGCATCCGCCTCCTCGATCCGCGGGAATGCGCCGCCCGACCGCTGCGGTTTTTCTGCCACGGCGTGGGCGATGCGACGGGGCTCGGGGCCACGTCGCAGACGGAGCTGCTCGCCTGGGCGGTGCGGGCCGGCCTGCCGGTGGCTCCGCGGACGCAGACCTTCGATTCACTCGACGCGCTCGTCGACCACGCAACGCAACTGATCGAGGAGCTCCACGACCTCGATTTCGAGGTCGACGGGTTCGTGGTGAAGGTCGACCGTTTCGACCAGCAGAGGCGGCTTGGGGCCACGGCGAAGAGCCCGCGGTGGGCGATCGCGTGGAAGTTCGAGAAGTTCGAGGCCACGACGAAGCTCGCCGGGATCCGCGTGCAGGTGGGCCGCGGCGGCACGATCACGCCGGTGGCCGACCTCGAGCCGGTGGAGCTCGCCGGCACGACCGTCAGTCGGGCCAGCCTGCACAATGCCGACGAGGTGGCTCGCAAGGACATCCGCGTGGGAGACGTGCTGGTGGTCGAGAAGGCCGGCAAGGTGATCCCCCACGTGGTTCGCGTGGAGAAGCACCTGCGGAAGCACCGGCTGGCGGCATGGTCGCCGCCGACGGCATGCCCGGAGTGTGGCACCGCCGTGGTGAAGGATACCGACGGCGTCTACATCCGCTGCCCAAACGTCGACTGCCCGGCCCGGTGCCGGGAGCGGCTGAAGTTTTTCGCCTCGCGGGGGGCGATGGACATCGAGGGCCTGGGCGACAAGCTCGTGGAGCAGCTCGTGGCCACCGGCCTCGTGAAGGACTACGGCGATCTCTACGGCCTCACCGTCGAGCAGCTCGAGGGCTTGGAGCGGATGGGCAGGAAGTCGGCGCAGGGCCTCGTCGACCAGATCGAGGCCAGCAAGAGCCGGGGCCTGGTCCGCGCGCTCAATGCCCTGGGCATTCGACACGTGGGCCCGCGGGTGGCGGCGCTGCTTGCGCGGCGATTCCCGACGATCGAGAAGCTCCAGGCCGCGTCGGTGGAGGAACTCGCGGAGGTGCATGAGATCGGCGAGGTGATCGCGGCGAGCGTGCACGAATGGCTTGCGGGGTCATATGGCAGGCGGGTGATCCGTGGTCTCGTGGATGCGGGCGTAGTGCTCGATCTGCCCGCGGGCGAGCGGCCCGTGGAGGGGCCGCTCACGGGCAAGACGCTCGTGGTGACCGGCACGCTGGAGCGTTTTTCGCGGCAGGAGGCGGAGGAGGCGATCCGGCGGGCGGGTGGCCGTGCGTCGGGGAGCGTGTCGAAGAAGACGGATTACGTCGTGGCTGGGGCCGAGGCGGGCAGCAAACTCGAGAAGGCGCGGAAGCTGGGAGTGGCGGTGGTCGACGAAGCCGAGTTCGTCCGGCTCCTCGCCGCGAAGTAGCCACGAGGGAGAGGCCTGTGATGCCCCCACGTGGCATAGACCTCTAAGAACTTCGACAGACCGGAGGTCTGTCGCCACGGTTGGGAAAGTGGCATAGACCTCTGGTCTGTGACTAAAAAGTCCGACAGACCGGAGGTCCGTCGCCACGTGGCGGAAAGGTCTGTCGCCACGGGGGAGAGACGCAGGCGAAGGGATCGGCGAACGCGCGAGGAGCGTTTGGCTACCCTGCCCACGCGACAATCTGAAAGACCGCTCAGCGGCGACTTTTGCCGCCCCGGAGCCGGTGCGCCACCGAATTCGGAATTGAAGTCAGCCCGCGGCTTCCGCCAGACAGGCGTCGGCCACGGCCTGCGGGCAACTCCAAACCAGAAAAAACATCGCCTCGCGCACCAGCCGTTCGACCGGATGGCCGTTCACGAAGCCCGCCCCCTTGCTCGCCGTGAGCGCGGCCTGCGCCGCCCGCACGACGAGGCTGTTGCATTCGGCCCGGAGACGATCGCGGTCCGCGGGCTCGATGCCGGCTGTGGCCGCTTCGAGGAGTGTGCGCGCGAGGTCGTCTGCTTCAGCCCGCAGCCGTTCGACGATCGGCCCGAGCGTCGGCCGTTGTTCCGCCTCCCGACCGAGCACGGCCACGCTCGCGCGGGCAGCCCCGATGGCCAGTGCCGAGGTCGTCAGGCCGCCGGTGCGGAGCCCGCCGCCGGAGGGCGGTGCGATTGCCGCGGCCGGCCTGGCTCCCTGGAGCCGCACGACCGACGTGCGGCTGCCCGAGAGCGCGAGCATGTCGAGCGGTGGCTCGATGAGCACGCCATCGGCGCCGGTCTCGACCACGAAGAACAGCGGACCATCATCCGTGGCGGCGCCCGTTACGATCGTGTCGACGGAATCGGCCCCGGTCACCCACGGGCAGAGTCCGTCGAGCCGCCAGCCAATGGTGTCGCGGGTGGCCGTGAGCGCGGCGGCGCCGAGGTGCTGGCGGCTCGTGGAGAGCTGCGACACACCGACCGTGGTGAACATGTCGGCGCGAGCCAGAGGCGGGAGCCAATGGCGGCGGGTGGCGGCGTCGGCTCGGTGGATGATCTGGCAGGCGGCCGCCCATTGCGACAGCGCCAGCCCCGTCGTCAGGCACCGCTCGGCGATGGCCACGAACATCGCCTGCCGATCGGCGTCAGGGGCAGGGGCGCCGCCACTGTCCTGGTCGATGAAGGCGGCAAGCACGCCGGCGTCGGCCAATTCCCGAAAGGCTCCGCTCACCCACGGCCCGGTGCACGCGGTCTCGGCGGCCCGCGCAGCGAGCCGATCGCATGCGGCTCGCAACGCGTCGGGTTCAGGCGGATGGCGGGGAGCGCGGGGCATCCCGTCATTATGGCGGGGGCGACGGACGCTTTTCGAAGGGGTATACTCCCGTTCCTTCTGGCTCAGATCCCTCCACCTCCACACCACGTCCGGAGCTTCCCCATGAGCCATGCCAAAGAAGTGGCCACCCGTTCCGCTCCCTCGATCCCCTCTGGCAAGAGCGCGGCGCCCGGAGGCTTCGCTCCGCTGCGTCTCGACGAGTTGTCGCCGCAGCATCTGTATGACAAGTGCATGGCCCTGGCCCGCAACCTGTGGTGGAGCTGGCACCCGGAAGTCACGAACCTGTTTCGTGAGCTCGACCCGATCCGTTGGCGGCAGCTCGACCACAACCCGATCGCCTTGCTGGCCGAGTTCACGCCCGAGCGGCTCGAGGCCCGCGCCGCGGAACTCGTGCTGTACAGCCGAATCAACCAGGCATTTCGCCGGCTCAAAGAATACATGGCGGCGGAATCGACCTGGAGCAACGTCCACGCCGGCGTACTCGGCTCGAAGCCGGTCGTCTATTTCTCAGCAGAGTTCGGCATCCACGAGTCGGTGCCGATCTATTCCGGCGGCCTCGGCGTGCTCGCGGGCGACCATATCAAGAGCGCCAGCGGCCTCGGCATTCCGCTCGTGGCGGTGGGCCTGTTTTACGACCAGGGCTACTTCCGCCAGCAGCTCGACGTCGATGGCTACCAGCACGAGGAATACCTGCAGTCGCGGGTCGAGGTTTTGCCGATCGACCCGGCGATCGGGTCGGACGGGAAGCCGATCATGGTGCAGGTCGATACGCGGTCGGGCCCGATTTTTGCGCAGGTGTGGAAGATGGCGGTGGGCCGCGTCGAGCTCTACCTCCTCGACTGCAACGTCGACGGCAATTCCCCCGAAGACCGCAAACTCACCAGCCGTCTGTATGGCGGCGACACGCGCACGCGGATCCGTCAGGAGCTGGTGCTCGGCGTGGGGGGCGTGAAGGCGATCCGGGCGCTGGGCATCGTGCCGGGCGTCTACCACCTCAACGAGGGCCACTCCGTCTTCGCCACGCTCGAGGCGGTGCGCGGGAGGATGGACCGCGACGGCTACTCCTTCGACGACGCCGTGCGCAAGGTCGCCCGGCAGACCGTCTTCACCACGCACACGCCCGTGCCGGCCGGCCACGACCGCTTCGACAATGGCCTCATGGAGGAGCACCTGGGTCCGATGCGCGATGCCCTGGGCATTTCCCACGATCACCTCATGGGCCTCGGCCGCGTGGAGACCCACAACCATGCCGAGCCGTTCTGCATGACGGTGCTCGGGCTGAAGATGTCGCGGCGGGCGAATGCCGTGAGCGCCCTGCATGGCCATGTGAGCCGGAAGATGTGGTCCAGCCTGTGGCCGTGGCGGGTGGAGGAGGAGGTGCCGATCGGCCACATCACCAATGGCGTGCACGTGCCGAGCTGGCTGTCGTGGCAGATGCTGCAACTCTACGACCGCCTCTTTCCCGCCGACTGGTTCCGCCGCATGGGCGAGCCCGACGTGTGGCAGAAGATCTACGAATGCGATCCCGGCGAACTGTGGGAGACGCATTACGCGCTGAAAAACCTGCTGCTCCAGTTCGTGCGCCGGCGGATGAGCAGGCAGTGCCGCCGCCGCGGGGAGTGCGACGAGGCGGTCGAGATGGCGCGGACGGTGCTCGACCCGAACGTGCTCACGATCGGCTTCGCCCGCCGGTTTGCCACCTACAAGCGGGCCGATCTCGTGCTCGGCGATCTCGATCGACTCGTCGGGCTGATCAGCGATCCCGAGCGGCCGATCCAGATCATCTTCGCGGGGAAGGCGCATCCCGCCGACGAGCCGGGCAAGTCGCTCATCAGAAAGATCGCCAACCTGCGGCACGAACCGCGCACCGCGGGCCGCATCGTGTTCGTGGAGGATTACGACATCAACGTCTGCCGCCACCTGATCCAGGGTGTCGACGTATGGCTCAACAATCCGCGGCGGCCGCTGGAGGCGTCGGGCACGAGCGGCCAGAAGGTGGTGCTCAACGGCGGCCTGAACTGCTCGATCCTCGATGGCTGGTGGGCGGAGGCCTATGACGGCCGCAACGGCTTTGCGATCGGCCGCGGGGAGACCCACGCCCAAGACGAAATCACCGACCGGCGCGACTACGAGGCGCTCTACAAGGTGCTCGAGAACGAGGTCATCCCCACGTTCTACGACCGTGATTCCGACGGCCTCCCACGCACGTGGATCAAGATGATGATGAATTCGATCAGTTCGCTGGCGTGGCGGTTCAGTTCGCACCGCATGGTGATGGACTACGCCCGGGCGTGTTATGTGCCGGCTGCCGGCGGCGTGTCGTGCGACATGCACAACCGCTGACACCGCATGGCCTGTGACGGAGCGACGCCCCTGCTCACCCGGCGGCGGGCGCGTCTCCCTTTCTGGCCATGTGCAGCACGGCCGGCGGGATCGGCCGCGATTGCCACTCGAGCGTTGCGGGAAGCGCCGTCGCCGCAAACGACGTGTCGCTCTCCACGGCGAACAGGCTCCCCTCTGGCGCCGCTCTTTCAAGGGACGTGACCAAGGCCATCAGTTCCGCGGTCCGCTCGTGAAAAAAAGACCAGGGCGGCGAGACGAACACGACCCACGGCGAGCCCGTCGGCAGATCGGCAAGCCGCTTCGCCCAGAGCAGCGCGTCGCCCGGCCGCACCTCCACCTGCTCGGCCACGCCCAGGCTTGCCGCCGACCGGCGCACCGCGTCAGCGGTGGGAAAATGCCGCTCCACGAAGATCGCCCGCGCCGCCCCACGGCTGATTGCCTCGAAGCCCAGGGCCCCGCTGCCGGCGAAGAGGTCGATCGCCAGGGCCCCTTTCACCCGCTGGCCGAGCAGGTCGAACAGCGTCTCCCGCACGCGGTCCTTCATCGGCCGCGTCCGGGCCGCGGGTGCAAACTCCAATCGCCGCCCGCGCAGGCTCCCCCCCACGATCCGCGGCAGATTGGCCGCCTGATCGAGGGACGGTGGTTTCGTATGGCGTGCCATGGCTGGTATCGTACCGTTGTCCAGAGAAGACTTTTTTCGGAGACATCGCATGCAGATGAGAGCGTGGCGAACCGCCGCCGTGGCCGCCGCGGCCGGGATGGCCTGTCAGGTGGCCTTCGCCCAGCCGTCGGCCGTGGAAGCCAAGCCCGACGCGGCCCAGGCGCAGGCCGCGTTCGACGCAGCCCGGAAGGAGCACAAGACGCTCGTCGGCGACCTTGCCGTCCTCCAGGCCGAGTACCAAAAGCCGGATGCGAACAAGCCGGCCATCGAAGCCAGGTTCGATGCCACGAAGGCCAAGGCCCAGGCGGCTTGGGATCGCCTCGAAGAGGCCGCTTTCTCGCTCACCGCGGCCGATCCCCGCAACGAGCAGGCGCTCCAATACTGCGGCGCCGTGGTGGCCGGAAGCCTGCAGACCGACGATCCCCAAAAGGCCGGCGCGGCGGCCGAGAGGCTCCATGCCGCGGGCGTCCGCGATGGCGACATTGACATGATGGGGGCCGCCGCCGCGATGATGCTTTCCCGCCTGGATGAAGCGGCCGCCTGGCTGAAACGCGCCGACGCCGACGGCATGCCGAAGGCGAAACTGGCCGAACTGTCCGCGGCCCTCGAGGCCGAGCGGTCGAAGGTGGATGCCGAGATGGCGAAGCGGGCTGCCGAAGCCGAGGCCGACGACCTGCCGCGGGTGAAGATCACCACGTCGCAAGGCGACATCGTGGTGGAACTCTTTGAAAACGAGGCCCCAAACACCGTCGCCAACTTTATCGAGTTGGTGGAGAAGGGGTTTTATGACGGCACGCCGTTCCACCGGGTGATCGGCGGCTTCATGGCCCAGGGTGGCGATCCGACCGGCTCCGGAGCCGGCGGACCGGGCTACGCGATCGCGTGCGAGTGCGGCCTCCCCGATGCCCGCAAGCATTTCCTCGGCACCCTTTCCATGGCCCATGCCGGGCAAGACACCGGAGGCTCGCAGTTCTTCCTGACGTTTCGGCCGACGGAGCATCTCGATGGCAAACACACCGTGTTTGGCCGGGTGATCGAGGGCTTCGATGTGCTCCCCAAGATCGCCCGCACGGAGGGGCCGACAGCGAGTCCTGAGCGGGATAAGATCGAAAAGGCGATCGTGGTGAGAAAGCGGAGCCACCCCTATGAAGCGAAGAAGCTGCCTGATCCGCGGAAATGAGTCCGCATGCGACATGCCGCGGGTCGGTCGCCGCGTTCCCATCGTGGCGACAGACCCCCGGTCTGTCGGAGCTTTCCCCATCGTGGCGACAGCCCTCCGGTCTGTCGGAGCTTTCCCCATCGTGGCGACAGACCTCCGGTCTGTCGGAGCTTTCCCCACGTGGCGACAGACCTCCGGTCTGTCGGACTTCTTCGTCACAGACCGGAGGTCTATGCCACTTTGGGGGGCATCGCTGACCGGAGGTCTACGCAGTTCTTGTCCCCCCATGAGGACGAACCTCCGTTCTGTCTATGCCACTCTTTTTCCCGCCATGCAGCGCGGGCAGCCGGCGTGGCTCTGCCTTTGCGTGTGCCTGTTCCTTGCCCTCCGGGGAGGTCTGCCTGTGTCCGCCGCCGATCCTGATGCCGTGACCAATCCCGCCATCGCCGGCCGCCTGCCCGACGACGCCATCCCGCAGACCGACGAGGAGTATCGCCGCCGGCTCACGCCCGCCCAGTTCGAGGTTACGCGCAAGAAGGGCACCGAGCGCGCCTTCACCGGGAAATACTGGAACACGAAAACGCCCGGCACCTACCGCTGCATCTGCTGCGGCGAGCCGTTGTTTCGTTCCGACGAGAAGTTCGCGAGTGAATGCGGCTGGCCGAGTTTTTCCGCGCCGATCGACGCCCGGAAGGAAGACGTCAAGGGCGAGGCGGTCGCCGAGCATGAGGATCTGTCGTTCGGCATGGTGCGGACGGAGGTGACCTGCCGCCGCTGCGGGGCCCACCTCGGCCATGTGTTCAACGACGGGCCACCGCCGACGGGCCTGCGGTATTGCATCAACTCCGCGTCAATCACACTCGATGAGAAAAAGGAATGAGGCGGCGCAAGCCTCCGGCCTGCGATGTCCCCAACGTGGCGTAGACCTCCGGTCTGCGATGCGGTTTTCTCGACAGACCAGAGGTCTGTCGCCACGTGGTGACCCGCCATCAATCCAAAAACCACCCCGACATCTCCATGGACATCATCAATCACGCCTCCACTCTCCCCTTTACCACGGTCGACGGCTCGACGATCCGTGAGCTCATGGCCCACCGCAATTCCGCGATCCGCCACCAGAGCCTCGCCGAGGCCCGGCTCCCGCCTGGGCGGGCGACCACACCCCACCACCACAAGGTCACCGAGGAGATCTACTACATCCTCCGCGGCACGGCCGACATGACGCTGGGGGTCGAAACCCGGCCCGTCGGCCCAGGCGATGCCATTGCCATCCCTCCCGGAATGCGGCATACCATCAGAAACACGGGTGTGGAGGAACTCGTCTTCTTGTGCACCTGTGCCCCGGGATACGAGCATTCGGATACGTTTTTGGAGGAGTGATCTTCCGGCGGGCTCCGGCCCGCCACCGCTCGCACGGGAAGCGGGGGCCGACCTCGTCTTCATCCCCCCATTCGCCGCCACCTCTCCTGCCACCCAGATGCCCACCGATCCGTTTTCCACACTCCTCCTCAACGAGGGGATCGTCAGCGCCGAGCAACTGGCCGAGGCCCACCGCCTCGCCACCTCGTCGGGCAAGCGCGTCCATGACGAGGTCGTGCGGCTGGGCTATGCACCCGGCGAGACGGTGATGAAGGCGCTGGCCAAGGCGCATCGGCTCGATTTCATCGACCTGGGGCGGATCGAGGTGTCGCACGAGATCGTGGGGCTGCTGCCCGAGAGCGTGGCCCGCGAAAACACGATCTTCCCGCTCGCCGAGCAGGGCTCGGCCCTACAGATCGCCACCAGCGACCCCACCGACATCGACACGCAGGAGAAGCTCCGCTTCATCCTCAACCGCGAGATCGCCTTGGCGATCGCGTCGCGGGAGCAGATCGTGGAGGCGATCAATCGCCACTACGGCACGGGCGAGGGCGAGAGCGCCGACTCGATGCTGCAGGAGTTCACCGACACCGCCATCGACTTCACGGAAACGGCCGTCGAGCAGCAGGCCAACCAGCAGCAGGAGGAGACGTCGGACGCGCCGGTGGTGAAACTCGTGAACCTCATCATCACGGAGGCGGTGCAGCTCCGGGCCAGCGACATCCATATCGAGCCCTTCGAAGACCGTGTTCGCATCCGTTACCGCATCGACGGGCGGCTGGTGGAGCGCGACAATCCGCCGCGGCGGCTGCTCGGCGCGATTCTCTCCCGCATCAAGATCCTCGCCAAGCTCGACATCGCCGAGCGGCGGCGGCCGCAGGACGGCCGCATCAAACTCACGGCCGACGGCAAGGACTACGACCTCCGCGTGTCGGTCCTGCCCACCAACCACGGCCAGTCGGTGGTGATGCGGATTCTCGACAAAGACAACATCCGCGTCGGCATCCGCCAACTGGGGCTGTCGGAAGGCGATTTCCGCCAGTTCAAGAATCTCATCCGTCGCCCCAACGGCATCATCCTCGTCACCGGGCCCACCGGTTCCGGCAAGACGACGACGCTCTACGCGTCGCTCAACGAACTGAACCGCCCGGACACGAAGATCATCACCGCCGAGGACCCGGTGGAGTATTACCTCACGGGCATCAACCAGGTGGAGATCAAGCACTCGATCGGGCTCGATTTTGCCCGCGTCATCCGCGCAATGCTGCGGCAGGCCCCCAACGTGATCCTCGTGGGGGAAATGCGCGACACGGAAACGGCCCAGATGGGCATCCAGGCCTCGCTCACAGGCCATCTCGTGTTTTCCACGCTCCACACCAACGACGCCCCGGGTGCCATCACGCGCATGATCGACATGGGCGTGCCGGCGTATCTGGTGGCTTCCAGCGTGATCGCCGTGCTGGCCCAGCGACTGATCCGCGTGAACTGTCCGAAGTGCAAGCAGCCCCATGAGCCTCTCGACACCCAGATCGAGGCGGCGGGCATCACCCCCGAAATGCTCAAGGGAGCGACGTTCATGAAGGGCCGCGGCTGCGTGAACTGCCAGAAATCGGGCTACAAGGGCCGGCTGGGCATCTTCGAACTGATGGTGATGACGACCAAAATTCGTGAACTGGCCTTCCAGGGGGCTCCCACCCAGGAAATCCGCCGGGCGGCGTGCAGCCAGGGAATGAAGGTGATGTTCAACGACGGCGTGGCCAAGGCTCTCCGCGGCATCACCACGCTCGACGAGGTGTTCCGCGTTTCCAAGCGGGTCGAGGAGTAGGCCGGGAGGTAGCCGGGCCCGCCTGCCGAAAGTGGGATAGGCCTCCGCCCTGCCCTGCCCAACGTGGGATAGGCCTCCGGTCTGTCTGCCTGCTTGGCTCACGAAAAACTCATCGCCCTGCGACCGCACTCCCCGCCGCATGCCAAGTGGCTGGCCTCTGTCCCTCCGGCCCCCTTTTCGGCCTGACCGGCTTTTTTTCGTATGGAATGGGTGACTTTTCTGCCGATGCAGCGCATAATCAAAATGTTCGGTCGGCGGCTGTCAGGGGCCCGCCCGGCCGGCAGGAAATTCTCGACGTGGGCGGATTCGCCTCTCCCGCTGCCCCCCTGCTTGTGCGCGTTTCTCCGGCAGCGGCACAATATGATTGGTTGAAGGGTCCTTCACTCAATCAAGGTGTCTCTCCCATGAGCACGGCCGCTCCCTCACCCTTGGCCGCCCAGGTCGAAAAGCTGCTCAAGGTGGCCTCCGACAACGGCGCCAAGGAACTGCGCCTCTCCGGTGGCGTGGCCCCGATGCTGAACATCGGCGGTCAGTTGCGGCCCCTCAAAACGAAGGCCATCCCGGCCGAGGAGGTGCTGGCCATGGCCCAGGCCGTGGCCCCGTCCAACGCCAATCTCCAAGCCTTCGAGTTCGAGTGCGGCCTGGGCACGTTCGCCGGCGCCCTGCACGACGTGCAAGGCACACGCGTGCTGATCATCAAGCCGCTGGCTCCCCCAACGCCGCCCCCGCTGGAGCTGGATCTCTCCACGGACGCCCCGGCCGCCCGGGAGGAGTCGGCCGCCGCCGAGCCCGCCGTCGTGCCGCGCGTGGCCACGGGCAACATCCACATCGACAAACTGCTCAATGCCGCCGTCTCCAACGGCGTGTCGGACATCCACATCACCGTCGGCCTGCCGCCGGTGTTCCGCATCGACGGTCACATGCGGCCACAAAACACGAAAGTCCTCACCGCAGACGACACCAACGGCCTGATGAAGGCGATCACGCCGGAGCGCTGCCAGCTCGAGCTCGCGGAAAAGGGGGGCTCTGACTTCGGCTTCGCGTTCGGCGACAGGGCCCGGTTTCGCGTCAGCGTCTTCAAGCAGCGCGGCTCTATCGCGATGGTGCTGCGGCAGATCCCCAACAAGCTGCTCACGCCCGAACAGCTCGGCGTGCCCGAGGTCTGCAAACAGATGGCCACCCGGCCACGTGGCCTGTTTCTCGTGACCGGCCCCACCGGATCGGGCAAGAGCACCACGCTCGCCGCCCTCATCGACTTCATCAACACGAATTACGATCACCACATCATCACGATCGAAGACCCGATCGAGTTCTATCACAAGTCGAAAAAGAGCACGGTCAACCAGCGCGAGATCGGCACCGACGTGCCGAGTTTCTCCGAGGCGCTGCGCCGCGCCCTGCGGCAGGATCCCGACGTGATCCTCGTGGGCGAGCTTCGCGACCTGGAGACGATCGAAGCGGCGATCTCGGCTGCGGAAACGGGCCACGTGGTGTTCGGCACGCTGCACACGACGGGCGCCCAGGGCACGGTGAACCGCATCATCGACGCCTTCCCCACCAACCAGCAGGAGCAGGTGCGGACGCAGCTTTCCACCGCGATCATCGGCGTGTTGTCGCAGACGCTGCTGCCCAAGATCGGCGGCGGCCGGGTGGCTGCCTTCGAGATCCTCGTCTGCACGCCGGCGATTGGAAACCTGATCCGCGAAAACAAGACCTTCCGCATCACGTCCGCGATCCAGACCGGCGCAAAACTCGGGATGCAGCTCCTCGACGACCAGCTCTTCCGTCTCTGGAACGAGAAGAAGGTGACCGAGGAAGATGTGCTGGCGAAGAGCGCCAGCCCGAGCGACCTCGCCCAGCGGATCGCCAACGCGAAGCAAGGGATTCTGGAGAAGCCCGCGATCTCCCACCCCGAAGAGTGACACACGCGGCAGGCGCACCGGCCTGCCTGAAAGCAAAACCTGGGGCAGGCCTCCGGCCTGCCTGAAGAACAATGGCCCTCAAGCGTCTCGGCAAAATCCTCATCGATCTCGGCCTCGTCGACGAGCTGCAACTCGCCACCATGCTCGAGGAGCAGACCAACCGCGGCGGTGAGCTCCTCGGCAAGGTGGGCCTGTCGCTCGGCTTCTTTTCCGAGGAGCAGCTGGGCGAGGCCCTGGCGGAGCAGTGGAACACCACGTTCGTCACGCTCTATGACCGGCAAATCGACTCGGAAACGCTCCGCCTGATCAGCGAGCCCATGGCGCAGCTCTACCGCGTGGTGCCGATCGAGTTCGATGGCACGCGGCTCACGATCGCCACGGCCGAGCCCCAGAAGATCCAGATCGCCGACGAATTGCGGGTGCTGCTCGGCTACGACATCCACATGGTGGTGGCCACGGAGTCGGAGATCGGAAAGGTTCTGCAGAAGGCCTATTCGGCCGAATCCGAGAGCGTGGAATCGCTGGTCGAGGATCTGGAGCAAGACGACGAGCTCGCCGCCGCTGCCGCGGCGGCCGGCCGGGAAGGGCCCACGGAGCTGGCGAGCGTGGAGGCGCTGGCCGAAAGCGCCCCGGTTCGAAAGCTGCTCAACATGGTGCTCCTGTTGGCGATCCGCGACGGTGCCAGCGACATCCATTTCGAGCCCTTTGAAAAGGAGTTTCGCATCCGCCTCAAGGCTGATGGCGTGCTCCAGGAGATGGTGCCGCCGCCGAAGCATCTGGCGTTTGCGATCACCACCCGCATCAAGGTGATGGCGAATCTCGACATCGCCGAGCGGCGGCTCCCGCAGGACGGCCGCATCGAGCTCTCGGTGGGCGGCCATCCGGTCGACCTCCGCGTGAGCGTGCTCCCCACGCTGTTCGGGGAGAGCGTGGTGATGCGGGTGCTCGACCGGGGCGTGGTGTCGCTCGATCTCGACAAGCTGGGGATGGACAAGGAGATCCTCCGTCGGTTCCGCGAGATCATCCGCCGGCCCAACGGGATCGTGCTGGTGACGGGCCCGACGGGCTCCGGGAAGACGACCACGCTCTACTCGGCGCTTTCCGAGCTCAACGACGTGGAAGACAAGCTGATCACCACGGAAGACCCGGTCGAGTACGACATCGACGGGATCGTGCAGGTGCCCATCGACGCCGAGATCGGCAACACGTTCGCCAATGCCCTCCGGTCGATCCTCCGACAGGATCCGGATCGCATCCTGGTGGGCGAGATCCGCGACGTGGAGACGGCGGAAATAGCCGTGCAGGCCTCGCTCACGGGGCACATGGTGTTTTCCACGCTCCACACCAACGACGCCCCCTCCACGGTCACGCGGCTCCGCGACATGGGAGTGCCGCCGTTCCTCATCACGGCCACGGTGGAGGCCGTGCTGGCCCAGCGGTTGGTGCGGCGGATCTGCTCCAACTGCCGGGAGGAGATCATCCCCGGGGCCGACATCCTGGCCGACCTGGAGCTCACGAGCGACCAGGTCGTGGGCAAGAAATTCTACCGCGGCAAGGGCTGCGACCGCTGCAACCACACCGGCTACAAGGGCCGCCTCGGCCTCTACGAGCTGATGGTGATCAACGACGAGTTGCGCGACCTGGTGATGCGGAATGCATCGACCGAAGACCTGCGCGAGCTCGCCCGCCGGCACGGCATGATCACGCTCCGCGATTCCGGCATGCTCGGCATTTTCAACGGCCTGACAACGGCGGAAGAAGTCATCCGCGAAACCATCCTCGACGCCTGATCACACTCCACAACGTGGCGACGGGCCTCCGGCCTATCGAGAGAAACATGCCCACCTACCAGTTCGAAGCCATCGACGTCGCCACCGGCAAGGAGATCAAGGACACGATCGAGGCGGCGACCGAAGACGAAGCCCAGTCCACCATCCGCTCCCGTGGCTTCATGGTGACGAAGCTCAAGGCGGCCAAGGTGAAGGCGGCCAAGGCAGGGGATGCGCGGAAGAAGAAACGGTCGTTCGCCTTCGGCAAGGTGAAGGTCAAGGAAGTCACCCTCTTCACCCGCCAATTGTCGATCCTCCAGGACGCCGGCCTGCCGATCCTCCGCAGCCTCAAGGTTCTGGCGGAGATGCAAAAGCCCGGGAAGCTGAAAAACAGCCTCCTCGACGTGTGCGAGGAGATCGAAGGGGGCGCCACGCTCTCGGAGGCGATGGCGAAAAGCCCGAAGGCGTTCGACCGCCTCTATTGCAACATGATCCGGGCCGGCGAGGCGGGCGGCGCCCTGGAAGTGATCCTGCGGCGGCTCGCCGAATTCATGGAGCGCAGCCAGGCCCTGCGGCGGAAGGTCAAGGGGGCGCTGGTCTATCCGGTCGTCGTGGTATGCGTGGCCGTCGGCATCCTCACGTTCATCATGATGAAGATCGTGCCGCAGTTCAAAAAGATCTTCGACGACTTCGGCAGCAAACTGCCCCCGATGACGGAACTGCTCATCGACATCTCCACCTGGGTGTCGAACTGGTGGTTCTTGATTCCGGCGATTCCCTTCGGCGTCCGCCTGATCATCAAGGCGATCACGCTCGTCCCCTACGGCCGCTTCGGCTGGGACCTGTTCACGCTGAAGATGCCGATTTTCGGCCAGCTGGTCGAGAAAAACATCATGTCGCGCAGCGCCCGCACCCTGGGCACGCTCTTGGCATCGGGTGTGCCGATCCTCGAGGCGTTGAACATCACGAAGGAAACCTCCGGCAACATGATGTTCGAGCACCTGCTGACGAAGGTCAGCGAATCGATCCGCGATGGCGAAGCGATCGCGAAGCCCTTGAAGACCTACGCGGTGCCTCCCCTGAACCTCGTGGCGGCCATGTTTTGGACGGTCTTCGTGCCGGGGATCGGAGCCCTGCTCTATCTCACCCGCTACAAGAAGCCCGTCGTCGACGATCTCGTGGTGAACATGGTTGACGTCGGCGAGGAGTCGGGCGAACTCGACACGATGCTCTACAAGGTGGCCGACAACTACGACGAGGAAGTGGCGGTGCTCACGGAGAGCCTGACGAGCCTCATGGAGCCGCTCTTGATCATCTTCCTCGGCGGTGCCGTGGGCTTCATCGTGATCGCCCTCTTCCTGCCGCTCATCAAGCTGATCCAGGATCTGTCATGAGCGTCACCCTTCACCGCCGCGGCTTCACGCTCACCGAACTCTTGGTTTCGGTGGCGATCATCCTCGTTCTCACGACGCTCGTCGCCGGTGGAGTCGGCGCCGCACGGAACTCCGCCAAGGTGAACGCCACCCGGGCGACGATCGACAAGTTGAACACGATCCTCATGGCGCAGCTGGCGACCTACGATTCGCGGAGCGTCGACATGTCCGGTTGCCCCGGCTCGACGGACAAGGGCGCCTACCGGGCGTGGTTCATCCGCCGCAACCTGATCACGGGCGACATGCCTGACCGGTGGACGGACGTGCAATTCATGGCGACGGCAGCCAACGCATGGGTGCCGCGATCGGCTGCCCAGCGCACGTATGCCGCGATCTGGAACGGCCTCTCCTCCCCCGATCAAACGACCGTGATGGCAAACAACGCCAGCGCCGAATGCCTGTTCATGGTCGTGATGCGCGGGGGCATCGCAGACTGCCTCGATTGCGGTGGGCTGCGGACCTCGGAAGTGGGCGACCAGGACAACGACGGCATGCCGGAATTCCAAGATGCGTGGGGCAGCCCGATCGGTTTCCTGCTGTGGGCTCCGGCGGTGGAACTGCCAACCGGCTCCGGAAACCTGTTTTTTTCCGGTGGCCGGGCCCTCGACTCGGCCTGGGCGGGCGCGGTTCGCCCGACGCTCGGCATGCGGCCCTTGATCTACTCTCCGGGGCCGGACGGGGTGAATGGATACGACCGTCAAGATGAGGCAAACACCCTTGGTGCCGGCTCCACTCCCGTCACGGGAGCCGACTGTGGCTCACCCACCTCCAACGCCGGAGGCTGGCCGTCGGGAGCGACCGAGGACAACCAGGCCGACAACATCACCAACCTCGATGCGGAGGCCAGGCAATGACCGCACCCAGACGCCGGGCTTTCACGCTCATCGAACTGCTCGTCGTGACCGTCGTCATGGCATCGTTCCTCGGCCTTCTGGCCGCTGGCATGCGGCCGAGCGCCGCCTCACACGTGCGGCAGCTTTCGCAAGGCCTCTCCTCCGCCATCCTCGCCGCCCGCACCCGTGCCCTCGGCAACGACACCGGGGCGGCGCTGATTTTCAGTGTCCCCAGCGGCGATGTGGCCTCGAACGTGATCCTCACCGCTGACGTGCCCCCGTTCGCCGTGGGAACCGTTTCCTCCGGCATGCCCCCGACGACGCTGTCGTCCACGTCCACAACGGTCAACCTGACACTGGAGAATGCCGACGCGACGGATCTGGCCACCGGCTATGAAATTCGTTTTTTCGGCGGCAACTCGTCCTCTCTCCCCAAGACGGCCTGGATGGGATTCTTGCCTTCGGGAGGCAGCCCCGCGGGAACCGTTTCTCTCCGCTCATCGGCCGGCCAGACGATCAACAACACGGTCTGGCCCAGTGCACCGTCGGGGTCGAGCCTGCGGTTCGAGATCGCCCGCTATCCGATCGCCTCCTTGCCGGCCGCCAGCCTGCCGAAGTTGGCGGCGATCGACCTCCGCTACAGCGGGATCGGCGAGGCGATGACGGGCAACTACGGCACGCTCAGCGGAAAGGGCTCGATCGGGATCACCTTCAACAGCACGGGCGGGCTCGATTCGGTCATTCTCTACGATGCGTCGGGCGTGGCACCGGCGCAGCCGTTCGCCCCGCTCTATCTGCTCATCGCCCCGCTCGCCGACATCCAAGACGACACATCGCTCCAGTCGCAGAATTCGCGCTGGCTGGTGATCGCGCCCGGCACCGGCCGCGTCAGCGTGGCCGCGAACAACCCGGCGAGCGGCACTGACGCGGCGGCCGTGAAAACGGCCCGTGCGCTCGCCCGCGAGGGCGTCATGGCAGGTGTGAAATGACCCCTCATTGCCCCATCGCCGAGCCCCGTCAGCGAGCCGGATTCTCGTTGCTCGAGGTGCTCGTCTCGTGCGGCATCCTCGTGCTGGCGCTGGCGAGCATCGCTGCCGTGCTGCCCGCCGCTGGCTCGCGGCTCGGCGAGGCGGCCGCCCTGGATCGTGCGGCGGCGGCAGCGGCCGCCGCGATGGCCCAGGTGCAGGCCCGGGGCCTGGCGGCAAAGGATGCCTTTCCGCGGGGCGCCGGGATGGGAGCCAACGCGCCCGTCGCCGTCTTCGGGGAGATGCTCTCGGTGGCCACCACCGCCTCGGCCACGTCCGCCGGCTACGTCACTACAACGGGCGCCCTGGCTCTGAGCGCCTCGACCGGAAACCTGACGCTCGTTTCCGGATCGTTAGTGCCCGTCAGCGTCTTGTTCAGTGGAACGGGACCGTCGGCGGCGGCGGCGCTGATCACGGGCACGACGTTCCTCGCCGAACGGATCGACAGCGGCACCTCGGCCGTCCGCCGGGGCTTTTTCATCGAGGATGAAATCCTGTTCAGGCCGGCCGACACGGGTGACCTCTCGGCAAACTCCTTTCTGGCAAGCAACGGCACCATGAATACGGGCACCGCCATGGCGCGCCAGTTCAACCGCGGCGTGTGCTGGGGCTTGATGCTCACGCGGCAACCGCCCGACACTCCGGCGGCGACGATGACCGCGCTAAAGGCGAGCATCGCCGTGTTCAAGAAGCCCGGTGGCCAAGTCTCGGCGATCACGCTTACCGACATGGGCAACGGGATCTTCATCACCGCGGCCGCCAGTGCCGCGGTCACTCCGGTTTCGCTCCAGCGATCGCTGCTCAAGCCGTGCTCGATGGTTTTGGCCATCCCGCCATCCTCTTCCCTGCCAGCGACCGCCCCTCAGTGGCTCTCGATCCGGTCTTCGTGGATTGCGACCGGCGGCTCGGTGGGCGTCTCCGGCACCAGCACGTCGGCCGCGATCACATCCTCGGGCACTGGCCGCACCTGCGTGTCATTCGCGAATGCAGTGCCCTCTTCCCTGCTCAGTAGCGGCACCACCCTGAACGTCATCGGCTTCGAAAACCTCCTCCTCGTGAACGAGAAGGTTTTTCCGGCACAGTAGCGGCTCATCCCCATGAAGGCGCACGACCGTCCCATGAATCACACCCGCGTTTTTCCGCCCCGCCGCGGCCTGCTCCTGCTGATCGTGGTTCTCATGCTTTCGCTCTTCATGGCGGCGGGGGCGATGCTGCTCACCATCGCCGCCCGGGCGCGGGCGGCGGCGCGGGCAATGGACGTGGCCAACCGGCTGGGGGTCGCCGACATGGTCGCCCGCGACGCCCTCGACGCGGCGCTCCTGGCGGCTCTCCGCGGCGCCACCTCGGGCGCCAACGGTTCGGTCACCGTCACCGGCACGCTCGAAAACCTCCTCGCCGACAAATACGGGTCGCCGATCACGGCCACCGGAACCAGCCTCAGCGGCACGGCCACCCCCGTGATGTCGTTCACCCTCAACGGCCTCCCCGGGGACGCGGAGCGCCGCCTGGCGGGCAGGATCGCCACCATCGTGCCCCGGACGGGAGACGGCGACATCGCGAGCTACCGGATTCTCGCCGTGACGCAGTCGGCGGGCATCAACACGTGCTCCGTGGCGCAGCTCCCTCATGGGCCGCAGCGAAGCCTGCCGGCGCAGACATTCGACGTCTTCATCAACGGCAGGGAGTTCACGCCGGTCGCGGGCACGACCACCCCCGAGGCTTACGACGCCTACGACGCCGCGAACCTGTGGCTCGCGCAGCCAGTGATCGACAATGGCCAAGTCAAGGAATTCGGCCGGCTTTCCTTCGTCGGCTCAGGCAGCACCGCCACCGTCGACAACGACAACGACGGCGTGCTCGACGGGGTGTGGCTTTCGAACGTCGTTCCCGATCAGCCTTCACCACTCGGTGGCATGCTGCGGTGCGAGGTGTCGTATTTGATCCTCGACCTCGATGGCCGGATCAACGTGAACACCTCCGGCGTGGCGATGCAGCAGGGGAGTTACGCCGGCACGCCGAATACCCCCCTCGGCATGGGATACGGCCCCGCCGACGTCAACGCGCAATTGGTTCTTCCGCCCACGCTCCCCACGGTATCGGGCACCTACGCCTTCACGAATGTATGGCGGCAGTTGCTGCTCAGCGGCACTCCCGACACCACGCCTTCGTCACCGACGTCGGCGCAACGCCGCGCCCCGCCGCTCGTCGGCCCGATCGACGGCCGCTACGGATCGGGTGGACTTCCCGGTGTGTCGGGCGACGATTCCGTCGGCAACCAGCAGACCACGGCCGGCGTCGCCGCGACCGGCTTCACCGACTCGCTCTACGGACTGACGCTGGCGGGAAACAATGCCGTCGCCGACCTCAAGGCGCAGACCCGGGTCTACATGACCAGTCCGACGGCCGCCCAGATCGCGCAGGGGCAGGTCACGCCTACGCTCAATTTCTACCGCCCGACCTGGGTCGGATCAGCCGGCGCTGACGCCGTGGACGACCCCTATGAGGCCCGCCTCGACACCGACGCACCGCGATGGAGCGTCCAGCGGCGACCGGCCGTGGGGGCCACCGGAAACGACGACAACCCCTTCACGTTGGCGGAGCTCGAGCGCGTCCTCCGGCCCAACGACCCCGACGCCACGCACCTGCCGCAACGGCTGGCGGCCGGACTCGAGGGCGTGGCCCAGCGGAGCCGAATGACGATCACTACCGACAGTTGGTCGACCCCCGGCCTGACGGGCCTGGCGGCACGGGCGCTCGAAGACTACATGGCCGCGTCGATCCCTTTCGCCAACGCCGCGACATGGACGGGCGGCAGCAACGTCATGTCACCCGACATCGCCGCCGGCCTGCGGTTCAACATCAACCGGCCGGTGGAGACCGCCGCTCAAAAGCAGGAATTCTGCAAGGGTCTCTACACGCTCGTGATGGCTCTCGGCGCGACCGACGCGAACCAGGCGGCCCAGTGGGCCGTGAACGTCCTTGATTTTCGTGACGCCGATTCCATCATGACCGCCTTTTCGTACGACACGAATCTCGCGGACGGATGGTCGGTGACGAGCTCTCCGCCGGTCGTCTACGGCGCCGAACGCCCCGACGTGGTCATCGTGGAAACCGCCGCTTGGAGGAGGCCTGGCGTCGGGTTCACGCCCTCGACCGCCCAGTTGTTCGTCACCCTGCACCGTCCGGCGACCCAAGCCCTGCTCTGGGACGGCTCCGGCGGCTCTCCAACCGTGTCGGGCACGGTGGAGACGAGTCCATTTGCAACGTCGGGCACACTGTCGCTCGCCGGCTGGCAGTTGCGGCTTTCGAGCGGCACCGCAGCGCGGCTCGACCGCGGCACCGCTTCCGCGGCTACCGGCACTCCGCAGTTCAGGCTCGTCGGCACGGCCGTGACCTCGGCCACCACCGTCGTCTTGAGCTCACCGACTGCGACCCCGCCCACCGGGCTCGCCACAAGCGGAACGGGGTCTTACCTTTGCGTATCCTCGACCAATACGCGGGAGTACCTCGCCACAGGAATCCCGACGCTCCAGATCAGCTCCACTTCTTCAGCGGGATTCCGCCTTTGGACGGGCGCAGCCCCCGCGTCAAGCGGAACGGTTTCCCTCGAAAGGCTCGCCGACCCGAGCCAGGCCAACAGTGCCTCCAACCCCTACATCGTCGTTGACACGGCAGTGGTGGCGTCGGTTCCAGATCTGTCCGTCACACCGCCTCCACGGCCAAAAAACCGCCGTGCCGGCCCGAGCGATGCCTCGACGACAGACTCGCTGGCCAGATTCTGGCGTCAGCCGTCACCCTGGATTTCCCAGTCCGGCACCACCATGGGCGTTTACCCGGCCGTCAGCGGCACAAACCCCGTGGCATGGTTCCACTGGCCCAACCGCCCCTTCATCAGCCAGGCGGAACTGGCGATGGTCCCCACCGGCACGACGAGCACCGACGGCATTCTCGCCTCCTATTCCTTCCCCATCAATTCCCTAGCCTCGAGCACCAACCAGATCATCGTCAATAGTTCGACGACGACGCTGGGCGCGCTGATTCTCGACGCCACGTTCGTGCCGTCGCGGTTCGCGGGAAACACGGTGTCGATCCCCGGCACGTCGATCAACTCCTTCGGTCTCGACAAACTCGGAGCCAATCACTTTTCGAAGTGGCGGGAGCCGGGGCGGGTGAACGTCAACACCGTCGCCCCGGCATCGAATCCTGGATCCCCCACGTCACCATCGCTCGACGAAGCCGTGTGGAACACGCTTCTCGGCAATACCTACGTAATCAACCCTTTCATTCCGAGGAGCAAGACGATCCCCGCGGTGCCGGCCCAGCCCGCCACCAGCGACAGGCCCGCGATTCCTGCCATCCCGGCGATTCCATCCACCGACAGCGGCGTGCCGGCCGACTCGCTTGCCGAGATGCTTTCCCTGAGCGGCGCTTCCGGCCAGCCGATCGTCACCGGCACGTTCACGACCGTGTCGGGCGCGGTGATCTTCCCTCGCGACAAAAACCCGTTTTTTTCCTACGCGCAGGCCATCCGCCTCGCCAACACGGCCACGGTGCAGTCCAACGTGTTCGCCGTCTGGATCACCGTCCGGATCACCGACGACTCGCCGAATGCCCCGTCGCCGGTCACCAGGCGGTTGTTCGCGATCGTCGACCGCTCGATTCCTGTCGGCTACAGCCCCAACCTCGACCTCAACGTCCGTGAGACGATCCGGCTGAAGCGCTACCTCGATTGACCTGTTGCCTCCCATGACCATGCGATCCTCCCTCCGCCGCGACCGTCATCCAGCGGGCTTCACGCTCACGGAACTGCTCATCGCGTCGACGATCGCGCTGATGGTGATGGCAGGCATCGCGAGCCTGCTGGGGGCCTTCACCCGGACGGCCACGAACAGCCAGTCCATCGTCGATCTGACCGGCCGGATGCGGTCGGCGGCCAGCCGGCTGCGGCAGGATCTTAGCGGCGCCACTGCGCCGCTCGTGCCGCCGCTTTCCGCGGAGAATGCGTCGGGCTATTTCGAGATCGTCGAGGGCCCGATGCAAGACGCCTTCGCCACCGACGCGGACGGGAATCTGATAGTGGTCTCCAGCCTTGCCTCGTGGGCCACAGGCACGTCGTCGCTCCTCGCCGACGTCGACGACGCCCTGCTCTTCACCACGCGGTCGCTGGCCAGCCCCTTCACCGGCAAGTTCGACGCGGGACAAATCGAGTCAACCACGGCGGAAGTAGCCTGGTTTTGCCGGCCTTCAGCCACTCAGCCGGTGCCGGGGCTGCGGCTGCACACGCTCTACCGGCGGCAGCTGCTCGTCGTGGGCTACGTCGGCGCAAGCCCGTTTTTCGAAAACAACAACCAGGTCACCGGCACGCTGCCGGCGGCCTATACCACCTACGACATCTCCCTGCGGGCCGATTCGACGGCGGCCAACGCGCTCGTGCCCAACACGCTCGCCGACCTGGGCTTGAGGGAGAACCGTTTTTTTCATGGCCCCAATCGGGCGAGCCCTTTCCCGGCTCACCCCACCATTCCGACCGGTCTGACGTTCGACTCGGCCAGCGGACGGGAAGGCGAGGACATCATCCTCACCAATGTGATCGCCTTCGACATCCGGGTGTTCGATCCCGACGCACGGGCGAAAATCAGTGACCCGGCCGGAAATCGCCTGGTCATCTACCCCACCGATTACCGGTACAACGTGATCACCAACCTGGGCGCCAACGCGGCCCCGTTCAAGGGCTGTTTCGTTGATCTGGGAGGCAATGCACGCACCGGCCTTCCGTCGGCCTTCACCTTGCTCGCCAGCGGTACGTTCTCGACCCAATCTGTCCTCACCGGCGTTGCCAACGCCCGCTCCGGCCTCACGGCCACGTACGACACGTGGACGACGGCCTACGAGGCCAACGGGGTCGATGACGACGCAGACGGCACCATCGACGAGGGCGCCGACGGCGTGGACAGTAATGGAAACAATATCGTCGACGATTCCGCCGAGGATGAAACGGCTCCGCCCTATGCCGTGCCCTTGCGGGCGATTGAAATCCGAATCCGCTGCTATGATTCAACGAGTAGGGAAATCAGACAGATGACCGTGTGCCAGCCGTTCACGAATTGAGAACCCTTTCTGGAGCACCCCCATGACCCGCATCGCCTCCTCCCGCCGGGGCTTCACCCTCGTGGAACTGCTCGTCGTCGTCGCCATCATCGGCGTGCTGATGGGGCTGCTTCTGCCCGCCGTGCAGGGGGCCCGCGAGGCCGGCCGCCGCGTCGCCTGCTCGAACAACCAGTATCAATTGGCCCTCGGCATGAACCGGTTCAACGAGGCGAACGGCTTCTTGCCGGGATGGCGCAACTCCCTCGTTCTTTCGAGCGCGACGCTGACTCCTGGCTGGCCGCTGATGATCATGCCCTTCATCGAGCGCAACGACATTTACCGGTCCGTCAGCTCGCTCCCCGGCAACTACACCACCATGACGACGTATCTCTCGCTGTTTATCTGCCCGTCGAGCCCGCCCGATGTGACCACCGGACCATGGCTCGCCTACGCGGGCAACTGTGGCAGCGCGAGCAATTTCCGTCGCTTCGACGGCGTCATGCAAGACACCACGTTCACGTCCGGCAGCACGTCGGGCCGCGTATCGCTGGATGACGTTGCCAACGGCGACGGCACCTCCATGACGCTCATCCTTTCCGAGAAATGCATCACCGGCACGGCCGGCCTGGTGCAAGGTTTCTGGAACAACAACTTCACGGGAAGCACCGGAGCTTTCACGTTCGCCAATGGAAACGCTACATCAGCGCTTTTCGTGCCGGGGTTCGGCTTGCCCAGCACCACGTCCACCCAGGTGATCAACCCTACCGGCCTGGGGATCGGCAACACCACGGGCGGGCAGATCATCATGCCGTCGTCGAATCACCCCGGTGGCGTCGTCGCCGCCTTTTGCGACGGCCGGACGGGCTTTCTGCGACAATCATTGCTCGGACGGGTGTATGCGCAGTTGTTGTCGTGGAGCCACCGCAATGCCACCTCATCCGCCGGCGGCCTGGGGGCGTCGAGCGTGTACAGCGTGTGGGGCACAACCACGGTCCTCGATGAGAGTGAGTTCCAATGAAAGCCATCCCGCACATTCCGCGCCGATCGCATAACGGCAGCCGCGGCACTCGCTATGGCTTCACGCTCATCGAGCTGCTCGTGGTGGTCATGATCATCAGCATGCTCATGGCCCTGCTGCTTCCGACTGTGCAAGCGGCCCGCGAAGCCTCGCGGCGCAGCGTCTGTGCCAACAACGTGAAGCAACTCGCCCTGGGCTGCCTGCAGCATCTTGACCAGCAGGGCTTTTATCCGTCCGGCGGCTGGGGCGATTGTTGGGCCGGCGACCCGGACCGTGGCTTCGGAAAAAACCAGCCCGGCAGTTGGGCCTTCAGCATCCTGCCCTCGATCGAGCAACTGCCGCTCTTCATGATGGCCTCCGATGGCGATCCCGCGAGCATTACCACCACACAGGAGGGGCTCGCCGAGCTTACCGGCCGCGCGCCGCTCCCGGTCTTCACCTGCCCGAGCCGGCGCCAGGCCATCAGCCATCCGACGCCCATGTACGCGAAGAACAACCTGACGATGCGCAATTCCTCCGCGCCTACCACCACCAACCGCTCCGACTACAAGATGAACGGCGGGGCCGTGCGCATCACGTGGGGCGTGGGCCCGACGCGTTCCGAAGGCAATTCCCTTTTTCCCACCGGCTTCGTTGACATGGCGGGCACGAACGGGGTCGTGGCCCAGCGCAGCGAGGTTCGCGCCGCCCACGTGTTCGATGGTTTGAGCAGCACCTACCTCGTGGGTGAGAAGCACCTGAATCCGAACAACTACTACACGGGCCTCGATCTCAACGACGACTGCAGCATGTTTGCCGGCAGCGACCTTGATACCGTCGCCTGGACGGGCGATTCGATCGCCAATGTGCTGACACCCCTTCCTCCCACCCAGGATACGCCGGGCTTGCTGAATCCCGTTTTCGGCGGGGTGCATGCGAACGTCTTCATCATGTCCATGGCCGACGGCTCCACGCACTCTATCGGCTACGACGTGGATGGCTTGGTGCACCTCCGCCGCGGCAGTCGGAACGACAGGCAGCCCACCCCCGCTCCATGAGCGGCGAAGAGCCTGCCGTCGCGGGTCCGGTTTCGAAATTCATGCCTGGAAACGTGCGAATGGCGTTGGCGGTGACCGCGGCGATTGCGGTCGCCCCCCTCGCCGGAAACGCGGCCGATGCCCCGGCACCGCCGCGGGAGAATCTGCAGGCCGCGCTCGACACGCTGCATGCCGAGGCGGCGACGGCCCGCAAGTCCGGTGATCTCGCCACCGTGGAGCGGCTCCGAAAACAGCGGCTCGCTCTCCTCGACGATGCCCGAGGCGCTTCGCGCTGGATTGCCGGCCGGGCCGCACTCGTGAAGGCCGATGGGCTGGTCGGCTCCATGAAGTATGCCGAGGCCTGCGCGGTGCTTGCCGCGGCCTGGCAGCCGTTTTCGCAGCCCGCCCGGGGCGAGGCCGTGTTCGGGGATATCGCCCTGAAGCTCTTTGCGGCTGCGGAGGCCGCCAAGGCCGTCGCCCCGCGGTCCGATGCCGTGCCAACGGAGCAGCTGCGCGCCGCACTGCAGCGGGCGGTGGACTCGGACCCCTGCCAGGTGGAGGCGATCGTGGCGACCGCCTTCCTCGCAACTCCCGATCCCGCGGAAGCGTTCGAGCCCGCGCCGCTCCGTCCGTCGCTCCGCGCTCGGGGAAAGCTCCTCACCCAGGCCCAGCCTGAAGCCGGCATCGTTGCCAAGCCTCTTCCGTGGCAGGCGGCGGTGGCGTTTCTCAAAGCTGCGGACAATGGCTTCGTGCTGGGCGATCTGGGCTTCTACCGCCTGTTTCTCGCTCCTGGCCGTCGGCTCCGCGGCGTTGACGGCACCGGCCGGCCGGTGCACGTGGTGATGGGAGGCGGCCTGCTCACCATGGAGCCCGGCGAGGACGACGCCCTGCGGCCCGTGGTCTACGACTACGACGCCGCCGCGGCCCGGTGGACCCGCATGCGTCCCCGGGTTTTGCGGGTGCAGACCGCCGCATCCCCACCGGCTCCGTGGCGAATCGACCCGGAACGTCTCGTCGCCGATCTCCGCCGCGTCCTCGCCGACGCCACCGCCGAACGCGAGTCGCTGATCATCCAACGGCTCCTCGCGTCGGCCGACGGCCTCCGCGCCTCGCTCCGCGTGAAGGCAGACATCGGAAAGATCGTCGCCTTGCTGAAAGACCCGCCCAAAAAAGCCTCGCCCTCCACGCTTGACGAAGTGCTTGCCTCCGTCGTGAGGGGCTACGACAACTACGCCCAGGTCCGTCCAGAAGAAGCCCAGAAGGCGACGGCGGCAAAGCAGCAGGTGCTGGGCCTGTCTGCGGAATGGTCGCAATTGCAGGCCGGCATCGGGCCGCTGCGTGCCATGCTCGCCAACGTGCCCGACGGCGGAACCGTTGCACCAGAGACCGCTTCCACAGCCCTGGCTCAGCTTTCGCAGGCCCTCGAAGCCACCGCGATCGATTCCCTCGACGATGCCGCGGCCGTTGCCGCCGATGGGCCGGCCCAAGGCCGACTCGCCGGCCGCGACCTCGTCGACAAGGCTTCGCGGGTGAAGGATCAATACGACCTGCTCGGCCTCTTCACGTCCATGGGCCGCGACCATCGCCAGGCGATCGGCCTGGCCGCAGCGGCCCCGGCGGCTGCGCCGGGGCTCGGCGGCCCGTCCTCCTGGCCGGAGGAGCGGGCCCAGGCCGCCCTGCGGCAGCGGCTGGCCGCCGCCCTCGAGCGATACGACATGGCCGTGGGCCCAGCCTTCTCGCTCGACCAACTGCTCGATGCGGAGTTCGCCGTCAGGGAGATGCAGGAAGCCTTGCGGAAGCCCGGCCCGGAGTCGGAGCAGCAACGCTTCCTCGACAGGCTTGCCCATGCCATCGCCGCCGTGGCCCGCCCCGCCGAGGTCGAGGCGGAATTGCAGGGCTACTGCACGCCCATCCATCTGGCCGACAGCCGGCAGCTTGGCCCGACCATCTGGCAGACCTTCGACTTTCCGGCAGCCACGTCGACGCAGGTGATCGCCGACCTGATCGAGCGGAGCCCGCGGGTGGCTTTCAGCGCGAGCGATCTTGCGGCAGTGGAGAAGCGGTGGGGCGAGGGCCTGCCGCCGGCCGACGCCGGCATCCCCCTCCGCAATGGCTGCACCACGCCGGCGCCAAACCGGCTCGTGAGCGATCACGACGGCAGCCTCGTGCTGCATTTTCTCGGCGCTGCCACCGATCCGTGCACGGTGCTCCTGCTCGACATCGACACCGGCGGCGACGCCGCCCCCGCCTGTCTGGCCACGGCCGATGGCCCGCCTCTGTGGATGGAGATCGACGGCCGGCAGTTCGGGACGACGGTCGTCACCGAAGGGAAAGCCCAACCGCAGATCGTCCTCGATCTCGACGGCCCATCCGGCCACGTGCCGCTCGGTGCCAAGACGGACCCCTCGACCACCGAGCGGTTCATCATCGACGGCCGGGGCAACCGCATCGTGCGGGACCCGACCCCCATGGCATCCCCCGCCGCTTCCCGCTTCTATGCCATGACCTCCCGATCAG